>NZ_CP007212.1:955393-1273858 GCF_001411805.1 Burkholderia plantarii | reverse complement strand
TCGCCGCGCCTCACGCCGCGCGATACGCCGCTCGCGAGCCGGCTGATCCACGGCGGCGCGCTGCTGCTCTGGATCGCGCTGTTCACGCGCGCGCTGGCGCCGGGCCTCGTGTCGTGGTCGGTGGGCATCGCCTACGTGATCTACGACACGCTGCTGCTCACGTTCGTGGCCATCAAGATCCTGCCGCTCGCCGGGCCGCTCGCGCGCGTCCACGCGCCGGCCGCCCCCGCGCCCGGCGCGCGCCGGCCGTCGCTCGGCGTGGTGGTGGCCGCCTACAACGAGGCGAGCGTGATCAAGGTCACGCTCGACGGCCTGTTCGGGCAGACCGAGCCGCTGCAGCAGATCGTGTTCGCCGACGACGGCTCGACCGACGCCACCATCGAGGTGCTGACCGCCCAGTACGGCCTCGTGCAGGCGCCCGACGGCGAGCTGAGCGCGCCCAGCACGCGCCATCCGAACCTGCGCTGGCTGCGCGTGCCGCACGGCGGCAAGGCGGCCGCGCTCAACGCCGCGCTGATCCATCTCGACACCGACGCGGTGCTGACCGTGGACGCCGACACGCGGCTCGCGCCCGACGCCTGCGCCGCGATGCGCCGCGCGTTCGCGGCCGAGCCGGCGCTGGTGGCCGCCACCGGGATCCTCACGCCGATCTGTGCGCGCGACCTGTCGGGCCGCTTCTTCCAGTGGTTCCAGACCTACGAATACATCCGCAACTTCATCTCGCGCTTCGCCTGGATGCGCGCCGACAGCCTGCTGCTGATCTCGGGCGCGTTCGCCTGCTTCCGGCGCGACGCGCTGCTGAAGGTGGGCGGCTTCGACGGCGCCTGCCTGGTGGAGGATTACGAGCTGATCCACCGGCTGCGCCGCTACGCGGTGGAGAACGGCGAGACCTGGAACGTGCGCGTGATCGGCGACGCCCACGCGCGCACCGACGCGCCCGGCACGCTGCGCAGCTTCCTGCGCCAGCGCCGCCGCTGGTTCGCGGGCTTCCTGCAGACGCAGTACTGGAACCGCGACATGACCGGCAACCGCCGCTACGGCCAGCTCGGCCTGCTGATGCTGCCGGTCAAGGCGCTCGACACCCTGCAGCCGATCTACGGCCTCACCGCGATCGTGCTGCTGATGCTGTTCCTCTGCCAGCACCGGTTCCACGTCGCGCTGTCGATCTCGGGCGTGATCGCGGCGAAGATCGCGATCGACTTCGCGTTCCACCTCTGGTCGATCCACCTGTACCGCCGCTGGACCGGCAGCCGCGAGCATTCGAGCCTCGCGATCGCGTTGGTGGCCTCGGTGCTCGAACCGTTCAGCTTCCAGGTGCTGCGCCACGCGGGCGCCGCGCTCGGCTGGGTCCACTTCCTGCGCGGCAACCAGCGCTGGGGCGCGCAGGAGCGCACCGGGCTGGTCGGCGACGGGCAGTAAGCGCTCGGTGCGCGGCAGCGGGACGAGGACGACGGCGCTGCCGTCGTCCTCGTTTTCGTTGACGCCAGGAAACGCGGGTTGTCACGGGTTGTCACGGCCCGCTGCGCTCACTGCGCGATGCGGCAGGCGTGGTCCTGGATCTCCTCGGCCGGCACGCCGCGCCAGAAGCCGCCCGTCGCCTCGAGCACGAGGAACGTGTCGGGCGCGAGATTGACGAGCGCGATGCCGGTGTAGGCGAGCCGCCGGTGCCCGGCGGCGACGTGCTCGCCCACCAGCGCGAACAGGTTGGTCGCCGCCAGCTGCGCCGCGCTCAGCTTCCTCGCTTCGTAGCGACGCCCCGCGAGCGGCTCGGGCAGCGTGAACCAGCCGTCGCCGAGCCGCGTCGCGTCGAGCCGGCCCAGCACCGCGCGCGCGGCCGGCGCGAGGCACGAGACGTGGATGTGCAGCTGGTTCTGCGAGCGGGCGTTTGCGGCGTTGACGGTCAGCGCCACGTCGGTGTCCGGCAGCGGCCGGCCGAGCCGCTCGCGCACCCGCGCGCGCGCCTGCCACGCGAACTGGAAATAGTCCGGCACGTCGGGCGCCTGCAGGCGCGCGTCCTCGATGCCGGTGACGCGCACGGTCGGCAGCAGCAGATACTGGTAGCGGTCGCCGTCGACCTTGTAGAGCGCGTAGCCGCGTTCGGGATCGACACGCGCGCAGGGCCCGGGATCGTGATCGGCGAGATAGCGCGGCAGGCACTGCTGGCTCAGCCGGTTCCAGAGGAAGTCGGGATCGGCCGCGCGCGCGCGAGGGCTCGGCAGCAACAGCAGGCAGGCCAGGATGGCGCCGCCGGGAACGGCGAGGGATCGGAGCATCGAGGCTGGCCCGGCAGGAAACGGTACGGCGCGCCCGGCGGCCCGGGCGGCGCTGCCGTGATTGTCCACGCGCCGCCGCGGAGCAACAAGCCCGCCGCGCGAACCGTGTGCCGTCCACGCGAACGCGCGGCGCCCGGCGTCCCTGCCGGCGCGCCCGCCCTCAGCACCCGAGGCCGCCGCCCAGCCGCACCGAGCGGTAGGTCTCCGAGCGCTCGGGATGGGTCAGCACGAGCTGCCAGAGCTGGCCCTGCCGCGAGCGGAAGAAGCCCGCGCAGCAGAGCAGATAGTATTTCCACATGCGGTAGAAACGCTGGCCATAGCGCGCCTGCAGCGCCGGCCACGCGGCCTCGAAGCGGTCCCACCAGGCCATCAGCGTGCGGTCGTAGTCGGGGCCGAAGTTGTGCCAGTCCTCGATGATGAAGCGCCCGTCCACGGCCTCGACGATCTGCCGCGCCGACGGCAGCTTGCCGTTCGGGAACACGTAGCGGTCGATCCACGGATCGGTGCCGGCCGCCTCGGTGGCGATCCCGATCGAGTGCAGCACGAACACGCCCTCGGGCGCGAGCAGGCGCTTCGCGGTGTCGAAGTAGGTCGCGTAGTTCTTCGGCCCGACGTGCTCGAACATGCCCACCGAGACGATCTTGTCGAAGCGGCCCCGCAGCTCGCGGTAGTCGCGCAGCAACAGCGTGACGGGCAGCCCGCGGCAGCGTTCCTGCGCGAGCGCGAGCTGCTCCTTCGAGACGGTCACGCCGGTCACCTTCGCGCCGTAGCGCTCGGCCGCGAACTTCGCGAGCCCGCCCCAGCCGCAGCCGATGTCGAGCAGCGTCTCGCCGGGCCGCAGCCGCAGCTTGCGGCACAGCATGTCGAGCTTGTCGATCTGCGCCTGCTCGAGATCGGTGGCGTGTTCCCAGTAGCCGCACGAATAGATCATGCGCGTATCGAGCATCGCCTCGAACACGTCGTTGCCGGCGTCGTAGTGCTGCTCGCCCACCTGGAACGCGCGGCTCTCCGATTGCAGGTTGAACAGGCGGTGGCGCAGATGCCCGGCGGCGAGCCGCAGCTTTGCCAGCCCCAGCGCGGCGCCGTCGAGGTCGGCGCGCAGCAGCTTCGTGAACAGCACGTCGAGCCGGTCGCAATCCCACTGCCCGTCCAGGTAGGCCTCGCCGAGCCCGAGCGACCAGCTCGCGAACACGCGCCGGTAGACCTGCGCGTCGTGGACCTGGATGTCCCAGGCGCGCGGGCCGTCGATCGTCACGTCGGCCTGCCGCAGCAGCTCGCTCAGGACCGCGGGCGCGGCGCCGGTGCCGGTACGGGTGCCGTCGGGCCGGCCGGGGAAACGGGATTCGGGTGTCATGTCGCTCCAGGTCGCGTTGCGGTTCGCCGCCAGTCGTTCGCGGATCTGACGTGGATCCGCACTATCGCCGTTCGCGCCCCGACTGTGAAATTTAATAAACGAATGAGACCGATAGTGTCGGGCCGCCTGACGACCGGCCCGCGCGA
Source organism: Burkholderia plantarii (assembly GCF_001411805.1). Taxonomy (NCBI): domain Bacteria; kingdom Pseudomonadati; phylum Pseudomonadota; class Betaproteobacteria; order Burkholderiales; family Burkholderiaceae; genus Burkholderia; species Burkholderia plantarii. The sequence continues at coordinate 1,270,085 of NZ_CP007212.1, read as the reverse complement.
GCCGCCCGGGCGCGCCGGCCGGCATGTCCGTCGGCAGCGTGAAATGGCAGGAATCGTCGTGCCGCCAACATTGATATCAACTATCAATAAACGGAAACTTATTGCGTTTTGCGACACAGCAACCGGCGCGGCTCCCGCGATCCCGGCTGCGTGCCGCGGCAACCAGGCCGGCGATCGCCCAGCGGAGGCGAGCGCCGGCCGGCATCCTCACGCGCCGGCTCGCCGAGACCGGCACGCGCCTCCCCACGCCCGTTCAGGAGAAAGTCCATGTCCGACAAGACGACCGCCACCGCGCCGTTGACCCACGCCACCGGCGCCCCGGTCAGCGACAACCTCAACATCCAGACGGCCGGCCCGCGCGGCCCGGCGCTGCTGCAGGACGTCTGGCTGATCGAGAAGCTCGCGCACTTCGACCGCGAGGTGATCCCCGAGCGGCGCATGCATGCGAAGGGTGCCGGCGCGCACGGCACCTTCACGGTCACGCACGACGTCACGCGCTATACGAAGGCCAGGCTGTTCTCGGAGATCGGCAAGCGCACGCCGATGTTCGCGCGCTTCTCGACGGTGGCGGGCGAGCGCGGCGCGGCCGACGCCGAACGCGACATCCGCGGCTTCGCGCTGAAGTTCTACACCGAGGAAGGCAACTGGGACGTGGTCGGCAACAACACGCCGGTGTTCTTCTTCCGCGATCCGCTGCGGTTCCCCGACCTGAACCACGCGATCAAGCGCGACCCGCGCACCGGCCTGCGCAGCGCCGACAGCAACTGGGATTTCTGGTCGCTGCTGCCCGAGGCGCTGCACCAGGTGACGATCGTGATGAGCGAACGCGGCATCCCGCGCACGTTCCGCCACATGCACGGCTTCGGCAGCCATACCTACAGCTTCCTGAACGCCGCCAACGAGCGCAGCTGGGTGAAGTTCCACTTCCGCTCGCAGCAGGGCATCGAGAACCTGACCGACGGCGAGGCGGAGGCGCTGGTAGGCCGCGATCGCGAGACGCATCACCGCGACCTCTACGAGAGCATCGAGCGCGGCGAGTTTCCGCGCTGGACGCTGTTCATCCAGGTGATGACGGATGCGCAGGCCAAGGCGCACCGCTTCAATCCGTTCGACCTGACGAAGGTCTGGTCGAAGCGCGAGTTCCCGCTGATCGAGGTCGGCCAGGTCGAGCTGAACCGCAACCCGGAGAACTTCTTCGCGGAGACCGAGCAGGCCGCGTTCTCGCCCGCCAACATCGTGCCGGGCATCGGATATTCGCCGGACAAGATGCTGCAGGCGCGGCTGTTCTCGTACGCGGACGCGCAGCGCTACCGGCTCGGCGTGAACTTCAACCACATCCCCGTGAACGCGCCGAAGTGCCCGTTCCACAGCTACCACCGCGACGGCGCGATGCGCACCGACGGCAACCTCGGCGGCACGCCGTCGTACTGGCCGAACAGCAAGGGCGTGTGGGCCGATCAGCAGCAGCTCAACGAGCCGCCGCTCGAGATCGACGGCGCCGCCGCGCACTGGGACCACCGCGTCGACGACGACCACTACCAGCAGCCGGGCGACCTGTTCCGCATGATGACGCCCGCCCAGCAGCAGACGCTGTTCGACAACACCGCGCGCGCGATGGGCGATGCGCGCGACGTGGTCAAGCAGCGCCACGTCGACAACTGCGCGAAGGCCGATCCGGCCTACGGTGCCGGCGTGGCCGCGGCGCTCGCGCGGCTCGCGGCCGGGCAGGGGCGCTGAGGCGGTAGCGAGCCGGGGAAGGCCGGCGGCAGGTCGTGTCGCCGGCCTCCGGCAGCGGACTTTCGGCCGGCCGGCTCGGCAACCCGGCGGGCCGGCGGCCGTCGAGCGGGCCGGCATCACGCCGGTCAAGCGACGCGAGCGACGAACCGGCAGTCGAAGCGGGCGGACACCGCGCGTGGCGCGTCCCGGAGCCCGTGCCGATCCATGCCCGATTCACCATCGCGCAACGACTCTCACGATCCGGCCGATCCCGCGCCGGCAAACCCGCCGGCCACACGCCCTTCCTCCTTCAGCCTCCCGCCTGGCGCCTTTCCCGCCGCGCGCACCACCCGCCACCAACCCGCGGCACCGGCGAACATCGGGAAAAACCGCACGCGCCGTCCCGACGAATCGCATCGTCGCGGTCACCGGGCGGGTACGCCTCGCGGCGAATCACGGCGCCCATCGAGGTTCGCCGGCATGCGTCGCGAACGCCGCCGTTCGCATCTGCCCGACAACACGCCCGTGCGCGTTCCGCACCGCGCCGGCCCCGCCTGCCGGCAGGCCGCAACGGCCGCTCCGGCGCCCCTGGCTGACGCGAATCTGGCAGCCCTGCCAGCAAGCGGAGAACGGAGTGGCGATGCGCAAAATGAACCGGTAGTATCCCGGCGTTGTGCCGGGCCGCGCCGCCCGAAATCGCGGACTTTCCCTCCATCGTTTCTCCAGGAAGACCATGCTCGGCCTAGTACGCACTGCCTTGCGAAGACCGTACACGTTCGTCGTACTCGCAATCCTGATTCTCATCATCGGGCCGCTGGCGGCGCTGCGCACGCCCACCGACATCTTCCCGAACATCCGGATCCCCGTGATCGCGGTGATCTGGCAATACACGGGCCTGTCGCCGGACCAGATGGTGGGCCGCATCTCGTCGCCGTTCGAGCGCGTGCTGACCACCACCGTCAACGACATCGAGCACACCGAGGCGCAGTCGATCGCCGGCTTCGGCATCGTCAAGATCTTCTTCCAGCCCGGCGTCGACATCAATACGGCCAACGCGCAGGTCACGGCGGTGGCGCAGACGCTGCTGCGCCAGCTGCCGCCCGGCACCACGCCGCCGCTGATCCTGAACTACAGCGCCTCGACGGTGCCGATCATCCAGCTCGCGCTGTCGGGCAAGGGCCTGTCCGAACAGAACCTGGCCGACCTCGGCACCAACATCATCCGGCCGTCGCTGGTGTCGGTGCCGGGCGCGGCGATCCCCTACCCGTTCGGCGGCAAGACGCGCCAGGTGCAGCTCGACGTGGATCCGGCCGCGCTGCAGGCGCGCGGGCTGTCGGCGCAGGACGTGGCCAACGCGCTGGCCGGCCAGAACCTGCTCACGCCGGTCGGCACGCAGAAGATCGGCAACTTCGAATACACGCTGAACCTCAACGACGCGCCCGACGACATCCGCGATCTCGCCAACCTGCCGGTCAAGGCGGTGAACGGCACGACGATCTACATGCACGACATCGCGAACGTCCACGACGGCAGCGCGCCGCAGACCAACATCGTCCACGTCAACGGCAGCCGCTCGGTGCTGCTGACGGTGCTGAAGAACGGCGCGGCCTCGACGCTCGCGATCATCGCCGGCATCAAGGACCGGGTGGCCGCCGGCAAGGCGGGCTGGCCCGACGCGCTGCGCATCGATCCGATCGGCGACCAGTCGCTGTTCGTGACGGCCGCGATCAGCGGCGTAGCGCGCGAGGGCGTGATCGCCGCCGTGCTGACCAGCCTGATGATCCTGCTGTTCCTCGGCAGCTGGCGCTCCACGCTGATCATCGCCACCTCGATCCCGCTCGCGGTGCTCGGTTCGATCATCACGCTCTCGGCGCTCGGCGAGACGCTCAACATCATGACGCTGGGCGGCCTCGCGCTCGCGGTGGGGATCCTGGTGGACGACGCCACCGTGACGATCGAGAACATCAACTGGCACCTGGAACAGGGCAAGCAGGTGGAGGAGGCGATCCTCGACGGCGCCGCGCAGATCGTCACGCCGGCCTTCGTCTCGCTGCTCTGCATCTGCATCGTGTTCGTGCCGATGTTCTTCCTGAACGGCATCGCGCGCTTCCTGTTCGTGCCGATGGCCGAGGCCGTGATGTTCGCGATGATCTCGTCGTTCATCCTGTCGCGCACGCTGGTGCCGACCATGGCGAAGTACCTGCTCAAACCGCACCTCCACGCCGGCGGCGACGGCCACGACGGCCATGGCGAGCCCGCCGCGAAGCCGGCCAGCCGCAACCCGCTGGTGCGCTTCCAGCGCGCCTTCGAGGCGCGCTTCGAAGCCGTGCGCGCGCGCTATCGCGGCCTGCTCGAGCTGGCGCTCGCCAACCGCCGGCCGTTCGTCTCGGTGTTCTTCGGCTGCGTGCTGCTGTCGTTCGCGCTGGTGCCGCTGCTGGGCCAGAACTTCTTCCCGTCGGTGGACGCCGGCCAGATCGTGATGCACGTGCGCGCGCCGGTGGGCACGCGCGTGGAGCGCACCGCCGAGATCCTCGCCGACGTGCAGCGCGCGGTCCGCCGCATCGTGCCGGCCGCCGAGCTCGGCGCGATGGTCGACAACATGGGCCTGTCGGTCAGCGGCATCAACACCGCCTACAACAACACCGGCACCATCGGCTCGCAGGACGGCGACATCCAGATCACGCTCAACGAGGGCCACGCGCCCACCGCCGACTACGTGCGCAAGATGCGCGAGGTGCTGCCGCGCGAATTCCCGGGCGTGACGTTCTCGTTCCCGCCCGCCGACATCATCAGCCAGATCCTGAACTTCGGCGCGCCCGCTCCGATCGACCTGCAGGTGCGCGGCAACAACCTGGCCGCGAACTTCGCCTACGCCGACACGCTGCTGCGCGAGATCCGCCGCGTGCCGGGCGTGGCGGACGCGCGGCTGCAGCAGTCGGCGCAGAATCCGGCGTTCTCGGTGGACGTCGACCGCACCCGCGCGCAACTGCTCGGCATCACCGAACGCGACGTCACCAACAGCCTGGTGGTGAACCTGGCCGGCTCCAGCCAGGTCGCGCCGACCTACTGGCTGAACCCGGCCAACGGCGTGTCCTACCCGATCGTGATGCAGACCCCGCAGTACAACCTCGATTCGCTCGCGGCGCTGCAGAACCTGCCGGTGTCGGCCACCGGCGTGAACGCGACCGGCAGCGGCGGCCAGATCCTCGGCGGACTCGCCACCATCCGCCGCCAGAACATCCACTCGGTGATCAGCCAGTACAACATCCAGCCGATGGTGGAGATCTTCGCGACCACCCAGGACCGCGATCTCGGCGCGGTCTCGCGCGACATCAACCGGATCGTCGCCGCGCACGCCTCGACGCTGCCGCGCGGCGCCTCGGTGTCGCTGCTCGGCCAGGTGCAGACCATGAACAACGCGTTCGGCGGCATGCTGTTCGGCCTGCTCGGCGCGGTGGTGCTGATCTACCTGCTGATCGTGGTGAACTTCCAGTCGTGGTCCGATCCGTTCGTGATCGTCACCGCGCTGCCCGCCGCGCTGGCCGGCATCGTCTGGATGCTGTTCGCGACCCACACCACCATGTCGGTGCCCGCGCTGACCGGCGCGATCATGTGCATGGGGGTGGCCACCGCGAACTCGATCCTGGTGGTCAGCTTCTGCCGCGAGTCGCTCGCGCAGCACGGCGACGTGATGCGCGCCGCGCTCGAAGGCGGCTTCACGCGGTTCCGGCCGGTGCTGATGACGGCGCTGTCGATGATCATCGGCATGGCGCCGATGGCGCTCGGCCTCGGCGAGGGCGGCGAGCAGAACGCCCCGCTCGGGCGCGCCGTGATCGGCGGCCTGGTCTTCGCGACCACCGCCACGCTGTTCCTGGTGCCCGCCGTGTTCTGCATGATTCATTCGCGCCCGCGCCGGGCGCCCTCCTCCGACCTCACTCAGCAAGGATCTGGTCATGTCGTCTGAAGTCACCCGTGCGCAAGGCGCCTCCCGACGCCGGCTGCGGCTCGCCGGCCTGACGGGCATCGTGATCGCCGTGGCGATCGTGGCCGCCGGCATCGCCGTGCGCGCCCACGATACCTCGAGCGTTCGCGCCTGGACCGATTCGAACTCGATCCCGACCGTGGCCGTGATCACCGCCACGCGCGCCGGCGCCGGCCCCGCGCTGAACCTGCCCGGCCGGCTCGAAGCCTGGTCGAGCGCGCCGATCCTCGCGCGCGTGAGCGGCTACCTGAAGTCGTGGCGGTACGACATCGGCGCACGCGTGAAGGCCGGCCAGGAACTCGGCGTGATCGAGACGCCCGAGATCGACCAGCAGCTGCTGCAGGCACGCGCCGACCTCGAAAGCGCGCGCACCAACGCGAAGCTCGCCGAGATCACCGCGCAGCGCTGGCAGTCGCTGCAGAACTCCGACGCGGTGTCGAAGCAGGACGTCGACCAGCGCACCAGCGACTACGCGGCCCGCCGCGCCGCGGTGGACGCGGCGCAGGCCAACGTCAACCGGCTCGTCGCGCAGAAGGGCTTCGCGCGGCTGGTGGCGCCATTCGACGGCGTGGTCACGGCGCGCCGCACCGACGTGGGCGCGCTCGTCAACGCGGGCGGCTCGAGCGGCGAGGAGCTGTTCACGGTGTCCGACGTGACGAAGCTGCGCGTCTACGTGCAGGTGCCGCAGAACTACGCGCCGAGCGTGCGTCCCGGCACCACCGCCTCGCTGACCGTGCCGGAATACCCGGGCCGCAAGTTCGAGGCGAAGGTGGTGGCGGCCTCCGGCGCGGTCAACCCGCAGTCGGGCACGACGCTGGTGCAGCTGGTGGTCGACAACGCGTCGGGCGCGCTGCTGCCCGGCGGCTTCGCGAACCTCGGCTTCGCGCTGCCGGCCTCGGCCGACACGCTGCGCGTGCCGGCCAGCGCGATCGTGTTCGACGCGAAGGGCACGCGCGTGCTGACGGTGGGCACCGACGGCCACGTCCACTATCGCCCCGTGACGATCACGCGCGATCTCGGCGCGCAGGTCGAGATCGCCGGCGGCCCGAACACCGGCGAGCGCGTGGTGGAAACGCCGCCCGACGGCCTTGCCGACGGCGACCCGGTGCGCGTGGCCGCCGCCGGCAAGGCCGCGCCGGGGGCCGCGCCCGGTGGCGCGTCCGGCGCGCAGAAGGCCGCCTCATGAGCGCGCCGACCCTCCGCCGCGCGCTGCTCGCGAGCGCGCTCGCGCTGGCGCTGGCCGGCTGCTCGCTCGCGCCCGACTACCACGTGCCGCCGGTGCAGGCCGCCGCGGCCTATCACGGCGTCGGCCCGTGGGCGCCCGCCACGCCGTCCGACCGGATCGCGCGCGACGCCTGGTGGCAGGCCTACCGGGAGCCCGCGCTCGACGCGCTGGAGACGCGCCTCGTCGCCAACAACGCGGACCTGGCCGCCGCGCTCTCGCACTACGCGCAGGCCCGTGCGTTCGTCGCGCAGCAGAGCGCGGCCGAACTGCCGCGCGTGTCGGCCAACGCCCAGCCGCTGCGCAACCGCCAGTCCGACACGCGGCCGCTGCGCGGCGCCGGCAGCCCGAACGACTACAACTCGGTCACGCTCGGCGGCGAGATCGATTACGAACTCGACCTGTGGGGCCGCGTGCGCGACACCGTGGCCGCGGCGAAATACGAGGCGCAGGCCACCCAGGCCGATCTCGCCTCGGTGCAGCTGAGCCTCGAGGCGCAGCTCGCGCAGACCTACGTGCAGCTGCGCGGCCTGGACCGCCAGACCAAGCTGCTGCAGGACACCGTGGCCGCCTACCAGCGCGCGCTGCAGCTCACGCAGCGGCTGCACGACGCCGGCGCGGTGTCGGGACTCGACGTCACGCGCGCCACCTCGCTGCTGGCCGACGCGAAATCGCAGCTCTCGCAGAACGTCGCGCAGCGCGCGCTCGACGAGCATGCGATCGCGGTGCTGGTCGGCGCGTCCGCGTCGGACTTCCAGGTCGCGCCGTCGGTGGCCGACATCGCGCTGCCGCCGGTGCCGGTGGGCGTGCCGTCCGCGCTGTTGCAGCGGCGCCCCGACATCGCGGCGGCCGAGCGGCGCGTGGCCGAATCGAACGCGAGGATCGGCGTGGCGCGCGCGGCCTACTTCCCGCAGATCACGTTGAGCGCGCAAGGCGGGCTGCAGAGTTCGAACTACACGAACTTCTTCAGCGCGCCGAACTTCTTCTGGTCGGTCGGGCCGGCGCTCGCGCAGTACATCTTCGACGGCGGGCTGCGCCGCGCCCAGTTGAACGCCGTGAAGGCCGCCACCGACGAGGCCGCCGCGCGCTATCGCGGCGTCGCGCTCGCGGCGTTCCAGCAGGTCGAGGACAACCTCACGCTGCTGCGCGACCTCGGCACCGCGCTGGACCAGGAACGCGAATCGGCCGACGCCGCGCAGCGCGCCGAGAACCTCGCGCTGACGCGCTATCAGCGCGGCATCTCGAGCTACCTCGACGTGGTGCAGGCGCAGACCACGGCGCTCGCCACGCAGCGCAGCGCGCTCGACATCCAGACCCGCCAGCTGGTCGCGAACGTGCAGCTGGTGCGCGCGCTCGGCGGCGGCTGGTCGAGCGAGGATCTCAACGGGGTGACGAAGGCGGCCGAGGCGGCGCAGGCGGCGTCACAGCCGGCCTCCGTGCCGGGCGAGCCGGCGCCCGCCGGCTGAGCCGATTCCCGGCAATCCCTAAGCGGCACGAATGGCCCGCGGCGCGACAGCACCGCGGGCCATTCGCCATGAGGAGCTCGATGTGGCCGGCATGATCTCGCGCCGACCTCTCCGACGCTGCGCATCGTCTCTCGATCCCGTCACGCCCGTTCCACCCGTCAAACCCGCCGCGCATCGGTGCCCATCCGCCCGCCGGCCGCCGCGCGCACGACTGCATGCGCCTCATCCCGCGCCACCGCATTGATGTGGCGCATGCCGATCACGGCGCTGACGAGCTTCACGGCGAGGATCAGCGCCACGCAGCCCGGCCAGCCGCCCGCCGCGCAGGCGAAGCCCGGCACGAACGCGCCGACGCTGCCGCGCGCGTCGTAGCAGCAGACCTAGACGCCCGCCGCCGACGATTTCGCCTTGCCGGCCACAACGCCCATCCGCCCGGTGGCGGCCGTCTGCGCGACGAACACGCCGATGAGCGCGACCACCAGGTTCGGCACCCGCGTCAGCAGGAGGCCGAGCGTGTCGATCGCGAGCGCGGCGATCAGGCCGGTGCGATAGCCGACGCGGCCCATCCAGCGTCCCGCGAACGGATTGGCCACGGCACCGAACAGGTTCGGCAGGAACATCAGGCCGAGCGCGGCGCGACCGGGCCCGAACGGCGGCTGGACCAGCTCGAACGTGATGTGGGTAAACGCGCTGACGAACACGAACAGGTTGAAGGCACACGCGTAGATCGCCATCAGCCGCGGATTCCTCGGATGTCGCGCCATCGCGAGCAGGCCCGGGTCGATCCGGCGCTGGCGCTCGAAGTAACGCGCGCGCGGCGGCAGCAGCCGGACGCAGGCGCCGCCCGCCAGGATCATCGCCACCAGCACCCGGAACGCGGCGCGCCAGCCGTGCAGGTCGGTGGCCGAGGCCGGGATGACCACCCGGTTCGCGCGCCGGCCGGCGCGAAGCGAAGCGATCGTTTCGGTCCCGTGTATCGAAGCCGATATCGAAATGAAGTTCGCCATCGAGACGAAAACTTCGCATTCGGGGAATACCCCGATTTCCACCAGCGACGACACTGACCGTGAAGTTCCGCGCGGCCCGCCGGCGGCGGCCGGGACTTCGGCAACCGGCAACGCATCGGGCCGCTCGCCGGCCCGGTGGCATCTCATGAATCGAGGAATTCCATGTCGAGCAACATTCGCAACAACGCCCCCGTCGGCCAGTCCTACGCGTCGTACCCGCAGCAATCCAGCCTGCAGAGCCAGTATCCGGCCGCGACCTCCCACGGCGCTTCCGCCCAGCCGCAAGGCGCCGGGCCACTGCAGAACCTCGCACGGCGCCAGCCGCGCGCGGACGGCTCGCGGATCCGCACCGCGCCGGCCGTCATGCAACCCAACGTGTCGGCACTGTTCCGGCAGCCGCGCAGCGTCGACGAGGCGCATCAGTTGATCGGGCAGCTCGGCGAGGCCGCGCATCACGGCCATATTTCCGAGCAGCAATACCGGTCCCAGGCGGATTCGCTGATGCATACCGTCAACAGCTGGCGCATGGCGCAGCCGCAGAACCCGCAGCTCCAGCAATCGTCGTTCGGCTTCATCATGGCGCGCGCGGAAATGGACGTGAGCTTCGGCGAGCCGGCCGACCTCGTCGCCCATCGCTACGGCCTGACCGATCCGGGTTCGCTTCAGCGCCTGCAGGTGGCCGAACAGGCGGCCGCCCAACACACCGAGGATCCGAGCCCGTTCGCGTTCAACATCTGATGTCACGCGCCGCGTGATGCCACCACGAGGCCGGCGTCACGCGGCGCGGCGCGGGCTTCGTGGTCTGAGAAAGCCTCGCCCGGTGCCGGGCTGGACGCGCTGGGCGCCGCGCTGCGCGGCAAGGCCGCCGAATTCGCCGACGTGCTGCACCTGGGCCGCACCTGCCTGCAGGACGCGCAGCCGATGCGGCTCGGGCAGCTGTTCGGCGGCTACGCCTCGCTGGTCGCGCGGCTGGCCGCGGAGCTGACGGCGGTGCGCGACAAGCTGCGCACGCTGCCGCTCGGCGGCACCGCGATCGCCACCGGCTTCGGCGCGCCGGCCGGCTATCGCGCGGCCGTGTACCGGCACCTGTGGGAAATCAGCGGCGTGGCCTACGCCGCGCCGGCCGATTCATTCGACGCGATGCAGAACCTCGACGTGTTCGCGCGCGTGTCCGGCGAGCTGCGCACCTGCGCGGCCACGCTCGCGAAGCTGGCCTCGGACCTGACCGTGCTGTCGTCGGGGCCGGTGGGCGGGCTCGGCGAACTGCGCCTGCCCGAGGCGCAGGCCGGCTCGTCGATCATGCCCGGCAAGGTCAACCCGGTGCTGCCGATGGCGATGATCCAGCTCAGCTTCGCCGTGATCGGCAACGACGTGGCGGTGGCCCAGGCGGTACAGTACGGCGAGCTCGAAATCAATCACTTCGAGCCGGTGGTGGCCTCGCGCGTGTTCGACAGCATCATGCCGCTGACGCACGGCGTGGGCCGCTTCACGCGCAAGTGCGTGGCCGGCCTCACCGCCGACGCGGCGCGCAACGAGCGGCACCTGATGGCGTCGATGGCGGTGGCCACGGCGCTGGTTCCCGAGCTTGGCTATGCTCGCGTCAGCCAGCTCGCGCGGCAGTCGGTGGCCGAAGGCCGGCCGCTCGCGACGATCCTCGACGAGTCGGGGCTGATGACGCGCGCCGACACCGTCGCGGCGATCGAGCGGGCCTCGCATCCGGTGTTCGACGCGACGGCGCGCTGAAACAGGCCGCGCGGCGGATCGCCGGGCCGGCCCGCCGGGCCGGCCACGACGTGACCATTCCAGCGGCCCGCCGGACCCAACGAAACGAAACGGAACATGATCGACAAGGACGCATTGCTCGCGCTGCTGCGCCGCCATGCCATCGACTTCGAGGCCGAGCAGCACGCGCCGGTCCACAACATGGCGGAATCGGACACGCTCGCGCTGACGCTGGCGGGCGCGCGCTGCAAGAACCTGCTGCTGCGCGACAAGCCGGGCAACACCTGGCTGGTGGTGACCCGCTCGCACAAGTCGCTCGACCTGGCCGCCGCCGCGGACGCGTTCGGCAGCAGGCGCCTGTCGTTCGCCTCGCCCGAGCGGCTCGATGCGCTGCTCGGCGTGAAGCCGGGCTCGCTGAGCCCGCTCGCGCTCGTCAACGACAGCGAGCGGCAAGTGCGGCTCGTGATCGACGCGGAGCTTGCCGACGAACCGGTGTTCCTGTTCCATCCGCTCGACAGCGGCGCGACGCTCGCGCTGGCACGGCCGCAGCTCGACGCGTTCCTGCGGCTCACCGGCCACGCGCCGGCCTGGCTCACGCTCGCGGCGCGCGCGCCGGCCTGAGCGCGGCGCGCCACGCTTGCCTCGCCGTGCGCGCCGCGCCATGAGGCAACCGCTCGCGCGCGCCTCAGGTCGGGCTCGCCTCGCGATAATCCTCGGCGTCGACGTCGTAGCCCGACGGCTCCCAGCGCAGCAACAGCAGCGCCGTGAGCGAGGCGAGCGGCGCCAGCGCGATCAGCCAGAACACGCGCGTGCCGAGCGCGGCGGCCAGCACCGGGAACAGGAACAGCGACACCGTCGACAGCCCGCGCGAGACGGTCTGCGTGAAGCCCACGCCCACCCCGCGCAGCGAGGTCGGGTAGCTCAGCGACGCGTAGGTCATCGAATGCGAGCCGGGGCCGAAGCCCTGCCCGAACAGGTAGGCGCCGAGCAGCAGCACCGCCGCCGCCACCAGCGCCGTGCCGCTCGGCCGGCCGATCAGCGCGAGCCCCAGCAGCGCCGCGAACTGCAGCGCGACGCCGGCCGTGGTCATCTTCCAGGCGCCGATGGTGGCGGCCGTGCGCACGCCGATCAGCCCGCCCACGAACGCGAACAGCAGGTTCAGCGCCAGCGCGGCGACGATCGTCGTGAGCGGCCCCTGCTTCAGGAAGCTCGCGAGGATCACCGGCAGCCCGTAGACGATCGCGTTGTAGCCGAACGACGACGCGCCGCCGATCACCAGCGCGAGGATCGTGCGCCGGCGGTAGCGCGCGCCGAACAGCGCCGCGTAGCTGCGCCACGAGGCGCGCGCGGGGCGGGCCGCGTCGGCGCCCGCGGCCAGGTCGGCGCCCTCGGCCACCACCGCGTCGATGCCGTGCGAGCGCCTGAGGATGCGCGCCGCGCCGGCCAGGTCGCCCTGGTTCGCGGCCCACACCGGCGATTCGCTGATGTAGCGGCTGCGCACCGCGATGATCACCAGCGCCGGCACCGCGCCGAACGCCAGCACGATGCGCCACAGCCAGCCCAGCTGCGCGTCGGGCAGCAGCGCGTAGAGCGCGAGGATCAGCAGATAGCAGGCGCTGGTGGCCGCGTACCAGGCTGGGCACCAGGCGGCGATGCTGGCCGCCTTGTTGCCGCGCCCCGAGACGCGCGAGAACTCGGCGAGGAACGCCATCGCCACCGGCAGGTCGAGCCCGACGCCGAGCCCCATCACGAAGCGCGCGATCGCCAGCACCCAGGCGTTCGGCGCGAGGCCGGCCGCGATCGCCGCCACCACGAAGAACACCATGTCGGCCATGAACACGCGATAGCGGCCGATGCGGTCGGTCAGGTAGCCGCCGACGAACGCGCCCACCAGCGCGCCGAACGTGATCGCCGAGGACACCAGCCCGACCTGCACCGGGCTCAGCGCGAACTCGCGCGCGATGTCCTTGACGCCGTAGGCGAGCGAGGTCAGATCGTAGGCGTCGAGGAACACGCCGCCCAGCGCGATCGCGACCACCGCGCGCGCGTGGCCGCCCGCGGCGGCGCCGTCGTTGGCGAGCCGCGCGACGTCGCGCGCCGAGCGGATCACGAACGGCGCGCCCGGCGCGGATGCCGGGCCGGCCGGAGCCGAGGGGGAGGACGAGGACGAAGAGGAATCGAGGATGACGGTCGACATGATGCGGGCCGCGGGTACCGCGTAACGATGAGCAGGAATCGACTATATCGACGGCCCCCGCCGCGACAAATGCCGATTTCGTCGATCCATATCGCCAGGGCTGCATAGCGGCGGCGGGCGCGGCCGGCGGCGCCCCGCTTGCGCGCTCGCGCGGCGGGATTGTGCGCGAATCGCGGATTGTGAATCGCCGCACGCCGCGCTTACGGCGCACGCGGCGCTCCCTAGAATGTCGCCATCGCAACCGCAGACTTTCCAGGGCAGCGCCCCATGACTCTCCCGACTTCGCTACCGGCCTCCGGCACCGCCCCGACGCGCGCGGCGGGCGCCATCGCGTTCACCATCGTCTCGTGGGCCGCCGCGTTCCCGTGCATCCGCATCGGCCTGCAGGCGCTCGCGCCGATGCAGCTCGCCGCCGCCCGCTTCGCGGTCGCCGCCATGCTGGTGGCGGCGTGGCTCGTCCACCGCCGCCCGCGCCGGCCGTCGCCGGCCCATGCCGCGCTGTTCCTGCTGTCCGGCCTGCTCGGCATCGCCGCCTACAACGCGCTGCTGAACACGGCCGAACTGACCGTCGCGCCCGGCGCCGCCGCGTTCATCATGAGCACCTCGCCGATCCTCACCGCGATCCTCGCGCGGCTGTTCCTCGGCGAGCGGCTCAACCGCTGGGGCTGGCTCGGCTCGCTGTTCAGCTTCGCCGGCATCGGCCTGATCGCGAGCGGCCAGCCGGGCGGCATCGCGCCAGGCGGCGGCACCACGCTGATCCTGCTGGCCGCCGCGAGCTCCGCCGGCTACTTCGTGCTGCAGCGCCGCCTGCTGCCCGCCTACGGCCCGCTCGCCTGCACCGCCTACACGCTGCTGGCCGGGGCGCTGCTGCTCTCGCCGTGGCTGCCGGGCGCACTGCGGGTGCTGGCCGCCCCGGCCGCGCCGTCCGGCGCCGTGCCGGCCGTGCTGGCGCTCGGCATCTTTCCCGCCGCGCTCGGCTACGCGACCTGGACCGTCGCGCTCGCGCATTTCGGCCCGGCGCGCGCCACCCATTTTCTGTATCTGGTGCCGGCGCTCGCCACCGCGCTGTCGGCCGTGCTGACCGGCGAGCACCCGGGCCTGGCCACGGTCGGCGGCGGCGCCATGGCGATCGCCGGCGTCGCGTTCGTGGCCTGGCGCGGCCGGTCCTAGCCGAGCGGCGGGCCACTCGCCCCCTTCCACGGTGGCCCTCGCCACCCCCTTTTTAGATAAATCACGTCAGCTAAAAACTGCTACCATGCGGTGATCTGTATGGATTCCGGGCGCGCGGCATGTGGCGCCCGGTTCCGGAAGGGGAACCTCAATGAAGAAATCGAAAGCGGAAACGGCGGCCACCCGCCGGCGGATCGTCGAGATCGCGTCCCACGCGATCCGGGCCAAGGGCATCGACGGCACCGGCGTGGCCGAGGTCATGGCCGCGGCCGGCCTCACGCACGGCGCGTTCTATCGCCATTTCGAATCGAAGGAAGCACTGGTGACCGAGGCGGCCGCGCTGAGCATGGACGTGTTCGTCGAGGCAGCGCAGACCGCCGCCGAGGCCGGGCAGTTGCAGAAGCACATGGAGCGCTACCTGCTGCCCGAGTATCGCGACGGCGTGCTGGGCGGGTGCCCGGTGATCCAGCTCGGCAGCGACCTGGCGCGTGCCGACACGCAGACGCGGCACGGTGTGGCGCAGGGGCTGGAGCGCCTGATCGAACTCGGCACGCGGGAGAACGGCGGCAGTCCCACCGCGCGCGAGGACGCGATCTTCGCACTCTTCGCGCTGCAGGGCGCGGTGGCGCTGTCGCGGCTCGTCGAGGACCGCAAGCTCGCCAGGGAGATTCTCGCGATCGCCCGGCGACGGGTGCTGCCGGAGCCGGCGGCAGGCAAGGGCCGAGGCGGCGCCACGCGCGGACAGGGCGGCAAGGACGGGCAAGCCGCGCGGCCGGCGGCGGCGCGGAAAACGGCCGCGAAAGCCGCGGGCAAGCGGGCCGAGGCGGTGGCCGTCGAGCCGGCCGCCCGGCCGGCCGCGAAGCCGGCCAGCCGGGTACGACGACCCACGCCTTCCAGCTGAGCCGGCGGCGGCGCGCCTGTCGATGAAATGGACGCGCCGTCGGGATGCTGGTGCTCGGCGATTCGCGCGCGAAGCGCGATGCCGACGAGCCGGCGGCCTGCTAGGGCGTCTGGATCTGGACCGCGCCATACGAGCGTGAAGCGTCGTCGTCACGCAATGCCGTGTCCTGGGACGCCTCCCGGGTAGCCGGGTTGGTCGATGCCCGCTTCGCCGCGTAGGCCGACCCGGCCGACATGACCGCTCCCGCCGCCCAGGCCACCGCGGACGCGTTCCCGTACCACATGGCATTCACCGTATCGTGCTTGGCGGATGCGTCCACCGAAGCCACCGACATGCCGGTGGCAAAGGCATTCGCCATCGCGCTTCCCGCCTGCAGCAAGCGGGAAGCGCGATTACGGGAATTGTCGAGAAGCGCGTTCATGCCGGAGGTCACGGCGCTCGCGCCCCACGCCGCCGCCGACGCGTAGCCCAGATCGGACTGGTTGCTGCCCGAAGTGAGCGCGGCGGCGGCGCCCAATACGCCGGCGCTGGCATTCAGTGCATTGGAGGCGCTTGCCACCGCCTGGGCAAGCCTCGGGTGCGTCACCGGCGGGCTGTCAGGCAGGGTATTGCCGCCTTCCGCCATGCCGGCGCCAAGCGCCCATAGCGCCCCGCTGCTCGCGCCGGCCACCTGCGCTCCCACGGTGCTCGACGTCAGCCCTCCCACCAGGCTCGTGGCAAGCGACGCTCCCGCCGCCACGAAATCGACGGCCGGTGCCCATTTGCTCGCTTGCTCCCACCGGTTCTTGACAGCCGTCGTCCAGGAGGACGGCGCAGGCGGCTGTCCGCCCAGCATCGGCACCGAGAGCGAGCCCGAAAGGTCGATCACCGCCTCCCCGCCATGCGGCCCCGGAACGTTGCCGACCGACTGCCGGCGCTCGGCCGGGGATTGATGGGGAGCAGCGGCTGCCGCTTCGAGATCGTGTATCAGCGGTGAGAGTGCCGAGCCGCCCGGTGCGCGCGGCCCCGGCACATTGCTGACCGATTGCCGGCGTTCGAGCGGGGATTGATGCGGTGCCGCCGCCGCCGCATCGGGGTCGTGCATCAGCGGCGAGAGTGCCGAGCCGCCCTGCTGTCGCGGGCTCGCCGGCACCACCAGCGGCGATGCCGGTAACGACGCGTCGCTCGCGGCATGCCGTCCGGCATTCGGCGACACCGGAGGTGGCAGCAGACTCTCGTGGACGGACTCCCCGCGCCCGGTATTGGACGTAGCCGCCGAGGGCGGCGGCGGGGTTCCCTGACCGGTCGGCCGGGGCGAATTGGATGGCAAATGCATGGAGCTCCCGGGACATCAAGCACATGCGTTCTCCATCAGCAAACTCCGCGCCACCACGAATGCGCCGATCAAACCCCGCCGGCACGCGTTCCAGCCGGCAGGCCGTGGCGGCGGCCGGGCAGTTTTCCGCCCCGCCACCCGCCCACCCGGGTGAATTTCCACCCTGCCGCCGCATGCCGCGACGGCTTTCGAGCCGATCGCCCCGTCCGCCATGGCGCCCGGTCGGCCCAAGGTTCATTGCACCGCCCCGGCGATGGTTGCTCGACGACCTCAGGCGGCGCGAACGCCCCCCATCTCACCCGATCCCCAACGCCAGCAACACCGGCAAATGAACCCGCGCGAATCGTTCCGCCTGCGCGATGCGCTCGGCCAGCACCCCCTCCTCGACCGGCTCCCCTGCCGCCATCGTGGCCGCCGCGAACTCGCCCCACTCGCGCGGCCCCGCCATTGCGCGCCGCCGCGCCAACAGGAACAGTTGCGCCACGCGCGGCACGCGGATCCCCGAACCCGACACCGGGCTCGCCAGGAACTGCACCGCGTCGCGATCGAGTGCCTGCTCGCAGATCGCCGCGTTCAGGCGGCCCGCGCCCGGCCGCGCCGCGTCGCTTGGCGCCTCGTCCCGCGCGTTGAGCAGCGCGCCGGTGCCGACCAGCAGCATCACGGCCCCGGCCAGTTGCGCCAGCGTGACGCCTCGCTCGCGAACGCGCTGCTCGAGCTCGCCGAGCGTGGCGGGCCGATGGTCCGCCAGCGCATCGAGGATCGGCCCGTACAGCGCCTCGGGCAGCACCGCCTCGCCGAGCGCGCCGCGCACCTTCAGCGCCACGGCCGCGCGCGGCAGCGCCAGCACCACCCGCTGCAGGCGCAACGCGGCGTCGCGTCCGGCGGCATCGAGCCGGCGCGGCGCCTTGATCCAGTAATCGCGGCGCAGCGAACGGTTCATGCAGACGTCGCGCACGGTCTCGCGCTGCACCGGGTCGGCGATGCCCGCCAGCAGCGCGCGCTGCGCCGCGTCGAGGTTGAGCTCGTCGAAATGGTCGCGATAGTCGGCCGAGCCGGCGTAGACGAGGCCCGCCCCGGCCAGCGACGCCGCCACCTGCCGGAACGACAGGGCCTGCCAGTCGCGATTGAAATATTCGTGCGCGAGGTATTGCGTGTCCTCGCGGGCCAGCGCCTCGACGCGTTCGGTCAGCGCCGGGTTGGCCACCGCGTAGCCGGGCCGCGCCGCGAAGACCTCGCGCGCGAACCCGACCGCCGCCTTCACGGCCTGCCGCGTGCGCGCCTCGCTGCTCCCGCCGTGCGCGCCCGACGCCGCCGCGCCGGCCTGGAAGTGCCCCATCATCAGCTCGCGCACGGGCAGCATCGCGGCCCAGCCGGGCTGCGCGTTGTAGCTCAGGTAGAGCACGCCGCCGGGCTTGAGCTTGCGGTGCAGGAACCCGGCGATCAGCGCGCGGTTCTCGTCGGACACCCAGCTCCAGATGCCGTGCATGCCGATGAAATCGAAATCGGGCAGATCCTCGCGCCGGCAGAACTCGGCGAACCGTTCGCCGGACAGCGCGGCGCGCGATCCGGCCTCGCGCGCGAGCGCCTGCGCGAAACCGGCGTGGGCCGCGTTGAAATCGGTGCCGTGCCAGCTCGTGCCGGAGCCGGCCGCGTGGATGTTCACGCTCACGCCGTACCCGAAGCCGAGCTCGCAGGCGGCCTGCACGGCCGGCGCCGCGAAGCCCGCCCGCAGCAGCGGCAGCGCGAGCCGCTGCGGATCGAGTTCGTCGCAATAGCCGAACGTGTAGGGGATCTCGTCCACCTCGCCGGTTTGCCGCTCGTTCATCTGTCTTGATTCCCGTGTCTGTCGCCAAAGGGGCCGGCCTCGGCGGCCGGCAAAGTCCGATACAGTACCGCTCCGACGCGAAAAGCAGAATGACGGCTGCCGCGCGCCACTGCCGCCCGACCTTTCACAACGCCTTCCGATTTCATCAGACGAAATGCAAGCCCGGCCGCGGCCGGCGGGCGCCCGCCCCGCGTGCCTGCCCGAAAACCCACGCCGGGCGGGCGCCGCCCGCTTGCCGGCCGCACTTCGACGGGCGTCGAGGTTGAAATCGTCGCCCATGACTTTTACACTGCCACGGCGTCAATCCATGAGAGCACCAATGAGAGCGGATCTCGATGCGTGTCCTGACATTCTGATGACAGGTACCCCGGACGCGGTCGACACTTACCTCGTGCGCCGTCTCTGGGAGGGCGGCGCGGCGGCGCCCGCCCCCCATATGGTCGTGAACTGGCTGCGCGTGCTGAAGGCGCGCGGCGAGCCGTTCGCGTCGCATGTCGCCGCCTGCCACTATTGGCTCTACGAGCATCGTCGCGGCTACGACCACGCCACCGTCTTCCGCCCCTTGCGCGGCGAGACCGGCTGGCTGTCGCGCACCGGCGCCGGCGCGTCGCGCAACCCGCGCGGCAGCGACGGCTGACGCGCCGGCCGGCCCCGGCACATCGGCGTGACGCTTTCACGTCGCGCGCGCCTCGTTTTCAGGTCATACGATGGCCACGCCCGCCCCCGGACGCGTCGCGAACCCGCTCCGGACCTCGTGCGCGACCGGCCGCATGCTCGCCACCTCCGAGGCAAGCACGCCACGCCCGCCCGTCGACAAAAAATTTCAATGCTTCGGATACCCAACCAATTCGCGGTGCATCTCGAGTCGCGTCGTCGCGCCTCGCCGGCGCGGCAGACCGGCCGCATCGCATCGCGCGGCGGCACGCGCCGCTGGTCCCGCCCGGCGATCGCGGGCACCGCGCTTCCCTGCCCGAGCAGATCGCGCCGCGCGCGCCGTCGCATTCTCATGACGAAAGCGCGAACACCTCGCGCGAGCCGGTCCGAACGGTAGCCGCACGCCACGCGTCGCGAGCCGCACGCAGCCCGGGCGCCTCGACGCGGGCAAGCATTAAAACGTTTGCCCGTGGTCCCGCGTCGGACTGTGATCGAAACGGAGCCGGCGCATCCGCGCTTGTCACATAAGTTACATGTAGACCCGTTAGCGTCCGGTGTTTCTTCACCTACCGGCTCGCGTCGCCATGCATCCAGCTTTCTCGCGATTTCGCCGCCCGTCGACATCCGGCGATCCGCGCACCGCCGGTGACCTCGGCCACGATGTCCCGGCCGTGGATGCCGGCGATCCCAACTCCGTCGTCATGGAAATCTTCTCGACGCATCGCGAGATGGGGAGCCTGGCCGTGCTCGAGGACGGCCGCCCGATCGGGCTGATCAATCGCAACATCTTCATGTCGCAGATGAGCAAGCCGTTCCATCGCGAGCTGTACGACAAGAAGAGCTGCATCGCGTTCATGGACAAGGAACCGCTGGTGGTGGACGCCGACGTCGGCATCGAGGCACTGGCGTTCCGCACCGTCGAGACCGGCGAGAAGGCCCTGGTGGACGGCTTCATCGTGACGCGCGACGGCCGCTTCTCGGGCCTCGGCAGCGGCCTGCAACTGGTGAACGCGGTGGCGGAAATGCAGGCGGAGAAGAACCGCCAGATCATGCAGAGCATCGAGTACGCGAGCGTGATCCAGCGCGCCATGCTGCGCGCCTCCAGCGAGACGCTCTCGACCCGGCTGCACGACGCGGCGATGATCTGGGAGCCGCGCGACGTGGTGGGCGGCGACTTCTATCACTTCTCGGCGCTGCCGCACGGCTGGTTCGGCGCGGTGGCCGACTGCACCGGCCATGGCGTGCCGGGCGCGTTCATGACGATGCTGGCCTCGGCATCGCTGTCCAAGGAGCTCGAACAGCTCGGGCCGCGCGATCCGGCCGCGCTGCTCGCGGCGGTCAACCGCAACGTCAAGAGCCTGCTCGGGCAGGCCAACAGCTCGGCCGAGCGCGCGCAGTCGAACGACGGCCTCGACGCCGCGGTGATCTGGTTCGACGCCGCGCAGAGCGTGCTGCACTTCGCAGGCGCGCGGATCGCGCTGAACCTCCTGCCGCCCGACAGCCCGGAGTTCCGGACGATCGCGCCGGACAAGATGGGCGTGGGCTACGTGGACAGCCGCGAGGACTACACCTGGAACCTGCACTCGCTGCCGGTGGCGGCGGGCAGCCTGCTGTTCATCTGCACCGACGGCCTGACCGACCAGATCGGCGGGCCGCGCAGCATCTCGTTCGGCCGGCGGCGCGCGCTCGACGTGATCCGCCAGCACCGCACGGAATCCCCCTCGGCGATCTGCGAACATATCCGCCAGACGCTGGGACAATGGCAAGGCGGACAGCCGCGCCGCGACGACGTCACGTTTTTTTGTGCCCGTATCTAATCGATTCCACGAATGTTTCAACTACTCGATCAAGACAGCGCGTTTTTCGATCTGGCGCAGCGGCGCAACGTGCTCTTCTATCACAAGGGTTTTTTCTCCCACAACATCGTGGCGGCCATGAGCGAGGTGGTGAAGCTGCAGCTGGAAGTGGCCGGCGTGACCGGTCCGACCCGCCGCAAGCTGTTCTCCTCGTTCGTCGAACTGTCCCAGAACATCGTCCATTACTCGGCGAACGCGCTGCAGGCGGGCGAAGGCGGCCGCGGCGACGTGCGCGAGGGCGCGGTCTGCATCTCGCAGAATGGCGAGCATTACGTGATGTGGTGCGTGAACCCGATGGCGACCAGCCAGGTGGAAAACCTGCGCGCCAAGCTCGAGCCGCTGCGCAACATGTCCGTCGAGGAGATCAAGCAAGCGTATAAGATAACGCTGCGCGCCGAGACCCCGGAGGACAGCAAGGGCGCCGGCCTCGGCTTTCTGACGATGGCGCGCGATGCGAGCGCGCCGCTCGAGTTCGCCTTTCACCCGCGTGCCGGCGAATCCGGAATCACGCTGTTCTGCCTCATGGCCATCATCTGAGCAGGAAGACACACATACCAGCCATGGATAATCTTTTTATTGCAGCCACGACGACATCGCCCGAGATCGACTTCCGTTTCGATCAGCACCGGCTGTCGATCAAGGGCGAGTCGTACCCGGAGAACGCCGCCGCGTTCTACGCGCCGATCATCGACACGATGCGCAAGTACCTCGCCGAGAGCACCGGCGCCGCGATCACGATCGACGTCGCGCTGACCTACTTCAACAGCTCCAGCACCAAGATGCTGTTCAGCATCTTCGACGCGCTCGACCAGGCCGCCCAATCGGGCAGCCGCGTGTCGCTGAACTGGTATCGCGACGAGGAAGACGAGACGATCGCCGAGTTCGGCGAGGAACTGAAGGCCGATTTCGACGCGATCGAATTCAACGACCGTCCCGTCACGCACTAAGGAAGGCCCGTGACTTCGACGTCCTCCCCCAACGTGCATCCGGGTGCCGCGCCGGATCTCTTCGAGACCGAGAGCGCGGCGCTGGAACGGGCGCGCGCCATCCATTGCGCCACGGATGCCGACGCCGCGGCGTACCGCCAGTCGTTGGGGGAGCTCATCGAGCACTTCGAGCGCCTGATGCGCGAGACGCGGCGGCTGATCGGCCGCAGCGACCGGGCCGAGCGCGAGATGCAGGCGCTCGCCAACCAGCTGGCGCACCGCGCCTCGCACGACGCGCTGACCGGCGTGCTGAACCGCAGCGCCGTGATCGAGCGCACCGCCAAGACGCTGCGCACCAGCAACGCGGCGATGGTGGTGCTCGACATCGACGAGTTCAAGCGCATCAACGACGATTTCGGCCATCCCACCGGCGACGCGGTGATCCTCGGCGTGGTCGACTGCCTGCGCGGCATCGTCGGCGAGCGCGGCTTCATCGGGCGCGTCGGCGGCGAGGAATTCACGGTGATCCTGCCCGCCTGCGACGCCGACGAGGCCGCCCTGCTTGCCGAGCGGATGCGGCGCGCGATGAGCGACTCGCTGGTGGTACCGCCCGTCGACCGCCCGATCACCGCCAGTTTCGGCGTCAGCATCAACGCGGCCGGCACCAGCTTCGACACCGCCTACGGCATGGCGGACGAGGCGCTCTACCGCGCCAAGCGCGGCGGCCGCAACCGCGTGGAATTCACCGACCAGTAAGCGTCGGCGCCACCGGCATCGGCTGCATCGGCTGCTTGGGCGCGCGCCGTCGCGGCCGCGCCGCGCGCGCCACCGGCCGGCGGCACGCCGTTCGCGGGCCGCGCGCCCCCTCTGATCGATCTCAACCAAGCCGCGACAGATTGGCGCATATAGGCGCCACTTGATTCACTCGCTGCAGCGCGGCACGTCGCCCCCCTATAATGAGAACGATTGCTATTCATACATTTTCCCTGCAATGCTCCTCTCCCATTTGGCCAAGAACGTGCCCGCGGTCGTCGTCGATGTCGCGAATGTCTCCCAGCCCGATCCGATTGCCCAACGCCTGCGCGATCTGGGCTTCGTTGCCGGCGAAATGGTCCGGGTCGTCGCGCACGGCCCCTGGCGGGCCGATCCGGTGCTGATCCAGATCGGCTCCACGCGGTTCGCGCTGCGCCGCACCGAAGCGGCGCGCGTCACGGTCACGGAGGCCCAATCGCAATGAGCACGCTCCCGCTGCGCGTCGCCCTCGTCGGCAGCCCCAATTGCGGCAAGACCGCCCTCTTCAACCAGCTCACCGGCGCCCGCCAGAAGGTCGCGAACTACGCGGGCGTGACCGTCGAGCGCAAGGCCGGGCAGTTCCTCACGCGCTCGGGCCGCACCATCCACCTGCTCGACCTGCCCGGCGCCTACAGCCTCGAATCGGCGAGCCTCGACGAGCGCGTCACGCGCGACCTGCTGCTCGGGCGCCAGGCCGGCGAGGCCGTGCCCGACCTGATCGTCTGCGTGATCGACGCCACCAACCTGCGCCTGCACCTGCGCTTCCTGCTGGAGATCCGGCGGCTCGGGCCGCCGGTGCTGGTCGCGCTGAACATGATGGACGAGGCCGCGCGGCGCGGCATCGCGATCGACGTCGCCATGCTCGAACGCGAACTCGGCCTGCCGATCGTCGAGACGGTGGCGATCAAGCGGCGCGGCGCCGATGCGCTGGTCGCCGCGATCGACGCTCACGAAACCCGTGACGGCGCACGCGCCGGCGCGCCCGCCGCGATCGCGGCCGCCGCCGGCGAGCCGCCGGCCGACATCCATGCCCAGGTGCGCGCGCTGCTGGCCGCGGCCGTGACGATGCCGCGCGCCACCGACGAGCGCGACGACCGGCTCGACCGCTGGACGCTGCATCCCGTGCTAGGCCTGCTGATCCTCGCGATCGTGATGTTCATCACGTTCCAGGCCGTCTACTCGATCGGCAAGCCGCTCACCGACGCGATCGGCGACGGCTTCGGCTGGCTCGGCACGATCGTCGGCGCGTGGCTGCCGGACGGGCCGCTGCGCAGCCTGCTGACCGACGGGATACTGACCGGCCTCGGCACGGTGCTCGGCTTCCTGCCGGAAATCCTCGTGCTGTTCCTGTTCATCCTGGTGCTCGAAGAATCGGGCTACCTGCCGCGCGCGGCGTTCCTGCTCGACCGGATGATGCTGTCGGTGGGCCTGACGGGCCGCTCGTTCATCCCGCTGCTGTCGAGCTTCGCCTGCGCGATTCCCGGCATCCTCGGCACGCGCAGCATCACCGACCCGCGCGACCGGCTCGCCACGATCCTGGTCGCCCCGCTGATGACCTGCTCGGCGCGGCTGCCCGTGTACGCGCTGCTGATCGGCGCGTTCATCCCGGCGCATCGCGTGGCCTACCTGTTCAACCTGCAGGGCCTGGTGCTGTTCCTGCTCTACGCGGGCGGCATCGGCGGCGCGATGCTGGTGGGCTTCATCATGAAGAAGATCCGCGGCGATCGCGAGGAACACGCACTGCTGATGGAGCTGCCGTCCTACCGCGTGCCGCGCGCGCGCGACATCGGCATCGGCCTCTGGGAACGCGGCTCGATCTTCCTCAAGCGGCTGACCGGCGTGATCCTCGCGCTGACGGTGCTGATGTGGTTCATCTCGACGTTCCCGTCGCCGCCCGACGGCGCGACCGGCCCGGCCATCGACTACACGTTCGCCGGCTACATCGGCCGCAGCCTCGAGACCCTCTTCGCCCCGCTCGGCTTCAACTGGCAGATCAGCCTGTCGCTGATCCCGGCCTTCGCGGCCCGCGAGACCGCCGTGGCCGCGCTCGCCACCGTCTACGCGGTGAGCGGCGGCGAGGGCGACATCGCCGGCCTCGGCCACGCGCTAACCGCGAACTTCTCGCTGGCCAGCGCGCTGTCGCTGCTGGTCTGGTTCGCGTTCGCGCCGCAATGCATGTCGACGCTGGCGGTGATCCGGCGCGAGACGCGCTCGTGGAAGAACGTCGCGATCTCGTTTTGCTACATGTTCGCGATGGCCTACGCGGCGTCGCTCGTCACCTATCAGATCGCGAGGGCATTCCTGTGAGCAGCGGACTCGGATGGCAGTACGCGGTGATCGGCGTGGTGGTCGTCGCGAGTTGCATCGTGATGGTGCGCAAACTCGCGCCGGCATGGGCTTCGCGCCGCCAGACGGCGCTGGCCGCGCGCCTCGGCGGCCGGCGCAACCCGGTGCTGCGCTGGCTCGGGCGGCGCCTCGCGCAGGCCGCCGCCGGCGGCTGCGACTCGGGCTGCTCGACCTGCGGCGGCTGCGGCACCCCGGACGGGCCGCCGCCCGAGGAAAGCCCGCTCACGTTCAAGCCGCGCGCCGCGCGCGATCACGCCGACGCGGCCGGCGCCTCGCACACCGACTCGCACACCGACTCGCACACCGACTCGCACACCGACTCGTACACCGATACCCGCTGCCACTGACTCGCGCCGCGGGCGGCAGGCCAACCGGGCCCGCCACCCGTCGCGCGCCGCGCGTCGCCCAAGCCGCCGCCACCGGGCAACGGCGCCTGCCGCCCGCTCCGCGCCCCCTGCCGCTTCCGTCGCCGCTTCTCCCGCGGCCTCTCCCCACGCTGCTCGCGCCCCTCGCGCGCCTGCGCCCCGCCTGCCCTACTTGCCCGTCGTGCCCGGCGCGTGGCTGCCGGGCGCCATCACCGCCCCCGGCGACACCGCGAAGTCCGCCACCTTCGCGTTCGTCATCGTCGCGTCGCTGGTCGTGCCGAACCAGAACGACAGCGTCTGCTTCAGTTCGTTGAACCAGTAGCCGATCACCGTGCCCACCGTCAGGCTCGTGGTGGCGTCCTTCAGGAGCGTGGCGTTGCCGTGGAACACGAACACGAGGATCGCGATCGCGCCGAACAGCAGCCCGAACGTGATGGTCGGGCGCACCCAGTCGCGCGGCTGCGTGGCCGCCAGCTTGCGCGCGCTGTCGCGATCGGCGGCCTCGGCGGCATACAGCGCCGTGCGCGCCGACAGCTCGGTCTGCTCGCGCTGCGCGGCGATCTGCGCGAGATCGCGTTCGTGATCCATCTCGGCCTGCTTCAGCTTGCCGGCCGCCTCGGGATCGTTCGCGAGCGCGCCCATCACGCTGTCGGGCGACGGATCGGTGCCGAGCGCCTTGGCGATCACCGACGCGGCGAGCCCGACCCCGGAGCCGACCAGCGTGCCCACGCCGGGCACCGCGTTGCCGAGGATCGGCGCGACCTTCGAGACTTCCGCTGCCACATCGCCCCAGGTGCTCATGCCGTCCCTCCCAATGCCCGATTGAGTTGCCAGCCGTATTCGAAGACTTTCTGGCTGGCGTTCTGCTCCGCCAGCTCGATGTAGCGCACCGACTGCTGCGCGGCGATCATGCCCTTCAGCACCGGCTGGCCCGCGCCGCCGCGCTGCGCGTAGAACGCGCGCAGCAGCGCCAGCGTGGACGGCCCGACCTGGCCGTCCACCGTCACCGCCACCTGGTTCGGCACGTTCAGCACGTTCAGCGCGCGCTGCATGAACTTCACGCCGGTGGCCGGCCCCATGTTGACGCCGATGTCGAGCAGCCTGGCGGCCAGCGCCTGGTCGAGCGCGGCGATCTGGTCGAAGCGCGGCGCCGTCCAGTAGTTCTGCCGATAGATCTGCACGGCCAGATCGCGCGGCAGGTCCTGCATCGCGCCCCGGTAGCCGAACGCGCGCGCCGTCGCCTCGGTGATGCCGAAGTTCGTCTCGCCGCCGCGGTCGTCGGGATTGTTGACGTAGCCGCCTTCGCGCGCGATCACGCTGTCGATGTAGTCGTCGGGAATCGTGCTCATCGCGTCCCTCCGAAGCCGGCTTCTTTCCTAAGCATGCCAAAGTAATTCATGGTGGTCTCGTTGTAGCGGATCGTTGATGTTTCCCGCCAGCGCGGCGGCACTCGCGGCGCTGCCAAGCACGCCACCTCGACGACGACGGGATGACGCCAGCTTAGCGAGGCCGCGCGCGGCCGGCGCGGACAATCCGATGCAAATCGGCGCGCGAAAAACCGCGAGCGCCGGCGGCGATGCCGCGAAACCGATGGTTTGGCGCGCAACGCGCGCGCGGCCGGGCGCCGGGACCGGCCCGCCCGCGCGGTGCCCGGTTGCACGCCATGCACCGATCGCGTGCTTGCGCGCCGGTGACGTTCTCGGTACGATTGCATTTGCAATCGTACCGAGAACTCAGATCAACCCGCGGGCACGTGCCAACATGACCTCCAACAGCCTCACGTTCTATACGGCGGATACGCCGAACGGGCAGAAGATCAGCATCTTCCTTCGCGAAGCCAGGCTGAGTTACGAACAGGTGAACCTGAATCTGTCGAAAGGCCAGCAGCGCGAGCCGGCCTTCCTCAAGCTCAATCCCAACGGGAAAATCCCCGTGATCGTCGATCACGAGGCCGGCATCACGCTCGCCGAATCCGGCGCGATCCTGACCTATCTCGCCTCGAAGCACGGCCTGCTGTGGCCGAAGGACTATCGCGAGCAGGCCGTCATCAACCAGTGGCTGCAGTTCCAGATGGGCGCGATCGGCCCGATGCTCGGCCAGCTGTGGTGGTTCACGCACGGCTCGAAGACCGGCAACACCGAGGCCATCCATCGCTACCACAACGAAACGCACCGACTGTACGGCGTGGTGGACCGGCAGCTCGGCGCCTGGCCCTACCTTGCCGGCGATCAGTACACGATCGCCGACATCGCCGCGTTCCCGTGGCTGCGCACCTACGACGAACTCGGCATCGACCCCACGCCCTATTCCAACGTGCAGCGGTGGCTCGATTCGATCGAAAAACGCGGCGCCGTGCGCGACGGGCTGGCCGCCGTCAAGGCCGGGTGACGGCGGCGCCCGTGCCGCCACGCCGGCGGCGGCATGGCGAATCCCGTGCCGCCGTCGCGCCATGCATCGCGCCCGGCCCGGCCGGCGCGCCCTGACCATAGCCCGCGAATCCACGCGGGCACGCCCTTCGACGCGGCCACGCCAGGTCCGTACACGTTGGCGCGACGAGACCAGCCTTGCCCGACACGCGGCGCCGATCCGATCGCATCGGCGCCGCGCACGACTCACGCAGCCACGCCATCCGAGGCTCCAGAATGGACACGATGCTTCTCAAACGCACCCGACACACGGAGCATGCCGCGCAGGCCTGCATCCGCTGCGTCGAGGACACCCGCGGCGACGAAGGCGGCCACGATTCTCCGCTGCTCATCGCGTCGGAACTGATCCGCAACCTGCATCAGGACGCCGTGGTCGACGGGCAGTTCTGGTTCGTCGACGACCGCGCGGACCAGCAGCAGCGCAACGCGGCGATCGGCGCGTGGCCGCTGTGGATCAGCGAACGTGCGCGCAACGACGAGCGCCCGCTGTTCTATCTCACGCAGTCGCCCACCTCGCGCCATCTCTCGATGCTGACCGCGCAGACGGCCGAGCGCGGCATCATCCTGAACGACATCGAATCGTCGCCGTCCCGCTGGGCCAAGGGCGCGCATCCGTGGCTGCCGCTCTGGCTCGCCTCGAACCGCCAGTGCATGCCGTTCGATCCGGCCTGCGGCGAGGAGGTCAAGGCGATCGTGGCCGGCGCGCTGCACGACCTCTACATGAAGGGCGAGCCGGGCTTCTGCTACCTGACGCTGCACGGCGAACCGATCGAGACGTTCCGCTGCGACCGGACCCAGGCCTACCTCGGCATGTATCGCCTGTCGGAACCGCGCGCGTCGCAGCCCCACGTCCGGCTGCTCGGCGCCGGGCTCGTGCTGCGCGAGGTACGCGCCGCGGCGCAACTGCTCAAGGACGACTGGGGCGTCGAGAGCGAGGTGTGGAGCTGCCCGAGCTACACCCGGCTCGCGCGCGACGCGGCCGACGCGCAGCGCTGGAACGCCAGCCTCGGCAGCTGCGCGCGCCGCACCTCGCACCTGCATGCCTGCCTGAACCGCAACCGCCAGCCGGTGGTCGCCGTGACGGCCTATGCCGAATTCGTCGCCGCCCAGCTGGGCGCCTACCTCGACGCGCCGTTCGCCGTGCTCGGCGCCGACACCTTCGCGCCGAACCGGTGTCCGGACCGGCGCTGGATCGCCTACCGCGCCCTCAACGCGCTGAGCCAGCAAGGGCAGTTCGACGGCGCGGATCTGGCCCGGGCGCTCGACCTCTACGGGCTTGGCGAACTCGTCCCGCCCCGCGCGCATGCCGGCGGCGCGTCCGCGTGAACGCGGCGCCCCGCCCGCTCGCAGCCCCCACCGTGCCGGGCCGCGCGAGCCGCAGCGGCTCGTGGCGGCCCGCGCGCGACGCGCACCGCGCCCACGCCGTGCCGCGCGAGCGCCAAGCCCGTCAGCCCTCGCTCAACGCGGCCAGCCCGAGCCGCGACGCGACGATCACGGCCTGCTTGGCGGTCGACACGTCGAGCTTCTGCACGACGTTCGCCATGTGGTACTTGACGGTCCGCTCGCGAATCCCGCAGATGTCGGCGATCTCGTTGTACGACTTGCCCATGGCGGCCCATTTGAGCACGGTGCGCTCGCGTAGCGTGAGCGACTCGACCCGGTGCCGCGAGTCGGGCGGCTTCGCGTTGATCCTGCTGTGAAACAGCACCAGCGCGAGCTGGATCGCGCCTTTCACGCGCTCGATCTCGGCCCGGAACTCGGGCCGCCCGCCGCGATTGAAGAAGCTGAGCATGCCCATGTACTGGTACGGATCGTGGACCGTGAACACGTAGCCGTCGTGCAGTTCGAACTCGCGGCGCAACACCTCGAATTCCGACTGGTCGGGCAGCCGCTGCTGCCTGAACGCCTCGGCCCACGAAAACGGCGCGACGCTCTGGATCGCGTGCAGGACCACCGGATCGACGCGATGAAACGCGCGGCGCCGGTATTCCTGCTGCAGGGCGATCGGATAGCTCGAAAGAAAGCAGCCGATCTCCAGCGAATTCTTGTCGATCATGGCATAGGCGAACGGGTAATCGATCTCGGCGGGCAGATGCTCGATCAGTACGGCCAGGCTCGGGTCGTCGCCCAGCCGGATCAACGGCGAGGCCTTGTTGGTTTCACCGCCCATCATGCGTTACCCCCGCGCAGGCAAGCCGGCCGCCAGCGATGCGCCGCGCGCCCTCGCGCGTTCGCGCCCGGGGCCGGCGCGTACCGGCGCGCGCCGCGTGGCGCGCGCGTGCCTGGGACCGATGCCACGCGGCCCGGCGCATGAGAAACACGAGGCGCGGCCGGGCACGGCCGGCCGCGCGATGCGGATCACCAACGATCCACGGGATTTCAGCTCGACAATCTGCCTCGCGCTCGCGACGACGGAGAATGGCTGCATGGACTGCGGTCTCCTGTCTTGTTGGTTTTTGCGGTGCCGGAGGCGGCGCTCCGGCATGAATGCCGCTTGACTGACTCGCCGGATCGGCCGGTTGCCGGCCTGGCAGGCCGGCGTGAATGCCGCGATATCCGCCGCCGGCTGTGCTTCACCGGCCCGGCGCGCCGTAATGCATTTGTAATTGACAATTATGTCACATGATCCGGATTCTCGGCGGTTTTCCTGAAATTGTCGATGTCGGGAATCGGTTTCCAGAATTTCTCCGCCTCGTTCAAATCGGCGGATGCCAATTCCATGACAGCAACATGCCGGCCTGGAAAATAGGCGGAACCGACACTTAAATCATTTTGTTATTCATATTCGGCTATTGCAAATTCCGGCAATCGCGGTGGCGGGATGCGCCGCAGGTCCCGACAGTGCGCCGCCAGGAGCCGGCCGATACCGTGGACACATCGCAAAGTCGGCCACCCTGCCGGCTTTCGGAAGCATCGCGCGGTGACCCGGGCATTGTCCGACACCCCCCGCGCGTCACGCCATGTCGCCCGCATGCAGGTTCGCAAAAAATCGACTTGCTGATCCGGATCGAAAAAGCGACGTAAGCCGCATCAATCGAATCAATCATGCGCCGCATCAGTACGCGGCGAATTACGCAATACTACGTATATCAGGGAAACGGCAATCCGTTGCAAACGCCATATCAATGTCCAACTCGGCAAACCGCCTGAATTCCGCAATTCGTTTCATATTGTTATATAGCAGTCGATTGGTGCGCCACAACATCCCCGGCAAACCCTTTATTTGTCTGGCTTTCGCAAATTCCACCGGAATTCCCGATCGGCACTGGAAATAAAAACCTGCACCTACGTACAGTTTTTTAAATATCAAACTCAGAGCAGGCTACGGAAACTTTCCAAAAGCCTGGATTCGAAAACACGGCCGCGGAAAATTACGGCAGTTACATGATTTTCTGAATCCGGAAACAAAACAGGATCTCGATATCGAAATTCGCGTAATAAATGGCGAAACCGGAATAACAAAATACCGGTTTCGTGAACGGGGTCCACGGCGCCGCGCCGGCTGATCCGGCCGATCCGGCAGCCGCGCGATCCGTGACCGATGCGCGGCGCCTGAGTCGTGTCTGCCTGCAGATGCCGCACCGTCAACTGGAGTGAGACAGCCGCATGAGCCATCCCAGGAACAGCCCGGTTCGCCGGCGGCCGGCGAGCGCGCGGGCGGTGTCGCTCGATCGCCCCGGCGGGCACGGCCCGCCCGCCGGCGCCCGGGCAAGACGTGGCGTACCGGCGGCCGATGGCAGCCCCATCGGCCGCCGTTGGATACCGTTCAACGTCTCCGGCGTTCACACCCGGAGCGCGCTCCTACCTGGATCGATATGCTGACGACACAACACAACTCGCTGCGCCGTTTCTGGTACCCGGTGGCCCGCGCGGTGGACGTGACGGACGCCCCGCTGGCCGTGACCATCCTCGGCGAGCCGCTCGCGCTCTGGCGCACCGGCGAGAACGAATTCGGCGTGGTCAGGGACAAGTGCCCGCATCGCTCGGCCCGGCTGTCGAGCGGCTGGGTCGATCAGGGCAACCTGGTGTGCCCGTATCACGGCTGGACCTACAACGGCGTCGGCGCCTGCGTGCGGATTCCGCAAATGCCGATGAAGAAGCCGTCGGAGCGGATCGTCGTCGACCATTACCGCTGCCGGACGAAATACGGCTACGTGTGGGTCGCGCTCGACGAACCGATCCACGACATCCCCGATTTTCCCGAGGCCGCCGATCCCGGCTTCTACCAGATCCACGAGTTCATGGAGGTGTGGAACTGCAGCGGGCTGCGCATCCTCGAGAACGGGCTCGACAACTCGCATTTCGCGTTCGTCCATCGCAAGACCTTCGGGCTGGCCGAGATGCCGGAGCCGGCGCCGGCCCGCTACGAGGACACCGAGACGGGTTTCAACATGTACAGCGACGTGCTCGTGAACAACCCGGGCCTGCAGAAGGACAACCTCGGGATCGGCAGCGAGCAGACCACGCGCTACATGGAGCACAACTGGTTCGCGCCGTTCGGCCGCCGGATGCGCATCCAGTACCCCAACCAATTGGTCCACACGATCATCACCTGGGCCACGCCGATCAACGACCGCCAGTCGCTGTTCGTGCAGTTCGCGTTCCGCAACGACGCCGACCGCGATCCGGACCTGGATGACATCGTGGCATGGGACCGCGCCGTCACGAACGAGGATCGCGGCATCCTGGAGACGACCGACTGGGACACGCCGCTGACGCTGACCGAGGAATTCCACATGGCATCGGACATGCCGGGGATCAAGATGAGACGAAAGATCAACGACATCTTCGAGCAATTCGACACTAAAGCCCCGGCCCAGTGGCTCGAGGTTCTAGATGTAACCGAGCGTTAACTCACCCCGCAATCTGGAGACATCCAACCATGAGCGCTTTCGGCAAGATCGTCGTTTCGCCCAAACAGGAAAACAAGGTCATCCGCGTCCTCGACACGGTCGACATCACCATCCGCATGAGCCGCAAGGCCACCGGCGGCCGGTTCGCCATCTTCGAGGAGTGCGTGCCGCCCGGTTACGGCGTGCCGTTCCATCTGCACAAGAACGAGGACGAGATGTTCTACATCGTCGAGGGCAAGTACCAGATCTGGTGCGACAAGCAAACCCTGATCGCCGAACCCGGCGACACGGTGCTGCTGCCCCGCAACGTACCGCATTCGTTCTACAACGCCGGCGACACCGTCAGCAAGACGATCAACACCTATCTGCCGGGCGGCTTCGACGAATTCGTCGAAGTGCTCTCGACGATGGGCAACGACATCGACCTGACCAACCTCGGCGAGCTCGGCGTGAAGTACGGCATTTCCTATACGTCCCACGCGCCGTGGGAAGACAAGGCGGCCTGAAGCCGGCGCCGCGAACGAATCACGGGAGCCGTTGTTCGACCACCGGCTCCACGAGAACCGAAGTGCCACGTCAAGAGCACTGTCGTACCGATGGCCAGCATTGCGAGGATGGCATGTTTGAAAGACGAAGTCGCTCCAATACGCTCAAACTCTATCGGCGTCAGCCGTCGGCCTTCCGGCCCGGCATGTTCGCCCTCCGCCGCGCCAGCGCGCCCGGCGGCCTCAGCGGTAAGCCCGGCACGCGTCGCCGCGTGCCGGGTGCCCGAATCGCGACACTGGCCCATTGTCGAGCAAGCCTCATGTAACCACGCCGTGACGAGACACGCGGCCACGAGGGAACGCCGATTGCCACGGCGCCACCCGCCGGCCCGCGTGCTCGCCCTTTGACAAGACAGCGTGCCCGCCCGGACCACGCTGGATACCTGAGAGACTGAGATCATGGACGTCCTTACCGAACACATCGCCGATACCGACAACCAGGCCAAGGAAGACATCACGCAGCACGAGATTTCGGCGCTGAAGACGCGCTTCAACCTCGCCGACGCGCACACCCACCAAGGCCAGAGCCCGTCGCAGAAGGGCATCGTCGAAAGCCTGCCGTACCTCTGGTACAAGGCCGCGTCGGAAACCCAGCACCAGGCCGAGCAGGCCTTCATCGAGGCGTTCTATCGGCTGCACGGCCAGCACCGCGCGCTGCAACGCAAGGACGAGATCTACCTGGTCTATGCCGCGTCGATCGCGATGCACATCACGGCCACCTTCCTGCGCAAGCGCAACCTGCGCGTGGGCCTGATCGAGCCGTGCTTCGACAACCTGCACGACCTGCTCAAGCACATGGAAGTGCCGATGTCGGCGCTCGACGAATCGCTGTTCGAGCAGCCCGGGCGGATCTACGCCAACCTGCAGAAGCACGCCTCGCAGATCGACGCGATCTTCCTCGTCGATCCGAACAACCCGACCGGCGCGAGCCTGTTCGCCGACGGCGCCGAGCCGTTCAGGGAAGTGGTCCGCTACTGCAAGGACCACGGCAAGATCCTGATCCTCGACTTCTGCTTCTCGGCGTTCATCCTGACCTCCGGGCGCGAGCGCATCGACGCCTACGCGATCATGGAAGACGCCGGCGTGAGCTACATCGCGATGGAGGACACCGGCAAGACCTGGCCGCTGCAGGACGCCAAGTGCGCGACCGTCACCTCGAGCCGCAACCTCAACGCCGACATCTACAGCATCGTCACGAGCGTGCTGCTGAACGTCTCGCCGTTCATCCTCAACGTCGTCACGCAATACATCAAGGACAGCGTCAATGACGGCTTCCGCTCGGTGCGCGAAGTGCTGGCGATCAACCGCGCCAGCGCGATCCAGCACCTGAACGGCAAGATCCTGTCCTACTGCGAGCCGAAGGTGGAGACCAGCGTGGGCTGGTTCCGCATCGTCGACGAACGCGTCTCGGCCGACGAGCTGCATGCTCACCTGCTGAAGTCCAACGTCTACGTGCTGCCGGGCAAGTATTTCTACTGGAAGCATCCGGAACGCGGCCAGCGCTTCGTGCGCATCGCGCTCGCGCGCGACCCGGAGATCTTCCGCCAGGCGATGGCCGCGATGAAGTCGGCGCTGGAGAGCTATCATGCGTAACACGATGCCGTTCATCGATGCCTCGCTGTTCCTCGGCATGCATCATGGCGACCGGGTGATCCGCACGCGTTCGCTGGACTTCTTCCATGGCCACTTCACGATCGGGGCCAGGATGAATTTCGAGCAGATCGGCATCTGCGACTCGGTCATCTGGCGGCAGCCGCGCGAAACCCAGGACGACTACTACCCGTTCATGGATGTGCTGCACACCGACATGACATTCGTGCGGCAGGGCTACGAGACGCGCCACCTGCTGACCGCGTACTCGGACGAGCGGCTCGCCCACCTGCGTGCCGAGCAGAAGCTGCTGGTGGCGCAGGTGCTGGCCGCCGAGGCCAAGCTCTACACGCACGATCCGGCGCTGCGCAGCCTGCCGTGCCTGGCCGAGCATCTCGGTTCATTCGACGAGGCGTCGGCCGCGGGCAGCTTCCCGACCGAGCTCGAAAACCTCTATCACCGCTCGAAGGCGTTTCTGCTGACGGGCGAGGAGTGGTTCCATGTCAACTGATTCCGCGCTCTACGTGCCGCTCGTCACGCCGCTCACCGAACAGGGCGAAGTCTGCCCGACCGGCGTCGCGCGGCTGATCGCGAACACCACGCGCCACGCCACCGGCTTCATCGCCTGCCTCACCTCGGGCGAGGGCTGGCTGCTCGACGAAACGCGCTGGGAAGCGATGCTGCGCGCGACGCTGGCCGTGGCCGGCGGCCAGCGCGTGATCGCCGGCATCGAGCGGGCGACCACCGCCGAAGTGGTGCGCTACGCCACCAAGGCGCAGGCGCTCGGCGCGCAGGCCGTGATGTTCCCGACGCCGTTCGGCACGGCGGTGTCGCAGGCCGAGATGGTCGCGCACTTCACCGCCGTCCACGACGCGACCGACCTGAAGCTGTACATCTACAACGAAACCTCGCTGTCGCAGAACACGGCAACGCTCGAGACCCTGCTCGAGATCGCCCGGCTGCCGCGCGTGGTCGGGATCAAGGACTCCCCGCCCGAGCTGCGCAGCCAGACCGACATCGACCGCCTGCGCAACGCAGGGCTGGCCTACTACCTGGGCTGGGAGCACTGGCTCTGCACCGGCCTGGAGTCGGACGGCCAGACCGTCTCGCTCGCCAACCTCGAACCGGCCGTGTGCCGGCTGGCGACGCGCTCGTCGGACCCGGCGCTGCGCGAGTTCATCGGCGAGCTGACGGTGAGGTTCGGGCTGGACCAGGAAGACTGGTACCGGCACATCAAGGAGGAACTGACCGAGCGCGGCATCCTCGCGTCGAATCAAATCGTGGCTGTGGAGGTGAATCTGTCATGAGTGAACTGCAAAGGGCGTTGTACATCGCCAATCGCGCGCAAACCAAGCGCCTCATCCCCGTCGAGGAGCGGCTGCTCGCCTTCGAACGGGACTGGACCAGCTCGACGATCAGCCGGGTCTCGCCTGCCGACCTGCCGGCCGATCTCGCGGAACTGCAGAAGCGCCTCGCGGCGCTGATCAAGCAGGACGAGGAGGACGACGCCGAGAGCGTGCGCTACGTGGCCGAGCAGATGTCGCTCGACGAATTCCGGATCCTGGTGCAGGAATTCGCCACCGACGGCCTGACCGAGGCCCAGGTGTTCTATTTCCTGATGCCGCGGCTCTCGCTGGAGGCGCAGATGCCGGTACTGCGGATGATGGTCGACGAGTTCGGCTCGGGCAACCTGCAGCGCTCGCACACCGCGCTCTACATCAAGCTGCTCGACGAACTGGGGCTGCCGACCGACCTGAACTACTACATCGACAACGTCTCGCCGGACGCGCTCGCGTTCGTCAACATGTTCTACTGGCTGTCGGTGCGGGCCGACGATCCGTCGTACTTCGCCGGCGTCATCACCTACTTCGAGAGCATCATCCCCTCGTTCTTCCTCTGCTACACGCGTGCCTGCGAGCGGCTCGGCGTCAGCGCGCACCACTACTACAGCGAGCACGTCCACATCGACGTGTTCCATGCCATCGAAGGCCACCGCCTGCTGCGCGCGATGGACAAGTCCGGGCAGCTCGACTGCGCGAAGGCATGGCAGGGCGTGTGCTTCGGCCGGGAAATCACCACCCAGGCGTTCGAGGCGTCCGTCAGCAAGGCCCGGCACTACGCCAGCGAGTACTCGTGAGCGGCACGTGCGCCGCGCCCTTTTCGGCGCGGCGCACGTCGTCGTGACCGGGCCTTCGTCACCATCCACTCCGGAGAAGCGGCCGCCGGAGCGGCGCGCGCGAACCCTCGCGCGTGCGCCGCGCCGCGCGCGCCACCAACGCACATGAACAATCTCGACGACTACGAAGAAAACGAAACCTTCACGATCCACCTCGACGACGTGGACGTGACGATCCCGAAGCACTGCCCGCATCGCCACGGCTGGCTCACGCACGGCGTGATCAACCGGCAGAAGAAGACCATCGCCTGCCCGCTGCACTTCTCGCAGTTCAGCCTCGAGACGGGCGAACGGCTGACCGGGCCGTCCTGCGGAGACCTGGTCATCGTGGTGCGTGAACGCAAGGGCGCGACGCTCGACAAGTAGGCCGGCCGATCACGCGCCGGGCGTTGCCCGATGCCGTGCCGTCGCCGCGCGTCGCCGTGTACCCATCAGGACATGGAATTTTGTTATGACAACCATAAATTCGAAATTCCCGCACGGCGAGGCGCAGCAATACATCGAGGCGATGCTGCGGCCGGTCCACGATGCCGGCAAGCTCGCCAAGCGCCGGTTCTTCACCGACGTGCGCGTGTCGGAACTGGCCGACTTCGACTGCATCGTGGACGAGGTCAACCTCGCCTGCGAGAAGCTGATCATCAAGGGGATCCGCTGCATCGACGGCTCCCATCCGATCCATTCGGCGAAGTCGGCGGTATCGGGGGGCACCGCCGACTGGAGCTGGATCGTCGATCCGCTCGATGGTACGCACAACTACCTATCGGCGATCCCGCTGTTCGGCGTCACGCTCACGCTCTGCCATCTGGACGAGCCGGTCGCCGCGATCCTCTACGACGCCTATCAGGACGAGATGGTCCACGGCATTCGCAACGGGCCGATCTTCCACAATCAGGTGCCGCTGCGCGAGCTGTCCACCGGCCAGTCCCTCAGGCACTCGACGATCGGCTGGATGCAGGGCCACGCGATGCGGGACGATCCGCTCGCGCGGCAGATCCGGGAAATCGTCGAGCGGCATTCGAAGCGGCTGCTCGCCACCTGGTCGCCCGTGATCGACACGATCAAGATCGCCACCGGCAGGTTCGGCGGCACCGTGTCGTTCGACGGCGCCAGCACCGACGTGTCGGCCGCGCAGGTCATCATCCCCGCGCTCGGCGGCAAGGTGGTGCGCTTCTCGCGCGACGGCGCCGATCGCGGCTTCATCATCGGCGCCTCGCAGCACGTGGCCGAACTGTCGGGCCACATCCAGCAGGCGATCAGCGGATAGCGCAGCGACCGGACTCGAAGGAATGCCGCGAGCCCGCGCGGCTCAAGCCCGCGCGGCTCAAAGCGTCAGGCCGCGGCGCCCTTCGAGGAATAGGCTTCGCGCGCGGCATGCGCGGCGCGGTCGAGCGCGCTCGCGAACAGCCGGCGCTGCTCGGCGTCGAATTGCGACACGAACAGTTCGGCGACGGTGGCCTCGTAGATCTTCCACATCTTCTTGCGCAGCGTGCGCCCTTCCTTCGTGATCGCCACGAAGGCGGCGCGGCCGTCGTCGGCCGAGCGCGTGCGGGTGACGAGCCCCTCGGCTTCGAGGCGATCGACGAGGCGGGTCAGGTTGTAGCGCTCGACGGCCAGCGAGTCGGCCAGTTCGTGCATGCGGCGCGAGCCTTCGGGGCTGCTTTCGATGCCCCAGAGAATGTCGTACCACGCATAGGCGGGCAGTTTCGCCTCGGCCAGGCGGCGCTCGATCTCACGAATCAGTCGTCGATGGGTCCTGACAAACGAGAACCAGAGATCAGGCTCATGGGTGGGCACGGCGGGGCTCCTGGAGAATCGATTGTAGTTGCAATTCTACTCTATGCCGATACAATCGCTCTCGTTGCAATTGCAACTCATATCTGGACGAGACGACCCCTCTCGCGTTGCGCGCAGTCCTTGCGGCTTGCCGTTGCTATCTGGTCGGGCTGCCCCCCGGCCATCTATTTCTATGGAGCTATGTCATGAACCAACCGTCCACGCTACCGGACGTTGACCCACAGGAAACCCGCGAGTGGCTGGAGGCAATGCAGGCTGTAGTGGAAGTCGAGGGGCGCCCGCGCGCGCACTATCTGATCGATCAGCTGCTGGACTACGACGTGGGCACGCACGGCGATCTGTACGCGCGCGTCACGACCCCTTACGTCAACACGATTCCGGCAAAAAACCAGCCGCACTATCCGGGCGACCTCGCCATCGAGCGGCGCCTGGGCGCCTACATCCGCTGGAACGCGATGGCGATGGTGCTGCGCGCGGGCCGGCACTCGAACGTGGGCGGACACATCGCGACCTACGCCTCGGCCGCGGTGCTCTATGAAACGGGCTTCAATCACTTTTTCCGCGGTCGCACCGAATCGTTCGACGGCGATCTCGTCTACATCCAGGGCCACTCGGCGCCCGGCATCTATGGCCGCGCGTTCCTCGAAGGCCGCATCAGCGAGGAACAGCTGGAGAACTTCCGCCGCGAGGCGGGCCGCGACGGCATCTCGTCCTACCCTCACCCGCGGCTGATGCCGAACTTCTGGCAGTTCCCGACCGTGTCGATGGGGCTGGGGCCGCTGACGGCCGCCTATCAGGCGCGCTTCATGCGCTACCTCGAATATCGCGGCCTGAAGCAGCATCAGGGCCGCAAGGTGTGGGCCTTCCTCGGCGACGGCGAGATGGACCAGCCGGAATCGCTGGCGGCGATTTCGCTGGGCGGGCGCGAAAGCCTCGACAACCTGATCTTCGTCGTCAACTGCAACCTGCAGCGGCTCGACGGGCCAGTGCGCGGCAACAGCAAGGTGATGCAGGAACTGGAAGGCAATTTCCGCGCCGCGGGCTGGAACGTCATCAAGGTGGTGTGGGGCAGCGGCTGGGACCGCCTGCTCGAACAGGACCGCACGGGGCTGCTGCGCCGGCGCATGATGGAGTGCGTCGACGGCGATTACCAGACTTTCAAGTCGCAGAACGGCGCCTACGTGCGCGAACATTTCTTCGGCAAGTATCCCGAGCTGCTGGAAATGGTGGCCGACATGTCCGACGACGAGATCTGGGCGCTCTCGCGCGGCGGCCACGATCCGGAGAAGGTCTACGCCGCCTATGAGCGCGCGGTAAATCACAAGGGCCAGCCGACCGTGATCCTGGCCAAGACGGTCAAGGGCTTCGGGATGGGCGAGGCCGGTGAAGGCCAGAACATCAACCACCAGTTGAAGAAGATGAGCGCGGACGCCGTGCGCGTGTTCCGCGACCGCTTCGCGCTGCCGCTGTCCGACGAGCAACTGGCCGAGATGGCCTACCTGAAGCCGGAGCCGGGCAGCGAGGAGGCGCGCTACTTCGAGCAGCGCCGCGCGAGCCTGGGCGGCCACGTGCCGGCCCGCTTCAGCGACGTGCCGCGCCTCGACGTGCCGCCGCTGTCGGCGTTCGCGAGCCAGCTGAAGGACAGCGGCGATCGCGGCGCCTCCACCACCATGGCATTCGTGCGGATCCTCTCCACGCTGCTGAAGGATCCGAACCTGAGCAAGATCGTGGTGCCGATCGTGCCCGACGAATCGCGCACGTTCGGCATGGAAGGCATGTTCCGCCAGATCGGCATCCACTCGTACATGGGCCAGCTCTACACGCCGCAGGATGCCGGCCAGCTCAGCTACTACAAGGAAGCCAAGGACGGCCAGATCCTGCAGGAAGGGATCAACGAGTCGGGCGCGATCTCGTCGTGGATCGCGGCCGGCACGTCCTACAGCACGCACGGCCTGACCACCATCCCGTTCTACATCTTCTATTCGATGTTCGGGCTGCAGCGCGTGGGTGACCTGGCCTGGGCGGCCGGCGACGCCCGCACGCGCGGCTTCCTGCTGGGCGCCACCTCGGGCCGCACCACGCTGATGGGCGAAGGGCTGCAGCACGACGACGGCCACAGCCACGTGCTGTCGTCGGTGATTCCCTGCTGCGTGTCGTACGACCCGACCTTCTCCTACGAGCTGGCGGTGATCATCCAGGACGGCCTGCGCCGCATGTATCAGGAGCAGGAAGACGTCTTCTACTACATCACGCTGCTCAACGAGAACTACCCGCACCCGGGGCTGCCGGAAGGCGCCGAGGCCGGCATCCTGAAGGGCCTTTACCAGTTCAGCAAAGGCGCCGCCACCGAGGCCGACGCACCGCGCGTGCAGCTGATGGGCAGCGGCTCGATCCTGCGCGAAGTGATCGCGGCCGCGGAACTGCTCAAGCAGGACTTCTCGATCGACAGCGACGTCTGGAGCGCCACGAGCCTGACCGAGCTGCGCCGCGAAGGGCTGCAGGCCGAACGCTGGAACCTGCTGCATCCGGACGACGAGCAGCGCACCCCCTACGTGCAGCAGTGCCTGCACGGCCACACGGGGCCGCTGGTGGTGGCGACCGACTACATGAAGATCGTCGGCGACCAGATCCGCCCGTATGTCACGGACCGCCGGCTCGTCTCGCTCGGCACCGACGGCTTCGGCCGCTCGGACACGCGCGAGTCGCTGCGCACGTTCTTCGAGGTCGACCGCCACTTCATCGTGCTGGCCGCGCTGAAGGCGCTCGCCGACGACGGCAAGATCGCCCGCGCACGCGTCGGCGAGGCGATCAAGCGCTACGGCATCGACACCGAGAAGCTCGATCCGACCACGGTCTGATCGTCTGACCGCGCGCTTCACCGCGGCCGCGCCCGGGGGGCGGGCCGGCCG
Source organism: Burkholderia plantarii (assembly GCF_001411805.1). Classification (NCBI taxonomy): domain Bacteria; kingdom Pseudomonadati; phylum Pseudomonadota; class Betaproteobacteria; order Burkholderiales; family Burkholderiaceae; genus Burkholderia; species Burkholderia plantarii. Next base: position 1,228,330 of record NZ_CP007212.1, on the reverse strand, counting down.
CATGCGCGACGGGGCGGCCGACGGGAATGAATGCATCGGCCCGCGCAAGCCCGATGCGCTCCCGGCGGCATCGCGCGAGTGTCGGCGCGGGCCGTCGGCCGTGGCGCGTGGGGCCGCCTTGCCGCTCGCGGTTCCCGCGCGTCGGTCGGCTGTCGCCCGGGCCGATGCTGCCCGGCTACGGCCCGCGCGACACCTCGGGCCGGATCACGCCGCGCGCGCGGCACGCGGCACGACAGCCGCCGCACCGACGACGCACCGTGCCGCGGGTTCTCCCACCATGGAACGACCATGTACGACTTGCTGAACACCATCGACGATCCGGCGGACCTGCGCCGCCTCGATCGTCGCCAGCTGCGTCCGCTCGCCGACGAACTGCGCGCCTTCGTGCTCGACAGCGTCTCGAAGACGGGCGGCCATCTCTCGCCGAACCTCGGCACCGTCGAACTGACGATCGCGCTGCACTACGTGTTCGACACGCCGCGCGACCGCATCGTCTGGGACGTCGGCCACCAGACCTATCCGCACAAGATCCTGACCGGCCGCCGCGAGCAGATGCCCACGCTGCGCCAGATCGGCGGCATCTCCGGCTTCCCGGTGCGCACCGAGTCGGTGTACGACACGTTCGGCACCGCGCATTCGAGCACCTCGATCTCGGCGGCGTTCGGCATGGCGGTCGCCGCGAAGCTGCAGGACAGCGAGCGCCGCGCGATCGCCGTGATCGGCGACGGCGCGATGACGGCCGGCATGGCCTTCGAAGCACTGAACAACGCCGGCGTGGCCGACGACGTGCCGCTGATCGTGATCCTCAACGACAACGACATGTCGATCTCGCCGCCGGTCGGCGCGCTGAACCGCCATCTCGCGCGCCTGATGTCGGGCCGCTTCTACGCGGCCGCGCGCGCCGGCGTGGAGCGCGTGCTGAGCGTGGCGCCGCCGATGCTCGACCTGGCCCGCAAGCTCGAGGAGCACGCGAAAGGCATGATCCTGCCGGCCACCATGTTCGAGGAGTTCGGCTTCAACTACCTCGGCCCGATCGACGGCCACGATCTGGACGCGCTGATCCCCACGCTGCGCAACATCAAGGGCCTGCCGGGCCCGCAGTTCCTGCACGTGGTGACGAAGAAGGGCCTCGGCTACAAGCTCGCCGAGGCCGACCCGGTGCTCTACCACGGCCCCGGCAAGTTCAATCCGGCCGAGGGCATCAAGCCGTCGGCAACGCCCGCCAAAAAGACCTACGCGCAGGTGTTCGGCGAATGGCTGTGCGACGCCGCCGAGCTCGACGCGCGCGTGGTCGGCATCACGCCGGCGATGCGCGAGGGCTCGGGCATGGTCGAGTTCGAGAAGCGCTTCCCCGACCGCTACTACGACGTCGGCATCGCCGAGCAGCACGCCGTGACGTTCGCGGCCGGGCTCGCCACCGAGGGCCTGAGGCCCGTGGTGGCGATCTACTCGACGTTCCTGCAGCGCGCCTACGACCAGTTGATCCACGACGTCGCGCTGCAGAACCTGCCGGTGGTGTTCGCGATCGACCGGGCCGGCATCGTCGGCGCCGACGGCGCGACGCACGCGGGCGCCTACGATCATGCGTTCCTGCGCTGCGTGCCGAACCTGACGGTGATGGCCGCCTCGGACGAGAACGAATGCCGCCAGATGCTCTACACCGCGCTGCAGCAGCCGAACCCGACGGCCGTGCGCTATCCGCGCGGCGCCGGCACCGGCGTGGCCACCGTCAGGCAGATGGAGGCGCTGCCGGTCGGCAAGGGCGAGGTGCGGCGCCGCTCCACGCAGCAGGAAGGCCAGCGCATCGCGATCCTCGCGTTCGGCACGATGGTCGCGCCGGCGCTCGCGGCGGCCGAGGAACTCGACGCCACCGTGGCCAACATGCGCTTCGTGAAGCCGCTCGACACCGAACTGGTGCGCCAGCTCGCCGAGACGCACGACGCGATCGTCACGGTCGAGGAAGCCGCCGTGATGGGCGGCGCCGGCTCGGCCTGCCTGGAGGCGCTGACGGCCGCCGGCCTCTTGCGACCCGTGCTGCAACTGGGCCTGCCCGACCGCTTCATCGATCATGGCGACCCGGCCAGGCTGCTCGCCGCCTGCGGCCTCGACGGCGCCGGCATCGCGCGATCGATCCGCGCGCGCTTCATCGAGCCGCCCGCCGACGCCGGCACCGGTCCGTCGAAGAAGCGCGGCGACACGCTCGCGTTCGCGGCGAAAACGGCGCGCTCGGCGTGATGAGGCCGGCAGCGTGCCGCGTGCCGGCCGCGCGCCTCGTCCGCCTGAGTGCATCGGCGCCGCGCGGCGGCGACGGATGACGCGCACGCCCCCGCCTTGCCCTCGCCGCCGCGGCCGACGCGGCGGCAGGGCGAACCGCTTCGCCCTGGTCCGATGCGCCGACAACCGTTTCGCAGCCCGTCCTCCCGCCATGTCCAATCCCAACTTCGCCAAGGCCAGCCTGCCCGCCGCCTGCCTGGCCGTCGTCTATCTCTGCCTCGTCTCGAGCGTAGGCAAGCTGATCCACAACGAGTTCGCGTTCTTCCCCGAACTGGCCGCGCTCGGCTACGGCATCTTCATGCGGCCGAACGGGCCGTGGGCCAAGGCGCCGCTGATGGTGCTGGCCACCCCCACCGTCACCGCGCTGTGGGGCATGGCCGTGGCGACCCACCTGCCGTATGGCGCGCCGGCCGCGATCCTGTGCATCGCGGGCGCGATCCTGATCGTGAAGGTGATGAAGTCGCCGGTGTTCCCGGCCGTGCCGGCCGCGTTCCTGCCGCTCGTGTTCGGCGTGACGAGCCTGCACTACGTCGTGTTCATCGCCTGCGATACCGGCGCGCTCGCGCTGCTGTCGATGGCCTACCGTCCCGCCTGGCAGCCCGGCGCCACCGCCTCCGGCAAGGCCACGCGCTGGGTCGCGTACTGGTGCGTGCTGGCGATCGCCTACCTGCTCGCGGCCCGCGCCGGGATCCGGCTGATCCTGTTTCCGCCGCTGCTGGTGCTCGCCTACGAAATGCTGATCCGGCCCGAGCACTGCCCGTGGGCGCGGCGCGCCGCGCTGGTGCCCGTGCTGTGCGTGGCCTGCGCGGCGCTCGGCTGGGCGAGCGTGGCGCTGTTCGGCACCGGGCCGCTGTCGGTGCTGATCGCGTTCGGGCTGGCCATCGTCCTGATTCGCGCCGCGGACGCGTTCGTGCTGCCGGCGCTGGCGATCTCGGTGATTCCGCAGATCATGCCGCACGTCGACTGGAAGTACCCGCTCGCGATCGGCACGGGCACCTGCGTGGTGGTGGCGGTGCGCGCGGTGCTCAACGTGGTCGAGCAGGGGCAGGCGCGCGCCACCGGGGGGCGCGCGATCGAGTGAGGGAATCGACGGGGCGCGCCCGCGCGATGCGGGCGAGCGCTCCCGAGCCGGGAACGCATCGACGACATCGATCCATCCGGATCGTCCGATTCGCGCCGTGCCTTCCCGGGTTCGAACCTCACCACGCCGCGCGCGCTCGCGGCCCTCGCATGCGATCCTTGTCGCCCGCTCGACCGTCTCGATCAGGCGCTGACCGGCCTTCCCGCTGATCCACACCCACCGGCCGCCACCCGGCCCCGCCACCCCCGCAAGGTAGAATCCCCGCTTTCGCGCCGTCTGCCAGGCATGCGCCGTCCCACGAGGACCGGCGCCGGACGATCCGGCAGTCAACCCGCTGCCCGCTTGCGCCGCCTGTTCCGCGAGGCGCGCCCAGCGCCCTCGCGCCGGCTCCCGCGGGGCCGCCCCGCGCGACGCGGCCCGGCCCGCCACGACACCAACAAGATCGACCAAGGATTCTTCACCATGCTTGCCCGGGTTACCCGACTCTTTCCGCTGTGGGCCGTGCTGATCTCGCTCGCCGCGTATTTCTCGCCGGCGACCTTCTCGCCCGTCGCGCCGCACGTCACCGCGCTGCTCACGCTGATCATGCTGTCGATGGGCGTCACGCTGTCGATCGCCGATTTCCGCCGCGTCTTCACGCGCCCCGCGCCGGTGCTCGCCGGCATCGTGCTGCACTACCTCGTGATGCCGCTCGCCGCCTGGGCGCTCGCGAAGCTGCTGCGGATGCCGCCCGACCTGACCGCCGGCATGGTGCTGGTCGGCAGCGTCGCGAGCGGCACCGCCTCGAACGTGATGATCTATCTGGCGCGCGGCGACGTCGCGCTGTCGGTGACGATCAGCGCGCTGTCGACGCTGGTCGGCGTGTTCGCCACGCCGCTGCTCACGCGCCTGTACGTCGACGCGTCGATCGCCGTCGACGTCCACGGCATGCTGATGAGCATCCTGCAGATCGTCGCGCTGCCGATCGTGGTCGGGCTGATCGTCAACCACCTGTTCCGCCGCGCGGTCGATGCGATCGAGCCGTACCTGCCGCTCGTGTCGATGGTCGCGATCCTGCTGATCATCGCCGCCGTGGTGGCCGGCACGCGCAACAGCATCGCCTCGGTGGGGCTCGTCGTGATGGTCGGCGTCATGCTGCACAACGCGATCGGGCTGCTCGGCGGCTACTGGGGCGGGCGCCTGCTCGGCTTCGACGAAGCCGTGTGCCGCACGCTCGCGATCGAGGTCGGCATGCAGAACTCCGGGCTCGCCGCCACGCTCGGCAAGCTCTACTTCACGCCGATCGCGGCGCTGCCGGGCGCGCTGTTCTCGGTCTGGCACAACCTGTCGGGTTCGCTGCTGGCGGGGTATTGGGCCGGGCGGCCGGCGAAGGGCGCGCCGCGCGAGTGAGGGCGCGTAACCGACCGGCGTCGGCGGCCGGTCATGAACAAAACCCGCGAGACCTTCGAAGGCTCGCGGGTTTTTTTCTGGCGGCGGTCGCGCGGCGGCAGACGGCTTGAATGCCTCGCCCGACAACGATCGTGAGAGGTGGCCGCGCAAATTCGGACAGTCGGGTAAGTGGAATGCCCGGGGCCTGAGCCAGCGATACTGCAGGCAAAGGAATCGGAAAGATGACGAAGAGAACCCGACGGACGCACTCAGCGGCGTTCAAGGCGAAAGTGGCCCTGGCGGCGGTCAAGGGCGAGCGCACGCTGGCCGAGCTGGCGCAGCAGTTCGATGTGCATCCGAACCAGATCACGGAGTGGAAGCGGCAACTGCAGGAGCGTGCGGCGGATGTGTTCGGCGCGGCCGGTCCACCGTCGAACGAGCCGCCGGTGGACGTGAAAACGCTGCACGCGAAGATCGGACAGTTGACGCTGGAGAACGATTTTTTGTCCGGAGCGCTCGGCAAAGCCGGACTGTCGAGCGCAAAGCGATGATTGACCGCACGCATGCGTTGCCGGTTTCGCGACAGACGCGACTGGTTGGCGTCGCGAGATCGAGCGCATATTACCGGGCGCAGCCAGTGAGCGAGGCGGATCAGTTGCTGATGCGTCGAATCGACGAACTGCACATGGGGTTTCCATTTTCCGGGGCACGGATGCTGGCACGTCTGTTACGCCGGGAAGGCCATGAAGTCGGCCGCCGGCGTGAGCGCACGCTGATGAGGCGCATGGGTGTCGAGGCGCTGTACTGCAAGCCGAACACGAGCCGGCGCCACGCACAGCACAAGATCTGGCCGTACCCGCTGCGCGGCATGAAGGTCGACCGCGCCAATCAGGTGTTCGCTCTCGACACGACGTCCATTCCGATGGCGCGCGGCTTCTTGTACCTGACGGCGGTGGTGGACTGGGCGAGTCGCAAGATTCTCGCGCATCGGGTCGCCATTACGCTGGAAGCCACGCCCGGCGCTCCATCGGCGACTACATCGAGCTATACAACCGAAAACGGCCCCATTCGAGCCTGGCGGATCGCACGCCGGACGAGGCATACTTCGCGACGCTGCCTGCGATCAAATCGGCCGCATGATTGCCTCGGACGCTCCACTTAAAAATCTCGGATAACTGTCCGAACGAGTGAGGCCACCTCTCACATACTTGGTGCCGGGGACCGGACTCGAACCGGCAAGCCAATGAAGGCGGCGGATTTTCGTCACACTGCTTCTTTCGAAGCCGGCGGCGCGCTGGCGCTGCCGTTCGTGCGCTGGACTATGCCTTCACCTTCGCCGGCAAGCGGTGCTTCCGCTCGCGCAACCTTAGGCGCCCCCCGTCTAGTCTCTACACCTTCCCGCCTGCGCTCGCGCGGCATCCGGGCTTGGCTCGGCGTTGCCTCGGCGCATCGCGCGCCAGGGGTTTCACCGAATTTGAAGGGTTCTGCACCGGCCGTTTCCAACCGGGCACTCAATCATTTAAGTCCGCTATGTTTACCAATTTCATCACCCCGGCAAAAGGGCGGTCCGCATTCTACCACCGGTGCGCCGCGTCTTCAGTCGGGTGGGGCAAATGTCTGCGCATTGCCAGTGAAGGGTTCGCGTTCGGGTTCGCCGGCGCGGTCGCCGACGGAATTTCGATTCCTTCACGCGCAATCGTTTTCGCCGGCGGCGGTCAATTTGGCGTCATCGATCCGTCATGTGCGCTGTCGATAATTTTGGCCATGAAAACGATTACACCGCCGAGTTCATGACGTCGACCATCAAAGATGTGGCCGCCCTGTCCGGCTTTTCGATCGCCACCGTGTCGCGGGCGATCAATGCGCCGGACTCGGTGAGCCCGGCCACGCTCGCGACGATCCAGGAAGCGATCGAAACGCTGCGGTTCCGTCCGAGTCCGCTGGGCCGCCAGTTGCGCAACGAGCGCACGCAGCTGATCGGCGTGATGCTGCCCACGCTCGCGAACCCGGTGTTCGCCGAATGCCTGCAGGGCATCGACGAACTCGCCTCGCGCGCCGGCTTCAAGCTGATCGTGATGACCACCGAATACAACGCGGCGCGCGAGCGGCACGCGATCGACACGTTGCGCGCGCAGCGCGTCGAAGGGCTGATCCTGACGGTGGCCGATGCGCACGCGCATCCGCTGCTCGACGCGCTCGACGAGGACGGCCTGCTCTACACGCTGATCCACAACGACACGCCGCATCGCCCGTCGGTGGCGGTCGACAACCGGCTCGCCGCCTACGACGGCGTGCGCCACCTGATCGCGCGCGGCCACCGCCGCGTGCTGATGCTGGCGGGCTCGCTGGCCGCCTCGGACCGCGCCCGGCTGCGCCACATCGGCTACGCGCAGGCGCTCTCCGACCAGGGGCTGACGCCGCTGCCGGCGCTCGAGGTGGACTTCAACGCGCCGGTGCTGCCGAACGCGGTGCTCGCGCACCTGACCTCGCGCACCACGCGGCCGACGGCGATCTTCTGCAGCAACGACCTGCTCGCGATGGTGGTGATGCGCGCGCTGCGCGACGCGAACTTCAGCGTGCCCGACGACATCTCGGTGCTCGGCTTCGACGGCCTCGCCGTGGGCGAGCTGCTGGCGCCGGCGCTGGCGAGCGTCGCCACGCCGAACCGCGAGATCGGCCGCTTCGCCTGGCGGCGCCTGGCCGAGCGGCTGGCCGGCGAGACCCACGACACGCCCGCGCTGACGCTGCCGCACGTGGTGCGTGACGGCGCCTCGATCGCCACCATCGGCGACGGCGTCGTGACGCGCCTCGCGCGCGGCCGCTGAGCGTCCCGCCATGCCGCCGCCCGCCGCGCCCCCGTCTCTCGCCGTCGCGATCGCCATCGCCGGCCCGGCGCCGCGCCGGCCCGCCTCGGCATGCATCTCTGCCGCGCCGTCACCGGCCGGCCTCGCCACCTCGCGCGCCGCGCGCCATCGTCCGTCCCATCCGTTTCCGTCAGGAGGCCCGCAGTGATCCCTCGCCCCTCGTCGCGGCACGCGCGCCTCGGCGCGCTGCGCCGCGCAACCGCTTCGGCGGCACTGGCTGCGGTCGCAGCCCTCGCCGCGTTCGCGCCGGCCTCGGCCCAGGCCGAGGAAACGGCGATCTGCTACAACTGCCCGCCCGAGTGGGCCGACTGGGCCGCGCAGCTCGCCGCGATCCGGCAGGCCACGGGCATCCGCGTGCCGGCCGACGACAAGAACTCGGGCCAGGCGATCGCGCAGCTGATCGCCGAGCAGAAGAGCCCGGTGGCCGACGTGGTCTATCTCGGCGTGTCGTCGGCGATCCAGGCCAGGCAGCGCGGCGTGATCGAGCCGTACAAGCCGGCCCACTGGGACCAGATCCCGCCGAACCTGAAGGACCCGCAGGGCTACTGGTTCGCGATCCATTCGGGCACGCTCGGCTTCTTCGTCAACCAGGACGCGCTCGACGGCCGGCCGGTGCCGCGCTCGTGGGCCGACCTGCTCAAGCCCGAATACAAGGGCATGGTGGGCTACCTCGATCCATCCAGCGCGTTCGTCGGCTACGCAGGCGCGGTGGCCGTGAACCAGGCGCTCGGCGGCTCGCTCGACGATTTCCGCCCCGCGCTCGACTGGTTCCGCAAGCTGCGCGCGAACCGGCCGATCGTGCCGAAGCAGACCGCCTACGCGCGCGTGCTGTCGGGCGAGATCCCGATCCTGATCGACTACGACTTCGACGCCTATCGCGCCAGATACAAGGACCACGCGAACGTGGCGTTCGTGATCCCCGCCGAGGGCACCATCTCGGTGCCCTACGTGATGAGCCTGGTGAAGCACGCGCCGCACGCGGCCAACGGCCGGAAGGTGCTCGACTTCGTGCTGTCCGACGCGGGCCAGAAGCTGTGGGCCGCCGCCTGGCTGCGGCCGGTGCGCCCGCAGGCGCTCGCGCCCGACATCGCCTCGAAGTTCCTGCCGGCGAGCGACTACGCGCGCGCCCGGCCGGTGGACTTCGGCAAAATGGCGGCCGGCCAGCAGGCGTTCGGCCAGCAGTACCTGCAGGCGCTGCCGTGACGGCCGGCGCGATGCGCGAGCTGACGTTCCCCACCGGCTGGCGGGTCGCGCTGGTCGCGCCGGCGCTGGCGGTGTTCGCCGCGTTCTGGCTGCTGCCGATGGCGGCGCTGGTGCGCGAGTCGGCCGGCGCCGCGCCGCTCGACACCTACGCCGCGCTGCTGTCGAACCCGCGCTACCTGAAGACGCTGGCCGCCACGGTCGCGCTGTCGGCGGCGGTCACGCTGGTCACGCTGGTGCTGTCGACCGTGGCCGGGCTGCTGCTCGCGCGCCGCGCGTTCGCCGGCAAGCGCCTGCTGGTGGCGCTGCTGACCTTCCCGCTGGCGTTCCCGGGCGTGGTGGTGGGCTTCATGGTGATCATGCTGGCGGGCCGCCAGGGGCTGATCGGGCTGCTGTCGGCGAAGCTGACGGGCGACCGGTGGGTGTTCGCCTACTCGCTCGCGGGCCTGTTCGCCGGATACCTGTACTTCTCGATCCCGCGCGTGATCGTCACCGTGATCGCCGCGGCCTCGAAGCTCGACGCCTCGCTCGAGGAGGCCGCGCGCTCGCTCGGCGCCTCGCCGTGGCGCGTGTTCGCCGACATCGTGCTGCCGGCGCTCGCGCCGGGCCTGATCGCCTCGGGCGCGATCTGCTTCGCGACCTCGATGGGCGCGTTCGGCACCGCGTTCACGCTGGCCACCGAGCTCGACGTGCTGCCGATGACGATCTACACCGAATTCACGCTGAACGCGGACGTGGCCACCGCGGCGGGCCTGTCGATCGTGCTCGGCCTCGTCACCTGGGCCGTGCTCGCGATCGCGCGCAGCCTGACCGGGCAGGCCGCCGCGGCCGCATGAGACCATCGCAATGACGCTGCCCACCTCCGATACCGTTGTGCCCGCAACTTCCACACTGCCATCGCACGTTCCGCAGCCTGACTTCCCGCGCCGCCGCGCCAGCCGCGAGTTCAGGCTCGGTTCAGCCCTGCAATGGCTCGTCACGCTCGGCCTCTGCGCGTTCCTGATCGTGCCGGTGGTGATGTCGGTGCTGACCGGCCTGACCGTCAACGCGTTCCGCGGCCTGTCGAGCGGGCTCACGCTGCACTGGCTGGCCGAAGTCTGGGTCCAGTACCGCGGCTCGGTGTGGCTCTCGCTCGCGGTCGCGCTCGCCACGCTCGCCGTCACGCTGGTCACGGGCGTGCCGGCCGGCTACGCGCTCGCGCGCAGCCGCCATCGGGCCGCGCGCCTGATCGAGGAAGCGCTGGTGCTGCCCGTCGCGCTGCCGGGGCTCGCCTCGGCGCTCGGGCTGCTGATCGTCTACGGCGGTTTCTCCGCGTTCCGCACCAGCCTCTGGTTCATCGTGACCGGCCACGTCGTGTTCACGCTGCCGTTCATGGTCCGCGCGGTGGCCGCCGTGGCCGCGCGCGCGGACCTGCGCACGCTCGAGGAAGGCGCGGCCAGCCTCGGCGCCTCGTTCGCCACGCGCTTCGCCACCATCGTGCTGCCGAACCTGCGGCCCGGCATCGTGGCCGGCGCGCTCGCGGTGCTGACGCTCTCGATCGGCGAGTTCAACCTGACCTGGATGCTGCACACGCCCGACACCAAGACGCTGCCGGTGGGCCTCGCCGACACCTATGCCTCGATGCGCATCGAACTCGGCAGCGCCTACACGATCCTGTTCCTGCTGATGACGCTGCCGCTGCTGGTGGCGATGCAACGGCTCGGCATCGACGCGGCCGGCTCGCGGATCGACGCCGCGCCGCGCCGGCCGTCGGCCTGACGCCCATGTTCCTCCGCCCCACGCCCCCACCCGCCACGCCGATGAAACTCGCCTCCCTGCCCGTCACGCTCACGCGCTGCGCGAAGACGTTTCGCGCCGCGCGCGTGCTCGAACCGCTCGATCTCGCGATCGGGGCGGGCGAAACGCTCGTGCTGCTGGGGCCGTCCGGCTGCGGCAAGACCACCACGCTGCGCCTGATCGCCGGGCTCGAGACGCCCGACGCCGGCGGCACCATCGCGTTCGGCGACGAGGACGTGACCGCGCTGCCGATCGAGCGCCGCCAGGTGGGCATGGTGTTCCAGAACTACGCGCTGTTCCCGAACCTGACGGTGCGCGGCAACGTCGGCTACGGCCTTCGCATCCGCCGGACCGAGGCCGCCGCGCTGCGCGCGCGCGTGGACGAACTGCTGGCGATGATGCAGCTGGCGTCGCTGGCCGAGCGCCCCGTCACCGAGCTGTCGGGCGGCCAGAAGCAGCGCGTCGCGCTGGCCCGCGCGCTGGCGGTGCAGCCGCGCGTGCTGCTGCTCGACGAGCCGCTGACCGCGCTCGACGCGAAGCTGCGCGAGACGCTGCGCCGCGAGATGAACGCGCTGCTGCGCGAACTCGGCGTGACCACCGTCTACGTCACGCACGACCAGGCCGAAGCGATGGCGCTCGGCGACCGCATCGTGGTGATGGGCGCGGGCCGCATCGAGCAGATCGGCACGCCGCGCGAGATCTATTACCAGCCCGCGAACCGCGCCGTCGCGCAGTTCATCGGCACGCTGAACCGGCTCGCCGGCAGCTGGCGCGACGGCATGCTCGTCACCACCGGCGGCGCGGTACCGTCGACCCGTCAGGTATCCGAACTGTTCTTTCGCCCCGAGGACGCGCGCCTCGTCGACCCGGCCGCCGCCCAGCTGCGCGGCGTCGTGGCCGGCTGCGCGTTCCTCGGCGAACGCACGCGCCTGAGCATCGACCACGCGGCGCCCGACGCGCTCGCGATCGACGTACCCGGCCGCATCGCGCTCGCGCGCGGCACGGCCGTGGGCCTCGCGATCGCGCCCGAAGGGCTGATCGCGCTGCCCTGAGCCCACCCCGCCACCCCGCCACTCCGCAACACGAGGCCCCGCCATGCTGCTCGCCCAGATCAGCGATCTCCATATCAAGCGCCCCGGCGCGCTCGCCTACCGGCGCGTCGACACCGCGGCGAGTCTCGCCCGCACCGTCGCCAGACTGAACGCGCTCGTGCCGCGCCCCGACGCGGTGCTGATCACCGGCGACCTGACCGACTTCGGCCACGACGACGAATACCAGCACCTGAAGCGGCTGCTCGCGCCGCTCGAGATTCCGTACTACCTGCTGATCGGCAACCACGACGAGCGCGGCGCGCTGCGGCGCGCGTTCGCCGAGCGCGCCGAACTGCAGACGGGCGAGTTCGTGCAGTACGCGCTCGATCTCGGCCCGCTGCGCGTGATCGCGCTCGATTCGCAGATCACCGGGCAAAGCCGCGGCCTGCTCTGCGACGCGCGGCTCGACTGGCTCGCGGCCGAGCTGCAGGCCGCCGCGGGACGCCCGGTGGTGGTCGCGCTGCATCATCCGCCGTTCGCCTGCGGGATCGCGCACATGGACGCGCAGCGGCTCGATCCGGCCGCCGCGCGCCGGCTCGACACGATCCTGCGCGCCCATCCGAACGTCGAGCGCGTGCTGTGCGGGCACGTCCACCGGCCGATGGTGGCGCGCTTCGGCGGCACGCTCGCCTCGACGGTGGCCGCGCCCGCGCACCAGGTGGCGTTCGACCTGCGCCCGAACGGGCCGTCCGCGTTCACGCTGGAGCCGCCCTCGTTCGCCGTGCATCGCTACGACCCGGTGGGTGGACTGGTCTCGCATCAGGTCTACGTCGATACCGCCGACGGACCGCATCCGTTCCACGACGACACGGGCGCGCTGATCGACTGAACCCGGCGCGGCGCGAACGGCGCACGGGATGCGCGGCGGCGTCTCATCCCCCACCGCCCCGCCGTCGGCGAATTTCACGGGCCTCCGGTATGATCGGCAGCCTTGCCGGCGCGCCACCCTCGTTTCGATCCGATCGCCTCATGTCCACACCGAACCCCACCGCCCCGAACCCGCCGCCCGCCGCGCATCCGCACTACTCGCGCGGCCTGCTGCTCCTGCTCGCGACCATCGCGGGCGTATCGGTCGCCAACATCTATTACAACCAGCCCCTGCTCGGCGCGCTGCGCGAGTCGTTCCCGCACGAGGCCGGCTGGATCGGCGTGGTGCCCACGGCCACCCAGCTCGGCTACGCGGCCGGCATGCTGCTGCTCGCGCCGCTCGGCGACCGCTTCGACCGCCGCCGCCTGATCCTGCTGCAGATCGCCGGCCTCTGCGCCGCGCTGCTGATCGCGGCCGCCGCGCCGGCGCTGCCGGTGCTGGCCGCCGCGAGCCTCGCGATCGGCGTGCTCTCCACCATCGCGCAGCAGGCCGTGCCGTTCGCGGCCGAGATCGCGCCGGCCGCCGAGCGCGGGCAAGCGGTGGGCACCGTGATGAGCGGGCTGCTGCTGGGGATCCTGCTGGCGCGCACGGCGGCCGGCTTCATCGCCGAATACTTCGGCTGGCGCGCCGTGTTCTGCGCCTCGGTGGCCTCGCTGGTCGCGATCGCGGCGGCCGTGCTGCTGCGGCTGCCGCGCAGCACGCCCACCTCGACGCTGAGCTACCCGCAGTTGATCGGCTCGCTCTGGCATCTGGCGGTGGAGCTGCGCGGGCTGCGCCACGCGTCGGCCACGGGCGCCGCGCTGTTCGCCGCGTTCAGCGCGTTCTGGCCGGCGCTCACGCTGCTCTTGGCCGGCACGCCGTTCCACTTCGGGCCGCAGGTGGCGGGGTTGTTCGGCATCGTCGGCGCCGCGGGCGCGCTCGCGGCGCCCTATGCGGGCAAGTCGGCCGACCGGCGCGGGCCGCGCGCCGTGATCTCGCTGTCGATCGGGCTGGTGGCGCTGTCGTTCGTGATCTTCGCGGTGTCGGCCACGCACCTGATCGGGCTGGCGCTCGGCGTGATCGTGCTCGACGTGGGCGTGCAGGCCGCGCAGATCTCGAACCAGTCGCGCATCTATGCGCTGAAGCCCGAGGCGCGCAGCCGCGTCAACACGGTCTACATGGTCTGTTATTTCATCGGCGGGGCAATCGGTTCGTCGGCCGGCGTGGCGGCCTGGCACGCGGCGGGCTGGACGGGCGTCAGCGCGGTCGGGCTGCTGTTCGCGGCGCTCGCGGGATGGATCCACCATCGCAGCGGAAGGCATCGCGACTGACCGCGCGGTGCCTCGACGGCACCCGGCCGCGCGCCGTACCCAACGACCGTTGATTCCGGCAGCCGCCGCCCCATCCCGGCCGCCGCGTGCCCCGATCGAGGCGCGGGCGACCGGCGGCGCGCGTCAGCGCGTGGCCTTGCGGGCCGGGTCGCAGATGAACGAGAGCCCGACGCTGCCGAGGATCGCGAGCGTCGCGACCACGGTGGCGGTCGTGACCGGCTCGCCGAGCAGCAGCGCCCCGAGCGCGACCGCGACGATCGGGTTCACGTACATGCAGCTGCTCGCGAGCACCGGGCTGGTGTTGCGGATCAGGTAGCCGTAGGCGACGTAGGCGATCATCGTGCCGAAGATCATCAGGTAGAAGAACGCCACCATCGGCAGGAACGCCGGATGGACGCTGCGCTCGCCGAGGCACAGCGCCGCCACGGTCGAGGCCATGCCGCCGAGGCCGATCTGCAGCGCGGTGGACAGGAACAGGTCCGAGGGCAGCTTCAGGCGGCTCGACAGATGCACGCCTCCGGCCCAGAACAGCCCGCCGCACAGCACCGTGATGCTGCCGAGCGTCGAGCCGGGCGTGGACGGCCCGCCCGAGTTGAGGATCACGATGCCGACCATGCCGAGCCCGACCGCGGTCCACTCGCCCTTCGATACCTGGCGCCCCGCGATCGCGGCGATCACGGTGGCGAACAGCGGCACGGTGGCGACCATCACGGCCGCCGAGCCGCTGCTGACGGTGCGCATGCCGAGCGCGATCAGCCCCGAGGAGGCCGCCACCAGCATGGTGCCGACGATCGCCGCGTTGCGGATCTCGCCGAACGAGGGCAGCGCCGGCTTGCGGCGCATCGCGAACACGAACAGGCCGATGCCGGCAAAGCCGTTGCGCATGCCTGACAGCAGCAGCGGCGGGAACGTCTCCAGCGCGACGTGCAGCGCGAGATAGGTCGAGCCCCAGACGAAATAGATGAACGCGAGCGCGAGCACGATGCGACCGCCGCGGCTTTGCGGCAGGCGAATCCGGTCCCGCAGGCGCAGGCGGCTCGCGGCCGCGAGCAGGCGGTCGAACGGTGTCATCGCTCAGGCCGCCCGACTGGCGCCGCGCGCGTCACCCCCGCCACGAGGCCCGGCGGCCGGCGGAACGCGATGCGATTCGGGGGGGTGCGAAACAAGCGAGGGGACGAGCGCGCGCGGCCGGCATGAAGCCGGAGCGGCAGGGAAAAACGGGCGGGACGGCATGTCGTCGAGAACGGAACCGGAGAAGTCGAACTGACCCAGCGAACGCGGGAGCGCCGCGAGCCGCGACGCATCGAAGGCATTATGCATGAACGCTCCGGCCGAAAATCGCCGTCAATCAGGAAAAGCACGGCGCTGATGCATCGGCGCGACACCACGATGCCACGCCCGCGCCTTGCTACGGCTACCCGCGCCTCGCTGCCTGCCGTGACGCGACGGCCGCTTGCCGGAATCCGACGCGCGCCCGGCACGGGTTTGGCGCGCGGCCGGCACGCACCGTCGTGATCCGGCACCGGAAGCCCGCGCATCGGCACCGGTTGAAACCACGGCCGTCCGGGTGTATCGTTCGCCCTAGCTAACGCGGGGGTCCTGCGTGGCGCCATTCGAAACACGGCGCTTCGCGGGTGAGAAATACCCTTTGAACCTGATCTGGATAATGCCAGCGCAGGGAAGCGTACAGGCCTCGACCATTTGCCTCATCCTCCGGCCGGCCTGCCGCCCATCTCGTCTCCTGCTTAGCGCCCCACATCAGGAGATGACTGCATGAATGCCAATCCGAAGTTCCTGTCCGCCGACGCCCGCGTCGACGCCGCCGCGATCGCCCCGCTGCCGAATTCCCGCAAGGTCTACGTGACCGGCTCGCAGCCCGACATCCGCGTGCCGATGCGCGAGATCACGCAGTCGGACACGCCGACCGGCTTCGGCGGCGAGAAGAACCCGCCGATCTACGTCTACGACACGTCCGGCCCGTACACGGACCCGGAAGCCGAGATCGACATCCGCTCGGGCCTGCCGGCGCTGCGCCAGCGCTGGATCGAGGCGCGCGGCGACACCGAAACGCTGGCCGGCCTGACGAGCGAGTACGGCCGCGAGCGCGCCGCCGACGCGGCCACCGCCGAGCTGCGCTTCCCGGGCCTGCACCGCCAGCCGCGCCGCGCGCAGGGCGGGCGCAACGTCACGCAGATGCACTACGCGCGCCAGGGCATCATCACGCCGGAGATGGAATACATCGCGATCCGCGAGAACCAGCGCCGCGCCGAATACCTCGAAAGCCTGCGCGACAGCGGCCCGAACGGCGCCAAGCTGGCCGCCATGATGGGCCGCCAGCACCGCGGCCAGGCGTTCGGCGCCGCCGCGTTCGGCGCGCAGGCGCTCACCGAGATCACGCCCGAATTCGTGCGCGAGGAAGTGGCGCGCGGCCGCGCGATCATCCCGGCCAACATCAACCACCCCGAGTCGGAGCCGATGATCATCGGCCGCAACTTCCTCGTGAAGATCAACGCGAACATCGGCAACTCGGCCGTGACCTCGTCGATCGGCGAGGAGGTCGACAAGATGACCTGGGCGATCCGCTGGGGCGGCGACACGGTGATGGATCTCTCCACCGGCAAGCACATCCACGAGACGCGCGAGTGGATCATCCGCAACAGCCCGGTGCCGATCGGCACGGTGCCGATCTACCAGGCGCTGGAAAAGGTCAACGGCAAGGCCGAGGACCTGACCTGGGAAATCTTCCGCGACACGCTGATCGAGCAGGCCGAGCAAGGCGTCGACTACTTCACGATCCACGCCGGCGTGCGCCTGCAGTACGTGCCGCTCACGGCCAACCGGATGACGGGCATCGTCTCGCGCGGCGGCTCGATCATGGCGAAGTGGTGCCTCGCGCATCACAAGGAGAGCTTCCTCTACGAGCACTTCGAGGACATCTGCGAAATCATGAAGGCCTACGACGTGAGCTTCTCGCTCGGCGACGGCCTGCGCCCCGGCTCGATCTACGACGCCAACGACGAGGCGCAGCTGGGCGAGCTGAAGACGCTCGGCGAACTCACGCAGATCGCCTGGAAGCACGACGTGCAGGTGATGATCGAAGGCCCCGGCCACGTGCCGATGCAGCTGATCAAGGAGAACATGGACCTGCAGCTCGAATGGTGCGACGAGGCGCCGTTCTACACGCTCGGGCCGCTCACCACCGACATCGCGCCCGGCTACGACCACATCACCTCGGGCATCGGCGCGGCGATGATCGGCTGGTTCGGCACGGCGATGCTCTGCTACGTCACGCCGAAGGAGCACCTCGGGCTGCCGAACAAGGACGACGTCAAGGAAGGCATCATCACCTACAAGCTCGCGGCGCACGCGGCCGACCTGGCCAAGGGCCACCCGGGCGCGCAGGTGCGCGACAACGCGCTTTCGAAGGCGCGCTTCGAGTTCCGCTGGGAAGACCAGTTCAACATCGGCCTCGATCCCGACAAGGCACGCGAATTCCACGACGAGACGCTGCCGAAGGATTCGGCCAAGGTCGCGCACTTCTGCTCGATGTGCGGCCCGCACTTCTGCTCGATGAAGATCACGCAGGACGTGCGCGACTTCGCGGCGAAGCAGGGTGTGTCGGAAACCGAGGCGTTGAAGAAGGGCATGGAGGTCAAGGCCGTCGAGTTCGTCAAGACCGGCGCCGAGATCTACCACCGCCAGTGAGCGTTCGCGCGGCGGCCGGCGCCGCCGTGGCGTCGCGCGAGCCGCTGCGCCGCGTCGCGGCGCAAGGCGCATTCCCGCGCGGATACATTTGATTACGCGGGAAAAGACGCTTAACAAGTCCTTACAACAGCGCATCGCGGCCTCGGCTAGATTGATGGTGTCGCGCGGCCTTGGCGCCGCGCCTTTTCCATTCTTGCGAGGAGCCCGTCATGAACTCGATCCGGCGTGTTGGCATAGGTGCATTGTTGATCGCCTCCATCGCGAGCCTTTCGGCTTGTGATTCGATGACCACGCGCCAGCGCGATACGGCGATCGGGGCCGGCGTCGGCGGTGTGGCCGGCGCGGCGATCGGCGGCAGCGCGCTGTCGACGCTCGGCGGCGCCGCGGCGGGCGGCCTGATCGGCAATCAGGTCGGCAAGTAAGCCGCTGGCGTTCGCGCCAGTTCGCGAGCTTCAGCCGGGAGGGCGGGCAGTGTCATGCCACCCCGACTGAAGCTTGTCGACGGGTTGGCAACGACTGGATAAGGCACGGCGCCCATCGCCGCGCGCGGCCGGTTGAAATGCGCCGTTACCGTTTCACACAGCGTTTCATCTCCGACGCGCCTAAGCTGGCGGTATCGCCACCGACACAGGATGCCGCCGCATCGAGTCCCGCCATGAAAACCCGCACCTTTGCCGCCGCCGCGCTTGCCACCGTTGTGCTGGCCGGCTGCTATTACCCCTACGGCTACTACCCGGCCGGCGGCTATGTGGCTACGCCGGTACCGACCGATCCGGTTGTCGCGGCCGCGCCGCCGGTGGCGGCCTATCCGGCGCCGGCTTATGTCGCGCCGGCCTATCCTGCCTATCCGGCCTATTACCCCGGCTACTATCCCGCCCCCGCCTACTATCCGGCCTACGGCGGCTGGGGCGGACCGTCCGTGTCGCTGGGCTTCCGCTTCGGCGGCGGCTGGGGCGGCAGGGGATGGGGCGGCCGCGGTTGGGGCGGCGGCTGGCACGGGCATCGATGATCATCGCGGGCTGGCCGGCTCGTGAGCCGGCCGGAACCTTCCGCCTTGCCGGGTCCTGATTCCTCCCGCCGCCTTCCGTCCCGGTGTCGCTTGCGCCGCCCTCCCGCCCGAGATCGGTCCGCGGCGCGTTCAGGCGCCGTCGTCTTTCGTCCGACGTTTCCGTTTCCTGCCGTTTCATTCGATCGTGTAACACCGGTGCCCGGCACGCGCTACCATGCCGGGGCATGCCCGCCCGGGGCATGCGCGCTCCACACCGACTTACACCATGTCCGCCCGCCATCTTTCGCTGCTGATCCTGCTTGCCTCGCTTTGGGGCGCCTCGTTCCTGTTCATCCGCGTCGGCGTCGCCGAGTTCGGCGTCGCGCCGCTGATGGCGCTGCGCGTCGGCTTCGGCGCGCTGTTCCTGGTCGGCCTCGCGCTCTGGCGGGTTGGCGCCGCCCCGCTCGCGGCCGCGTTGCGCAGCCATGCGTGGCCGCTGCTGGTGTGCGGTCTGCTCAATTCGGCCGCGCCGTTCTGCCTGTTCGCGTTCGCCGAGCTGACGCTGCAGGCCGGCATCACCTCGGTGATCAACGCCACCGCGCCGCTCTGGAGCGCAGTGGTGGCCTACGTCTGGCTGCGCGAGCGGCTCTCGCTCACGCGCACGCTCGGGCTCGTGACCGGCTTCGCCGGCGTGCTGCTGCTGGTGGCGCGCCAGGTGTTCGCGCCGGACGGCGGCACGGGCAGCGCCACCGGCAGCGCGGGCGCCACGGCGCTGGCCGCCACCGCCGCGCTGGCCGCCACGCTGCTGTACGGGATCGCCGCGAACTACACGAAGCGCAAGCTGTCCGGCGTCGATCCGCTGCTCAACGCGGCCGGCACCATGATCGGCTCGACCGTGCTGTTGCTGCTGCCGGCGCTCGCGACCTGGCCGGCCACGCCGGTCTCGGCGCATGCCTGGGGCTCGGTGCTCGCGCTCGG
Source organism: Burkholderia plantarii (assembly GCF_001411805.1). Taxonomy (NCBI): domain Bacteria; kingdom Pseudomonadati; phylum Pseudomonadota; class Betaproteobacteria; order Burkholderiales; family Burkholderiaceae; genus Burkholderia; species Burkholderia plantarii. The sequence goes on along the minus strand of NZ_CP007212.1, from coordinate 1,208,827 downwards.
CGTCCTCTGCACCGGCGTGGCCTACTTCATCTTCTTCCACCTGATCGCGCACGTCGGGCCGTCGCGCGCGATCACCGTCACGTTCGTGATTCCGATCTTCGGGATCTTCTGGGGCGCCGTGTTCCTCGACGAAGCGGTCGCGCCGGTCATGCTCGCCGGCTGCGCGGTGGTGCTGCTCGGCACCGCGCTCGCCACCGGCGTGATCCGGCGCATCCCGGGCCTCGGGCCGGCGCGCGACGCGGCCTGACCCGGCGGCCGGCGCCGCCGCGTGACGGCACCGGCAGGGCCGGCCGCCCGGCCCGCCCGATATCCGCCGCCTGCCGTACCCGCCGCCGGCGCCGCCGCGCCGTCGTTCCGGTCACCTGAACGATTCCCGGCGGGACGCGACGGCGACCGCCGCGACCGCCCCATGTCGGCCCCGGACCCGCATCGACTGGTCGCGATCGCCGTCGCGACGCAATCCATGATCGATTCGCCATTCGCGTCCACACGCATTTTCTGCCGTCAGACAATCGGTGTAGAGTACGTGTGGACATGCGACGCGGCCCGCCCGACGCCCGGTATCGGCGGCGGTCGGGCCGCGCGCCCGACGACGTTTCATACGCGACCGCGCGATCCGCACCGACGATCCCATCGGTCCGTCGGCGCGCCGCCCTCACTGGACCGACGCGCAATGCGACCGTCTGCCGAACTGACACTCGACAATCTCGTCAGCCTGCTCGTCTCCGACGGCGCCGGCGGCTGGGCCGCAAACTACCGCGGCATGCGCCTCACGAGCGTCTTCCAGCCCGTACTCTCGATCACGCACCGGCGCATCGTCGGCTACGAGGCGCTGGTGCGCGCGCATGCTTCGCACAGCGCCTCGCTCGAACCGGAAGCGCTGTTCGCGCTCGCGCACACACGCGGCGACGCCCCGCTCGTCGACCGCATGACGCGCTGCCTGCACGCGGCGAACTTCGCCGCGCAGGATCCCGGCCACGGCTGGCTGTTTCTCAACGTGATGCCGCAGATGCTCGATTCGGGCAGCGCGCAGCGCGAATCGATCGACGAGCTGTGCGAGCACTTCGCGCTGCCGCCCACGCGCGTCGTGCTGGAAGTGATCGAGCAGCCGGTACGCGACGAGGCCGCGCTCGCGCGCACCATCGACCGCATCCAGCATCGCGACTTCCTGATCGCGATCGACGATTTCGGCACCGGCTTTTCGAACTTCGATCGCGTCTGGCAGGCGCATCCCGACATCGTCAAGCTCGACCGCTCGCTCGTCGAGCGCGCCCAGCAGCCCGGCGACGCGCGGCGCAACATCCGCCACCTGGTAACGATGCTGCATCAGGCCGGCGCGATGGTGCTGGCCGAGGGCATCGAGACCGAACACGCGCTGCAGATCCTGATGGATGCCGACGTCGATTTCGTGCAGGGCTTCCTGTTCGGCCAGCCCGAGGCATCGCTCACGCGCGCGAGCGAAGGCGGCCCGCGCTACATCGACCGCGCCTGGCAGCACCACGCGCGGCGCCGCGCCGGGCATTCGCACACGACGGGCGCCGGCTTCGACGAGCTGGAGCGGCTGGTGCTGCAGACCGCGCATGCCTACGTCGCGACCGGCGACCTGGCCGGCATGGCCGCGCCGCTGTTCGAATTCGCCGCGATCCGCCGCGTGTTCGTGACCGATGCGAACGGCGTGCAGCCCGAGCCGTCGATCATGCGGGCCGGCGTCGTGACGGCGACCCAGGCCGCGCGCCTCGCGCCCCTCTTTCCCGACACGCACTGCAACTGGTCGCGGCTGCCGGTCTGGGAGCGCGCGATCCAGACGCCGGGCCGCGTGGTGTTGACCGGCCCGCATCATTCGCTGACCGAAGGACGCGACGCGTGGACCGCCGCCATCGCGCTGCCGGCCGGCGACGGGCCGAAGGTGGTCTGCGTCGAATTCGTGCCCGACGGGCCAGGCGAGGTGGACGGATTCGGCGAGGCGCCGGCGGCCTGAGTGCCGCCGCGCTCACTGCGCGCCAAGAATCGCGGCGGCGAGCGTCGCGCCGAAGATCACGATCGCGGCCACCACCACCACGGCGCTGACGCCCACGCCGAACAGCACGGTCCGGCCCACCGACACCGATTTCACCTCCATGCTGCGCATCTCGCGCACGTCGATCTCCGCGCCACCGCCACCGATCGTGTCCGCGCCGATCGTCTCGACCTTCATGCTGCCCGCGGTGCCGTCGCAGCCGTGATAGCGGATCTCGTCGCCGACCTTCACGTCGCGCTCGAGATCGATCGCCAGCCGCGAGCACGTCGAGCGCACCGTATGGTTCGCCTCGCCGCCAGTGCCGGCGGTATCGCCGGCCGGCTCGTGGACAACCGGCTGGAACGACGTACATCCCGACACGCTCATCGTCACCACCAGCGCGATCGCGCAGCACTTCGCCATCCGCGTTCCGCTTGCCTGCATTCCGTCTCTCCCTGATTCGATGGCCGCTTCGCCGCCCGCGGCGCCCCAAAACGCGAAAAGGCGGCCGGCGTCCGCGCATGCATTGCGGACCCCAGCCGCCCGGGGCATCGCCGTCGCCGCCCGGACCGCGCGGCAACGGCGTTACCTGGCGCTTACTTCGCGCTTGCCCGGTCGCGAATCTTCTTGCCGGTTTCCTTCTCGTACTGGCTGACGTAGTCCTCGATCAGCTTGCGCAGCGCGCGGCCGATCTTGCGATAGTCGGACTCGTTGAGATTGGCGAGCGACACGCGGCCCGACGGATGCGGCGTGCCGAAGCCGCGGCCCGGCAGCAGCACCACGCGCGCCTCGCGGGCGAGGCGGAACAGCAGGTCCGACGGCTCGGCGCTCTTGAGCAGCCAGTCCACGAACTCGCGGCCATACTCGCGCTCGCCGAGGAATTCCAGATCGAGGATCGTGTAGTAGTCGACCTGGTTCGGATCGCTGTCGTCGAACGCGATGCCCACTTCCTCGTACAGCGCGCGCTTGCGACTGCGGATCAGGCGCTTCAGCGCGTTCTTGTACGCGTCCGGCGTATCCATCAGCGAGAACAGCGAGAACAGCACCATCTGCACCTGCTGCGGCGTGGCGAGACCTGCCGTGTGGTTCAGCGCGACGGTACGGCTGTCGGCCACCAGGCGATCGATGAACTTCAGCGATTCCGGATCGGTCGTGATCGACTCGTAGCGTTCGTGCAGGCCGTGCTTCTGTTCCTTCGTCAGCTTGGCGATCTGGCGGTCCAGCACGTTGTCGCGATGCGTTGCGATGGTGCCCAGGCGCCAACCGGTCGCGCCGAAGTACTTCGAATACGAGTAGACGAGGATCGTGTTGTGCGGCGCGAGCGCGAACAGCGAGACGAAATCGTCGGCGAACGTGCCGTACACGTCGTCGGTCAGCAGCACCAGGTCCGGGCGTTCCTTGACGATTTCCGCGATGTACTCGAGGCTCTCGTCGCTCAGGCGCACCGACGGCGGATTGCTCGGATTGACGAGGAAGAACGCCTTGATCTTCGGATCACGCAGCTTGTCGAGTTCGTCCTTCGAGTATTGCCAGTTGTTCTCGACCGTCGCGTTCAGATGCACGACATTGAGCTGGTAGTCGTTGAGCTTCGGAATCTCGATGTACGGCGTGAAGATCGGCATGCCGAGCGCGATGGTGTCGCCCGGCTTGATCAGGTGGTTCTCGCGCATCGTGTTGAAGATGTACGTCATCGCCGCCGTGCCGCCTTCGGTGGCGAACACGTCGAACTCACCGACGAACGGATGCTTGCCGATCATTTCGCGGCGCAGGTACTGGCCGACGATCACTTCCGAGAGCTTCAGCATGCGGTCGGGCACCGGGTAGTTCGCGCCCAGGATGCCTTCGCACATTTCGTAGAGGAAGTCGGTGTCGGACAGGCCGAGCTGGTCGCGCACGTACGACACCGCGCCGCGCAGGAAGTCGATGCCGGGGCAGCCGCGGTTCTCGCGCAGGAACAGGTCGAAGCGCTCGACGATGCCGTCGCGCTTGGGCATGCCGCCGAGCCCTTCGGGCATGTAGGCGAACGAGCGCTCCGCCTCGCGCATCGCGAACAGGCCGAGCTGCCAGAAGCCGTGGCGCGGGATGGTGGCGAGGAAGTTGGGGTTGCCGCGGCCGGCGTTCAGCATCGAGACGTTGGCGGGGCGTTCGACCACGCCTTCGCCGGCAACCTTGATCAGTTCGTCCTTCAGTTCGAAGGGGCTGAGGGCGGCGAGTTTTGCCCGCTCGTTCAGATTTTTGTCGTTCTTGGTCATGTTTCCATTCTCCGATAAGAACAGTTAAGAGTGCCGTGGCGGGGGTAATCGCCACGACGTGTCGAATCCGGTGATCGGGCGCGATCCGGCCCGCGAGGGCGGCGGCTCGCGCCTGGATGGACGGGTCAGACGAGGCCGACCACGAGCGGGCCGAGCAGCGTCAGCAGCACGTTGGCGATCGCGTAGGTGATCGCGAACGGCACCGTGGGAATCGCGCTTTCGGCCTTGTCGAGCACGCCGCCGAACGCGGGGTTCGCGCTGCGCGAGCCGGCCAGCGCACCGGCCAGGATCGCCGCGTTGCGGTAGCGCAGCACGTAGCGGCCGAACAGCATGGTCAGGATCAGCGGCACCACCGTGACCACGATGCCGAGCAGGAAGATCGTCATGCCGCTTTGCTTGACCGTGACGACGGCCTGCAGGCCGGAGTTCAGCCCGACCACCGTGACGAAGCCGGCCAGCCCGATGTCCTTCAGCAGCTGCGAGGCCGCGGTCGGCATCACGCCGTACATCGGGTGCTTGCCGCGCATCCAGCCGAACAGCAGGCCGGCCACGAGACAGCCGCCGCCCGAGCCGAGCGTGAGCGGAATGCCGCCGACGCGCGCCACCAGCAGGCCCAGCAGGAGGCCCAGCACGATGCCGGTACCCATGTAGATGAAGTCGGTCTTGTTCGTGTACGGAAGTTCGTAACCTGCCGCGTCGACAGCGCGCTTCGTATCCTTCGGGGTGCCATAGAACGTGATGACGTCGCCGTGCTGCAGCTCGGTGTCGGCGAACACCGGCAGCGGCTGGCCGGCGCGCGTCGCGCTCTCGACGTACACGCCGTGGCGCAGGTCGCGATCGACGTTGGCGCGCACCTCGGCCAGCGTGGTGTGGTTCATGCCCTTGCGCGTGAACACGCCCTGGCGCTTCTGCATCGGGATGTTGATGTCCTCGCCGTCCTGCAGCTCGGCCCCGATCGTGGCGGCTGCGCCGACCATGCCTTCGCGGCGCCCCACCAGCAGCACGACGTCGCCGTTGCTCAGCACGAAGTCGGGCGTCGGCTCGACCGTCTTGCCGTGACGGCGAATGGTCTCGACCGTCACGAGATCACCGTGCTCCACCTCGACCTGCTGGATCGTGCGGCCGGCCGCGCCTTCGATGCGGAACACCCGGCCCACCAGCTCAGGCAACGCGGCCGTCTGGCCCGCGGCGGGCGCGAGGCGGTTGCCCGACAGCTCGCGCTCGGCGTCCTGCGATGCTTCCTTGAGCCCGCGGCCCATGAACTTCGGCAGGATGTTCACGCAGACCAGGATCGAGCCGAGCGAACCGAACACATAGGTGACGGCGTAGCCGATCGCCACGTCCGCCTGCAGCGACTTGATCTGGTCGAGCGGCAGATCGAGGCGCGAGATCGCGTCACCGGCGGTGCCGATGATGGCCGACTGGGTCAGCGCCCCGCCGGCGAGCCCGGCGGCCAGCCCCTTGTTCAGGTGGAACAGCTTCGCGCAGATCAGCACCGTGAACAGCGCGCTCACCGCGAGAAACACCGCCATCGCGATTTCACGCAGGGTCTTGCGGCTCAGCGAATTGAAGAACCCGGGGCCGGACTCGTAGCCGACCGCGTAAATGAACACGGCGAACATGACCGACTTGACGCCGTTGTCGATCGTGATGCCCACCTGGCTGATCACGACGGCGGCCAGCAACGAGCCGCCCACGCCGCCCAGCTGGAATTTGCCGAACTTGATTTGGCCGATGAAATAGCCGATGGCCAGAGATAGGAAGAACGCTATCTCCGGCGATCTCGTGAATATGTTGTGTAACCAGGTCATGGTTGCCTCTCCGCTCTTAAAGAAAGTTGTTGTTCGGAACGGGTATTTCCGTACTTGTGCGCGAACCGTGCGCGCGCCCCTCCTCCCTGTCACCTCCCGACACCCATCGCTGCCAGGCAGGCCGAAGCCGACGATGCAGCCCGCCGAGCCACGGCCGCCGCGGCTCGCGAACGAGACGCGGCCTGCCCGCGATCGTTTCGCACGGGCAATGCCAATACTTCGGGATGCGAAATAACGGCAGCACGACCCGCCCGCGCGGAGCGGATGCGGGCGGCCATCATGAACGCATGCCGAAGCGGTTCGCGTAGCGTGGCGCCGGACGGCACGCATGAAAACGTGGCGCCCGGCCGGCCGCTCCGCGATCGATTCCGTTGTCACCGTCTCTGGTGGCCGGGGCGGCCGGTGGGCGGTTTGCAATCTCGATCAACAGCGCCTGCGTGATGCCAGACAAGTGATGCCCCTGAGCGGATACCGGCGCGACGGGCCGGGTGGCGTCAGGCGGAAACCATCCCGCGCGGCCACCGGATCGGCCCGAACCCGGCTTCACGGCAAATCAATCAAATCATTAATTAACCGTGAAAACTGCAATACCGTTTTCAATCCAATCCGCTACTTTCATCCAAAACACCGGGAAACATCCAGCAATCCGGGCGTTTTTTCCAACTGAGGCATGACTCTTCTTCAAAACACCCATCGATCGTATGCCAAGTTACTTACAAAAACCATACATTTAACGAAATTTGTCAATGAGACCGCTCGCCGCTGACGCTTTTCTTGCTGAAAATCAAATTTTCATCCGACCCCAAAAATCGATCAATTGATGAATTACCTCAGCCAGGTGAAATAAAAGACGGAACGGTCACGGCCATTTCCCGGGGCCGTTCGCGGCGCGGGAGATGCCATGGGACGCGGTGTGGAGCGGCCGTCTCCCGATCGCCAGGCATCGCTCGCCGAGCCTCGATCCAGGCTGGGAAGAACCGTGAAATTCCACGCCCATCGGGGAATTTGTCAGAAGAAATCGCGGCCGGACGAGCGGATTTGAGGTGGATCGTTGATGTCCGTCACCTGCCCCGCAGGCTGATGCCGAAACGCTGAAAGCGAGGTGCGGAACGGACCGGCGGGCAGCCGGAGCGCTGGGCCCTGCTCGCGGCATTACATCGAAAATTGCATTAATCAGACGACGCGAGAGGAGACCTGGCGTCATTTCATCTCAAAAGTGAAACGTCATGACGCACGTTGTTTTAATTCAAATTAGCCAATTTTTATTAAATAAAAATTCATGAATCAACTCCGCCATCAATTCACGAAAAAACCAAAAACAATAGCCAATTTTCCAAACCCATAGTTACATCACCTTGAAAACGATTAACCACTGCCAGGCCACTCGATAATCATCGAATTTAAAATACCTGGCGATCGAGCGCACGGCAGCGAAAGCGATTTCGGCATCCCGGCCGGCGTGGCGCGCGCCACTGCCGCCGGGTTCGTCTCGCGACGGCCCGGCGGGCTTCGAACAGGGAACGGATGGGAACGCGGAAGACCGGCCGGCGCCGGCGGCTAGTGCCGCGTTTCGGCCTCGGCGGCCGCCTGCGCGGCGTCGGCGATGCGCGCGGCCAGGCCCGAATCGCGTTGCGTGCGGGTCGCGATCGCCTGCGCGAGCACGGCGCGCGGGCCGATCACCTGCACGCGCGAGCGGGCCCGCGTGATCGCGGTATAGACCAGCTCGCGCGACAGCACGCGGCCGAACACGGCCGGCAGCACCAGCGCGGCCTCGTCGAACTCCGAGCCCTGCGATTTGTGGACCGTCAGCGCGAACGCCGTGTCGTGCGGCGGCAGCGCGGCAGGCGAGACCGCCCGCGCGCGCCCGTCGGCGCCGCGGAACCAGACCCGCAGCGCGCCCTGCGCGTCGGGCAACGCGATGCCGATGTCGCCGTTGAAGAGGCCGAGCGCGTAGTCGTTGCGCGTCACCATCACCGGCCGGCCGGCGAACCAGTGCGCGCCCACGGCGAGCGGCACGCCCACCGCGCGCCGCACCTGCGCGGCCACGCGCAGATTGATCTCGTCGGCGCCGCGCGCGCCGGTGCGCGTCGCGCAGAGCACGCGGAAGCGGTTCAGCACGTCGAACAGCGGCAGCGGATCCGGCTCGCCGCCGGCGAGCGCGTCGCGCAGCGCCTCGCCGTAGGCGGCGAAGCCGTCGGCGAGGCGCTCGACGGTGACGGCGGCCAGCGCGTCGCCGCTGTCGTCGACGAAGCGCGCGGCGGCGTCCGCCTGCGTCGAGAGCGCATCGAGCGCGGCCTGCGCGTCGCCGCGCCGGATCGCCAGCGACAGCCGGCCGATCGGCGAATCGAGGCCGAAACGGTAGTTGCGTTCGAGCCAGACCACGCAATCGGCGAGCGGTTCGTCGAAGGCGACCGCATCGACAGGGCTTGCCGGTTCGAATCCGGTCCCCTGCACCCCCTGCATGCCAGGGCGCCCCGCGTCGAACCGCGCGACCTCCACCTCGTCCATCCGCCACGCGTCGAGCCACGCCAGTTCGTCGGGTTCGATCCACGCGTCGAGCGGCGCGCCGGCGAAGCCGTCCTCGTCGGTCCGGCTCGCCGGTTCGGCGGCGGGGGCATGTGCGGTGCCGGATGCGGACGCGTCATCACTCGCGGCTGCGTCGTCGAAATCGAACAGCGAGCGCTGCGCCGGCACGCCGGCGGCGTCGAGCGTCGTCGAGCGCGCGCGGCGCCGCCCCCGCGCGACAGCCGGGGCCGATTCGCGTCGTACCGCTTCAGACACACCCGGCCGGCGATCGGCGTCGGCACCCGCCGCTTCCGCCGCGGCCCGCGCGTCGGGCAAAACCGCCGCCGGGCCGCGCGCCTCGTCCGGCAGCGCCGCGACGAACGCGGCCGGCGCCACGCCGAGCGCCTCGGCGATCCGCTCGCAGCCGGCCGCGCTGAACGTCGGCCGCGCGCTCAGTTCGGCGAACACCGCGCCCGCCTCCACGGCGGCGAGCTGGTCCTTGTCGCCGAGCAGCACGAGCCGCGCCCCGGGCGCGAGCGCGTCGAGCAGATGGGCGGCCAGCGCGACGTCGATCATCGACGCCTCGTCGACCACCACGAGGTCGTAGGGCAGCGGGTTGTCGCGATGGTGGCGGAACCGGCCGCCGGGCAGCCAGCCGAGCAGCCGATGCAGCGTGTACGAGGTGCGCGGCAGCTGCGCCGCGAGTTCGGCCGGCAGCCCGGAGGCGCGCGCGTGCAGCGCTTCCTGCATGCGCTGCGCGGCCTTGCCGGTCGGCGCCGCGAGCGCGATGCGCAGCGCCGGCTGCATCTCGATCAGGCAGGCGATCACGCCGACCACGGTGGTCGTCTTGCCGGTGCCCGGCCCGCCGCTGACGATCGTCACGCGGCCGCCGAGCGCGACCACGGCCGCCACGCGCTGCCAGTCGATCTCGCCCTCGCGCGGCGGCGCGAAGTAACGCCCGAGGCTCTCGCGCAGGCGCGCCGGCGCCAGCGCGCCGCCGGAACCCGACCCGGACCCGGGCCGCGCCGCGCGCGCGTGCGCCACCAGCGCGTCGGCGAGCCGCGTCTCGTAGTCGAAATAGCGGGCGAGATAGAGCCGCCCCTGCGCGTCCACCACGAGCGGACGATCGGCACCGAGCGGCGCGCGGCCGAATGCGGTCACGCCGCTCGCGGCCAGCTCGGCGCGCACCTGGTCGAGCGTCACCGCGTAGCGCGCGGCCAGCGCGCCGAGCGAGATGCAGACGTGCCCGGCCGCCGTGGCGCGGCTCGCCGCGAACGCGGCGCGCGCGGCCCAGCGCGCCGCGTCGGCGGGCGCGCCGAGCCGGCGCGACAGCATCCCGATGCGGCGCGCGAAGCCCTCGGCCAGCGCGAGCCCGAAATCGGCCGGCTCGGGCAGGCGCTCGGCGAGGCCGCCGATGAAGCCGAACGGTTCGGTCAGATCCTTCATCCGCGCTCCTTGCGCATCAGGGCGTCGAGCGCGTCGACGAGTTCGCGCGAGGCGCGCTTCGCGTGAACGCCGGCGGGCGCGCCGCCGCTGCGCCAGTCGGGCCGCACGCCGCGCACGAACAGGTAAAGGTAGCCCGCCATGTGCGTGTCGTAGTCGTAGCCGGGCAGCCGCACGCGCAGGTAGCGATGCAGCGCCACCGTGTAGAGCAGCGCCTGCAGATGGTAGGCATGATCGGCCATCGCCGCGTCGAGCGCGGCTGGCCCGTAGGCATCGGGCGTCGCGCCGAGATGGTTCGATTTCCAGTCGACGATCCAGAAGCGGCCATCGTGCTCGACGATCATGTCGATGAAGCCCTTCAGGAAGCCGGCGAGCGTGCCCGATTCGAGCGCGACGTCGGGATAGCCGTGCGCGCTCAGCAGCTCGCGCAGCGCGAGGAAATCGAGCGACGCGGCCGGGAACAGGAACGCCATCTCGTTCAGGCGCCTGCGCGGGTCGAGCGCGTCGAGCCGCAGGCCCGGCACCAGCTCGGTCGCCACCACGTCGGCCACCAGCCGCGTCATCATCGCCGGCAGCCGCTCGCCGAGCGTCGGCTCGGCCTCCACGGGCCGCTCGTGCAGCGCGCGCCGGGCCGCCTCGGGCCAGCTGTCGGCGCGGTCGAACGCGCTCAGCTCGAACAGCAGGTGCAGGCACTCGCCCGCCGCCGCGCCGCGCGGGAACGCGACGATGTCGTCGCCGTCGGGCTCGGCGGGCGCGCCGGTGCCGGCCGCGCCGTCGTCGAGGCGCGGCATCGGATCGACGGCCGCCGCGAGCGCGTCGTGATCGGGCCGCAGTGCCTCGTCGGGCAGCACCGCCACACCCTCCTGCTCGCGCGCGAGCGAGGCGGTGAGCGAGCTGAAGCTCGCGATCCGCCATGCGTCGCGCAGGAACCGCGCGGCATGCCGCGCGCCGCCCAGCGCATCGGCGTCGTGGCCGGCCGCGAGCGGCTCGCGGGCCGGCACCGCCGGCAGCGGCTCGATCGAGATCGGGCCGTCGGCGAGCCGGCGCCAGCTCGCGGCAAGTTCATCGGCCTCCGGCGGCGTGTCGAGCCACGCGTCGAAATCGTGGCCGCCGCCGGCCACGAGCCAGTTCAGCACGCTGCGCCGCGCTTCCCTGGTCGACCTCGCCGCCTGGTAGACGCCCGCCACCAGATAGCAGCGATAGACGGCGCGCGTCAGCGCCACGTAGACGAGCCGCGCGCGCTCGGCGGCCTGCTCGCGGCGCGCCTGCGCGGCGGCCATCTCGGCGGCGGCCTCGTCGCAGCCGTAGTGCAGCACCGCCGCGCCGGTCTCGTCGTGATACTCGCGCGCGTCGGGCAGCGCCTCCTCGCGCGGCTCGTGGAGCCGGCCGTCGTTGAGGAACGGGCAGAACACCACCGCGTATTCGAGCCCCTTCGACTTGTGAACGGTGACGATCTGCACCAGGTTGCGGTCCGATTCGAGCCGCAGCTGCGCATCCTCGCCGCCGCCCGCGCGACGCTGCGCGGCGAGCCAGCGCAGCGTCGGCGCGATGCCGGGCTGCGCCGACGCGCGCGCCTGCGTGAGCTCCGCGAGATGGTTCACGTCGGTCACGCGCCGCTCGCCGCCGGCGCCGTCAAGCAGCCGCTCGGCGATCCGCAGCTCGCGCGCGAGCGTGCGCCACATCACCGCGAAGCCGCGTTCGCGCCACAGCAGCCGGTAGCGCGAGAAGCGCTCGACCCAGCTCATCGCGTCGGCCCCGGCCGCCGCGCCGGCGGGCGCGTCGCCCTGTTCGAGCCGCCACAGCGCCGCGGCGTCGAGCCCGAACCAGTCGGTGGCGAGCGCCGCGCGCAGCCGGCGCAGGTCGCCCGGCGCGTCGACCGCGGCCAGCACGCGTTCGAGTTGCTCGGCGTCCGGCGTCGCGAACACCGACGCCTGCGCCAGCTCGACGCTGCCGATTCCCCAGGCGGCCAGCACGCGCTTGACGATGCTGCCCTGCCGATGCGTCTGCACCAGCACGGCGATGTCGGACGGCGCGAGCGGCGTCTCGCCGAGCCGCACCGCGCCGGCGCGCGCGCCGCGCATCAGCCGCGCGATCTCGGCCGCGCAGGACTGCGCGGCCTGCCATTGCGCGTCGCGCTTGGCCAGCATCGCGTCGCCCTCGGGCAGCGTCCAGATCCGGAAGTCGCCCGCGCCCGCGCGCGGATCGGTGCCGTCGACGAACGGCGCGCGCTGGCGCGTGCCGGCGCGCACCGGCGGGTAGTCGAGATCGTCAAGCACGAACGCATGCGGGTTCGCCGTGAACACGCGGTTGCAGGCATCGACAATGGCCGGCGTCGAGCGCTGGTTCACCGCCAGCGTGTAGCACGAGCGCGCGCTCGCGCGCGCGGCCAGATAGGTATGCAGGTCGGCCGCGCGGAAGCTGTAGATCGCCTGCTTCGGGTCGCCCACCAGGAACAGCGGGCCGTCCGGCGCGAAGATCGTGTCGAAGATCTCGAACTGCAGCGGATCGGTGTCCTGGAACTCGTCGATCAGCGCGGCCGGATAGCGGCGCCGCAGCGTGTCGGCCAGCCACGGATGCGTGGCCAGCGCGTGATGGAGGTTCGCGAGCAGATCGTCGAACGACACCACGCGGCGCGTGCGCTTCTTCTCGACGAGCCGCGCCGGCGCCTCGGCCAGCCACGCGGCGATCAGCGAGAGCCAGCGCCCGCGCTGCGCGTCCTCGGCCGCGGCCAGCGCCGCGTCGAGCACCTCGGCCGCCTCGAAGAACGGATGCTCGGGCGTGGTGCCGCCCTTCTTCGTCGCCTTCTCGAGTACGCCGCGCGTGAGCTTGAGTGCCGCCTTCGGCAGCGGCGCGGGGGCGGCCGAGTGGTCCGCGGCGCCGTCCGCCATCTCGGCCTCACCGAAATAGGTGGCCCACGCGGCCAGCGCGTCGGCCACCGCCTCGGGCTTGTGCGAGCGCTGGTTCAACGACGGCTGCGCGTCGTCCAGCAGCGCGGCGATGCGCGCGCGCCCGCCATGCCAGAGCGCGGCGGCCTCGTCATGACGCGCGCGCGCGATGGCGTCGGCATCGGGCCCGCCCGTGTCGTGCAGCGGCGTCAGGCCGTCGAAACGCAGCTCGGCGAGCGGCTTCTTCAGGCGCCGCGCGAGCTGCGCATCGAGCGCGTCCGGCCCGGCGCGATGCTCCACGAGCCACGCCGCGAACGCCGGATACGCGGCCGCCACGGGCTCGACGCGCGAGTACCAGAAGTCGGCCGCGAGTTCGAAGCGCAGCGACGCGTCGTCGGCCTCCATCTCGAACGCGAACGGCATCGCCGCGGCGAACGGCGCCTCCTGCAGCGCGCGCTGGCAGAACGCGTGGATGGTGTGGATCGCCGCCTGGTCGAACTTGCGCAGCGCGCGGCGGATCCGCTTCCCGGCCACCTCCACGTCGATGCCGCCCTGCGCCCCGAGCGTGGTCTCGAACAGCTTCGCGACAAACGGATCGCCGCCGTCGTCGCCGGTGTCGAGCACGTGCGCGAGCTGCGCGAGGCGAGCGCGAATGCGCTCGTGCAGCTCGGCCGTGGCCGCCTTGGTGAACGTGACGACGAGGATCTGGTCGGCCTCGAGATCGTGTTCGAGCAGCAGCCGCACGTAGAGCGCGCAGATGTTCCAGGTCTTGCCGGTACCGGCCGACGCCTCGATCTGGTTCACGCCGTCGAGCGCGCAGGCGAACACGTCGAGTTCGACGGGCGCCCGGGCGGCGGAAACGGAGACGTTCGTCATGCCGCGCTCCGCAGATGCTCGACGAGCGGATCGAACACCAGATGCGCGAGCGCCGGAAACGGCGCGTCGAGCGAGAGGTTCGCGCCGCGCCAGGCGATCGCGAGCGCCGCGTCGTCGGCCTCGCTCGCGACGCGCTCGTTGATCCAGACGCCGGCCGCCTTGGCCTCGCCGCCCGACACCAGCGCCCAGGCGCTCTTCGGGAAGAACGCGAGCGGCATGCGGTGCCCGGCGCGGAACAGCGCGGCGAGCGGCGCGAGATGCGCGTGCGGATCGGCCACCGGCGCGAATTCGAAGCCGTCGCCGTTGCCGAGCCAGAGCGTGCGGCGCGGCCCGGCCGGCTCGATCGCGCAATAGACGAGATGGGCGAGCCAGGCCGACAGATGATCGCGCGCGCCGGGCCGCGCATGGCGATAGATGACCTGCCCGGCCGGCGTGAGCCGGTTCAGCGTGCCGTGCAGCGCGAGCGGCGCGCGCACGGCGTCGGCGGCCAGCGCCGCGTCGAACGCGCCGAACCAGGTCTCGCCGGCGGGCCACGCCGGCCGCACCTCGAGCGCGAACGGGCGCCGCTCGGCGCCGCCTTCCAGCGCGCGCCGCACGTTCGCGGCGAGCCGTTCGAGCGCGCCGAGCGCCTGCTCGCGCCAGACCGCGCCGGTCGCGCCGCCCGGCATCTCGGGGCTCGCGTCGGCCACGCGCCGCGCGAGTCCGGCCACGCTCGCGCCATCGGTTTCGACGAACATCGGCAGCACGCGCGCGGCCAGCGCGTCGCTGCCCGCGTAGTCGAGCGCGAACGGCTCGGTGTCGATCAGCTCGGCCTGCGCGTCGGTCAGCACCACGCCGAGCCGCTCGCGCAGCAGCGCGCGCGCCGGATGCCGCCAGAAGCGCTCGAAGTCGCCGAACGCGACCGGCGCGTCGGGCTCGGGCGGCAGCGGCGCGGCGAAGAACGGCGTGGCCTCGCGCGTCGTGCCGCGCGCGAGCTGGCCGGCCAGCACGGCGCGCCCGGCATCGTAGGAATAGAGCGCGCCGCCCGCCGTGAAATATTCGGCCGAGAACGGCTGCAGCGGATGCTCGACGATGAAGCCGCGCCGCGCGGCCTCGATCGCGGCCGGCGACGCGTCGGGGCCGGCCGTGACCGCCGCCGCGTAGTCGAGCAGTTCGTCGACCAGCGCGGCGGGCGGCAACGGCGCGTTGTCGCGAATGCTGCGGCCCGTGTAGGTGATCACGAGCCGGTCGCGCGCGGCGAGCAGCAGGTCGAGGAACAGGTTGCGTTCGTCGTCGCGGCGCTGGCGGTCGCCGAGCTTCGCGTACACCGCCATCAGGTCGAACTCGTCGGCGCGCGCGAGGCTCGGCAGCACGCCGTCGTCCATCCCGACCAGGCACACCATGCGGTACGGCAGCCCGCGCAGGCTGGTCAGCGACGAGAACGTCACGCCGCCCCACGGCACCCCGCCGCGCGCCGGGTCGTCGAGCACGGCCGCGAAGCCGGCGCGCACCACGGCGGCCGGCATCGGCAGCGCGAGCGCACCTTCGCGAACGGCGGCGAGCAGCGCGTCGAGCGCGTCGCGCACGCCCGACAGCGCGTCCGCGTAGGCCGGGCCCGAATCGAAGAAGCGCGCCAGCGCGTCGGCGAAGATCTCGCTCCAGGCGTCCGGCGTGGCGTCGGCCGTGATGCGGCCGGCGAACCAGTCGAGATCGTCGGTGAAGCGCGCGAGGCGCCCGAGCAGTTCCGCCTCGCCGCCCTCGGGGCCGTCCACCGGCAGGTAGGCGCCCACCGGCGCCGCGCCGTCGGGCATCGCGTAGCCGAGGAACAGCCGCGCCAGCGCGTCGGCGAACGTGTGGCGCGGCGCGGGCACGGCCGGCGCCCGTTGCGCATCGGGATCGCTCGCGGCCGCGGCCAGCCCGCGCCGCGCGCCGGCCGCGGCGAGCCAGGTCTGCACCGTCTCGAGCGCGGCCGCGTCGATGCCGTAGCGCGCGGCCACGGCGTCGACGCGCAGCCATTCCACCAGTTCCGGCGCGCCGATCTCGCGCTCGGGCAGCGCGAGCCAGTCGAGCAGCACGCGTGCGATCGGGTTGGCCTGCGACGGCGGCAGGCCGGTGATCCGGTACGGCACGCGCGCGGCGTCCTGCGCGGCCGAGGTGCCGAACACCGCATCGATCAGCGGGCCGGCCGCGGCCAGATCGGCCACCGCCACCAGCACGTCCGAGGGCGCGAGCGACGGATCCTCGGCGAACCCGGCGAGCAGGCGGTCGTGCAGCACTTCCAGCTGGCGCGCGAGGCTGTGACAGACGTGGACCTCGATGCCGCGCTCGTCGGGCGGCGGCCCGAGTTCGGCCTCGGGCCGCAGTTCGAGGATCGCGTTCTGGATCCGCGCGAGCCAGCTGCGGTCCGGGTGCGGCTCGTAGCGCGCGGCGTCGGTGGCCGCGGCGGTCTCGGTCAGCTCGTGCAGCATGTGCAGCTGCGCCTGGGTCTGGCGGCCCCACTCGGCCAGCAGCGGATGGCCGACCTGCTGGTAGTCGAGCTGCCCGGCCGCGTCGAGCGATTCGACGCGCGCGGCGGTGACGATGTCGAACCAGAACTCGCGGCACGGATTGAGCGCGTAGATCCGCACGTCGATCCAGCGCGACAGCTCGCGCAGCAGCGCGACGTGCAGCGGCGGCATGGTCGGCAGCGCGAACACGCTGACCGCGCCGGGCCAGGCGGCGAGCGTGTCCGGCCCGGGGGCGAGCGACGGCGCGTCGCGCAGGAAGCGGTGCGCGGGCGGCTCGCCATCCTCCGCGAGCTCGGCCACCAGCGCGCGCCACAGCGCCGCCTGCCACTGCTCGTCGTCGCGCGCGGCCTCGGCGCCGCGCGCGGGCGGGCCCTCGAGCGCGACGATCGAAGTCCCGTCGCGCCAGGCGGCCAGCCACTCGGGCCGGTAGGTCAGGTAATGATCGAACACCGAGGCGATGCGGTGCGCGAGTTCGTGGCGCATCGGCGCGTCGGCCGCGGCGAGGTAGCCGGCCAGGCGCGGCGAGGCGAGCCACGGCGCGGCACTGGCTTCCGGGCTCGCGTCGAGGCCGGCGTCGAAGTCCGCATCGAAGCCGGCCGAGCCGGCACCGCGCGACAGCAGCCGGTAGCAACGCCAGACCAGCCGGTCCGGCGCGAACGGCGAGCGCGGCGGCACGCGCAGCACCTGCCCGATCTGCGCCCACAGCCACTGCGCGAGATAGCTGAACGCCACGTTCGCGCAGATGCCGTGCCGCGCGGCGATGTCGAGCTCGAGGCGCCGGCGCAGCGAGGCGCTCGGCACGATCACCTGCTGCGCGGCCCAGGGGCCGGCCGCGCCCGGATGGGCGGCGAGGTGGTCGATCAGCGCGTCGGCGAGCGTTTCGTGGCGATTCGAGAAAAAGAGGTGGAGCATGCGGCGGCCGGCGTGGCGAGGCGCGAACGGGATTCGCGCGGAGCGGGACGCGGACGGCATCCGCGCGGACAGCGCCAAGCATAGCAAACCCGACGCAGCGCGAATATCGGGCGAAACCGGCGGACTGTCGGCCCCGTGAAATACGTTAGACTCGTCGGTCTCCCGCGCCGCTTTGCCAACCGACAATCGATGCGCTATTCGATCGAAATCCGGAAGTTCCTCTACAGCCAGTATTTCTTCGGCGGCCTGCGCATCGCGGTCGGCGTGTCGCTGCCGGCGGTGCTTTGCCTGATCGTGCTGCACGAGCACGACCTCGGCTTCACGATCGCCACCGGCGCGCTCGGCGCCTGCGTGGTCGACATGCCCGGCCCGCTCAAGTACAAGCACAACGAGATGCTCGCCTGCAGCGTGATCGGCTTTTTGTCGGCGCTCGCCACCGGGCTCGCCACGCCGAACATCTTCGCGCTGTGGCTGACCATCGTGCCGCTCACCTTCGTGCTGTCGCTGATCGTGGTGTACGGCAACCGCTGGCCGCAGATCAGCTTCGCCACGCTGTTCATGATGGTGATGACGCTGGAGGACAGCTTCACGCCGATGGAGGCGCTCGTCAACGCGGCGTGGATCCTCGCGGGCGGCCTCTGGTACACCTACTGGGCAACGCTCGTGTCGCGCTGGCAGGCGCGCCGCATCGAGCAGCAGGCGCTGGCCGACAGCTTCTTCGCGCTGGCCGGCTACCTGCTCGCGCGCGCCGAGTTCTACGATCTCGACGCCGATCTCGACGACTGCTACCGCAACCTCGTGCTCAAGCAGGTGGCCGCCGTCGAATCGCAGGAGACCGCGCGCGACATCGTGCTGCGCAACCTGCCGAAGCTGCGCCACGGCAAGCTCGACGCCGCGCGCACCATGATGTTCAACCTGTTCATCAACAGCGTGGACCTGCACGAGATGTTCGTCGGCGCGCACACCGACTACCCGCTCGTGCGCAGCACGTTCGGCGGCTCGGACCTGCTGATCTTCTATCGCGACCTGATCCGCAAGGCGGCCGGCGATCTCGAAACGGTCGGCCTGGCCGTGCTGGAGAACCGCGCGCCGCAGTCGCGCACCAGCGTGAAGGCCGAGCTGCGCGCGATCGAGTACGAGATCGAGCTGATGCGCAAGAAGAACTTCCCGGCCACCAACCCGGAAGCCTACGCGGCGGTGCTGGCCACGTTCCGGCGGATCTGGAGCGCCACGCGCCTGATCGACAAGATGCGCCGCTCGCTGACCGAGACGCCCGACAGCACGCGCACCGAGATCAAGATCGACAAGACGCTCGCGCGCTTCCTGCAGCGCCGCCGGCTCTCGCCGATGCTGATCTTCTCGAACCTGAGCCTGCGCTCGCCGAGCTTTCGCCACGCGCTGCGCGTGACGGTGGCGGTGGCCGTGGCGTTCTGGCTCGGCCGGCTGCTGCCGCTCACCAACGCGTACTGGATCGTGATGACCACCATCATCATCCTGAAGCCCGGCTATTCGCTGACCAAGCAGCGCAACGCGCAGCGGATCGTCGGCACGCTGCTCGGCTGCGCGATCAGCATCGCGCTGATCTACACGGTGAAATCGCCGCCGCTCTTGATCGCCATCATGTTCGGCTCGATGGTGATGAGCTATAGCCTGCTGCTGTTCAACTACGCGGCGAGCGTCGTGTTCACCTCGTCCTACGTGCTGCTGATGTTCCACCTGCTCGCGCCCGGCAGCATGCGCATCATCGGCGAGCGCGCGATCGACACCGTGGTGGGCTGCATGATCGCGATCGCGGCGAGCCGGCTGTTCCCG
Organism: Burkholderia plantarii; assembly: GCF_001411805.1. Lineage (NCBI taxonomy): Bacteria > Pseudomonadati > Pseudomonadota > Betaproteobacteria > Burkholderiales > Burkholderiaceae > Burkholderia > Burkholderia plantarii. The sequence continues at coordinate 1,189,849 of NZ_CP007212.1, read as the reverse complement.
TACTGGGAATACCGCGCGATGGGCAAGCTGGTGGCCGAGGTGCTGGCCACCACGCGCAAGTACTTCGAGGCCGCGTGGCGCGTGGGGCGCGGGCAGACGCAGCGTGCAGCGCCGGTGGTGGCCGTCGACGGCGCGGCCGTGGTGCCGGCCGTGGCGGCCGCGGCCGAGGCGGCGGTCAGGGACGCGAAGGGCTCGCCGCTCGAAGGCGATTATCCGTACCGGCTCGCGCGCAAGAACGTCCACATCGCGTTCGCCAACCTCGGCCAGGCGTTCCAGCGCATGATGATCGAGCCGAAGGCGCACCAGCGCTTCGTGCCCGAACTGAACGACCTGCTGGTGCAGGCGCACGTGCTGGGCGCGCAGATCACGGCCGCCGCGCCGCTGCTACGCAACACCAGCGAGGAAGCCGGGCCGGGCAGCTACGCGGCGCTGCAGAAGGGGCTCGCGCAGGTGCGCGAGAACCTCGAACAGGCCGAGGCCGGCACGCCGCCGCCCGCCAACCAGGCCGAGCTGACGAAGCAGCTCACGCGCGAACTCGACTCGATGGTGGTCGCGGCGGAAAAATCGGAAACGGCCGGCGCGGAGGTGGTGCGCGACCTGAAGGAGCTCGCGCATCAGTGCAAGCAGATGCTCGCGTCGTCGCTGCTGATCCGCAAGGATGCGAGCCTGATCCGGCTGCCGCAGTGAGCCGGGAGGATCGCGAGGCGGCGGCCGGGCGGGCCGTCAACGGGCGAGCGGGCGAACGGGCTGACTGACGGGCGAAGGCGAAGGAAAGAGACTCAGCGGACTCAGCCGCCGGACGCCGGGCCGGCCGCCGACGAGGTCGCGGGCGCCGCGGCCGATGCCCCGCCGCCCTGCTGCGCGTCGTAGGCGCGCTTTTCGGAAATGGCGTTGTAGAGCACCGTGCCGATCACCAGCAGCACGATCACCACGATCATCACGGACACACCCCGTACCGGATCCTTCCTGCGCTGCTCGCTCATGGGACGACGCTCTCCGCGATGGCCGAAAGCGCCCATTCTACGCGCGCCCGCACGCCGCGCTAGGCGATCGCCGCTTCGCTGCGCACCGGCAGCGCGGTCGAATACTTGATCTGCTCCATCGCGAACGACGAGCTGACGTCGGACAGCGGCACCGTGCGGATCAGCAGCTTGTAGACGCGATCGTAGTCGGCGATGTCGGCCACCACCACGCGCAGCAGGTAATCGGTCTCGCCGCTCATCCGGTACACCTCGACCACTTCCGGGATCTCGCGCACCGCCCGCGTGAACGTGTTCGCCCAATCCTCGGTGTGCTGGTTGGTGCGTACCGCGACGAACACGGTGGTGCCCACGCCGAGCTTGCGCGCGTCGCAGAGCGCCACCTGCGCGCGGATCGCGCCGGTGTCCTTGAGTCGCTGGATCCGCTTCCAGCACGGCGTCTGCGACAGGTTCACCTTCTGGGCGAGTTCCGAGATCGGCAGGGTCGCGTCGGTCTGCAGCAGTTCCAGCAACTTGCGGTCGATGTGGTCCATTTCCCCGTTCCTGTTGGTATAGAAAATTTTTCTACGCCGGATATTATCGGAGGAACAATATGAAAACTCACCCTCGGCGTCGACCGGGATAAATACGGACGCGCAAGAAACGCAACGGTTGCGGCGCGTGCATCGGCGCTGCCTCGTGCCTGGGCGATGCCGGGCACGACGCGCTACCAGGCGCCACCGGGCAGCACGAGGCAACCCGGCGGCGCCGGCCACATACGCTCAATACGCGACCGTCGCGACCTCGCGCACGAACTGCCCCTGCTCGATCGCGTCGACGAACGCGACCGCGTAGTCCTCGGCCGAGATCCGGCTGTTGCCCGCGGCGTCGCTGATCAGCGCGCCCGCGCCGGTGCGGAACGTGCCGGTGCGCTCGCCCGGCGCGATCATCGCGGCCGGCGCGAAGAACGTCCAGTCGAGATCGCTGGCCGGACGCAGTTCGCCGTCGAGCGCGGCGCGGTGCGCGAGCGCGACCGGCTTGTACTCGGCCGGGAAACCGTCGGTATCGACCAGTTGCTTGCCCGGCGCCACTTCCAGCGAACCGGCGCCGCCCACCACCACCAGCCGCTTCAGGCCCGCCGCGCGCGTCCCCTCCACCAGCGCGCGCGTGGCGCGGCTCACCTCGCCCTCGCTGCCATGGGCCGGCCCGTAGGCGCTCGCCACCACGTCCTGCCCCGCCAGCGCCGCCGCCACGCTGGCCGCGTCGAACAGGTCGGCCGTCTTCGCCGTCAGGTTGCCCGTGCTTGCGCCCGGCCGGCGCGACAGCGCCGTCACGCGGTGGCCGCGCCGCGCCGCTTCCGCCGCGATCCGCGAGCCGATCATGCCCGATGCGCCGAACAGCGCGATATTCAAGGTGCGTTGCGTCATGTCGAAACTCCTTCCGGTTATATGTAACCATATTGATTACATTTAAATTCGCAAAAAAGGCGGAGACGTCGCTCCGCCCGGTAAGTGTCCGCCCGGCGCGCCCTGCCGCTAACCCGCGCCGGCGCCTTCCTCGCGCAGCACGTCGGCCGTCACGTCGGCCAGCGTGCGCGCCGCGAGCGAGGCTTCCATCGCACGCTGCGCGTCGTCGATATAGACGGTCAGCACGCTCTGGATGTGCCGCCCGACCATGCAGTCAGGATTCGGCGCCTCGCGGTGCAGCGCGAACAACTGCGCATCGTCCACCGCCCGGTACACCTCGAGCAGCGTGATCGAGCCCGGCTCGCGCGCCAGCAGCGCGCCGCCGCCGGCACCGAGCTGCGAGCCGGTGAGCCCCGCCGCCGCCAGCATCGACAGCAGCCGGCGGATGAGCGCCGGATTCGTGTTGACGCTGCCCGCGATGATCTCGGACGACAGCGGCACGCCCTCCTGTTGCGACAGCAAGGCAAGCACGTGGACGGCAAAAGCGAACCGGCTGCTCGTGTTCATGCTCGGTGACCTGGCCGCGCGACTGGCCGGGCGTCTCGGCGAGAAAGTGTGCTCATGATAGTTACATTTATTCGGAACGGCAAGCTCCGTTCAGCGGTTCGCCGATTGATCGGCGTCGGACGAGGACGCGGCATTCTCGCGGCTCCATTGCTGCAGCTTGCGGCCGGCCGTCTCGAGGCCCGAGCCGGCCGCCGAGGCGGCCAGGCCGAACGCCGCCGTGGCGGCATTCTTCAGGTGCGCCTGCGCATCACTGGCCGAGACGGGCGGCACGGCCGAGGCCGCCGAGGCGACGCCGGCCTTGGCGGCGGCGATCTGGCTGTCGACGAAGCTGGCCGCCTGGTCGAGCTTGCTGGCGGCCTGCGCGGCGGCCTGGGCCACGGCGCTCGCCGCGTGGTCGGGCGCCGTGGCGTTCGAATCGGGCTTGTCGCAGCCGGCCAGCGCCAGCGCGGCGAACGCGGCGACGGCGGCGAACCGGTACGACGGCGCGCGGCGCGGCGCGAAACGGAAGGAAGACGTCATGGCGGTATGCGCGCTCGGGCGCGCTCTCGATGCAGGAATCGCGATGATACGATGCGCGCGGCCCGGCGCCGCATTCATGTGGCCCGAGACCGGGCGCCGTGGCGACATGCGGCCCGCGCCGCGCGTGCCGGGGCGCGACTCTCCACGCAATCCGCGCGAAGTCTCGCGCGTGCCGCCGGACCACTGCCCGCCGCGCACCATCCCACGGCACGGCCGCACCAAATTCACTCACGCCACGGCACCATCGGCGTGCAAATGCCGGCGCACATCCGGGCCGCGCGAATCCGGTGCGCCCGACCGGCTCCCGTCTCGCCTTGTCGCGGTGCGGATCGCACCGACATCAGGCATCGATTCACCGCATTGGCCCGGTTCTTGCTGAGGATGCCCACTTTTCGAGCGAACACGGGCAACGGATGGACAACCTGAAATCGGCGGCCGACACCTTATTTCTCCTTCTCGGTGCGGCCATGGTGCTGGCGATGCATGCGGGTTTCGCGTTCCTCGAACTCGGCACCGTGCGCAAGAAGAACCAGGTCAACGCGCTCGTGAAGATCCTCGTCGATTTCTCCGTCTCGACGCTCGCCTACTTCTTCGTCGGCTACACGGTGGCCTACGGCATCGAGTTCTTCGACGACATCGGCACGCTCTCGCAGCACAACGGCTACGCGCTGGTGCGCTTCTTCTTCCTGCTGACGTTCGCGGCCGCGATTCCCGCGATCGTCTCGGGCGGCATCGCCGAGCGCGCGAAGTTCAACCCGCAGCTGATCGCGACCTCGGTGATCGTGGGGCTCGTCTATCCGTTCTTCGAGGGCATCGCCTGGAACGACCGCTTCGGCATCGAGGACTGGCTCGCCCACGCGTTCGGCGCGCCGTTCCACGATTTCGCCGGCTCGGTGGTGGTGCATGCGTTCGGCGGCTGGATCGCGCTGCCGGCCGTGATCCTGCTCGGCGCGCGCCACGGCCGCTATTCGAAGGACGGCCGGATCGCCGCGCATCCGCCCTCGAACATCCCGTTCCTCGCGCTGGGCGCCTGGGTGCTCGCGGTGGGCTGGTTCGGCTTCAACGTGATGAGCGCGCAGACGCTCGACAAGATCAGCGGGCTGGTGGCCGTCAACTCGCTGATGGCGATGGTGGGCGGCACGCTGGCCGCCTGGTTCGCGGGCCGCAACGACCCCGGCTTCACCTACAACGGGCCGCTCGCCGGGCTGGTGGCCGTCTGCGCCGGCTCCGACATCATGCATCCGCTCGGCGCGCTGGCCACGGGCGCCGTGGCGGGCGCGCTGTTCGTCGTGATGTTCACCTGCGTGCAGAACCGCTGGCGCATCGACGACGTGCTCGGCGTCTGGCCGCTGCACGGGCTGTGCGGCGCGCTGGGCGGGATCGCGGCCGGCGTGTTCGGCCAGCCGGCGCTGGGCGGGCTCGGCGGCGTGTCGTTGGTCTCGCAGCTGGTCGGCACGCTCGGCGGGATCGTGGTGGCGCTGGTGGGCGGCACGCTCGTCTATGGCGTGCTGAAGCTCACGCTCGGGCTGCGGCTCGATCAGGAAGCCGAGTTCGACGGGGCCGATCTGTCGATCCATCGCATCACGGCGACGCCGGAGCGGGATTGAGGAGAGCCGGCTGGCGGCGATCGCGCCGGCCGGAAGCGCCGCTGCGTCGGCGCGTGGTCATCGCGTGGCTGGCACGCACGCCCGACAGGAGTCGAACCCGTCCCGCTTTGTCCTAAGCACGGCGTGCCGCATAGGCGGCCATCAACCGATCCAGAAACCCGAACAGCACCTCGTTCATCGCCCGCATCGCCTCCGGCCGGTTGGCGCGCAACGCAGCGGGCTGCTGCACGAAGCGATGCGCCGCGAGCGCGGCCAGCTCGCGCGCCGAGGCCGCGATCAGCAGCTCGATCACCTCGGGCGTGAACTCCATGTGGCACTGGAAGCCGTAGACGAGTTCGCCGTACTCCACGATCTGGCGCGGGCAGCCCTCGCTCGCCGCCAGCACCGTCGCCCCGGCGGTCAGGCCCGGCATGTCGCCGTGCCAGTGGCCGACCTCGAGCGTGTCGGGGAAATCCGCGAACTTGCCGTTCGCGCGCCCCGCCCGCGTCAGCGTGATCGGGAACTGCCCGATCTCCTTCTGCGGGCTCGTCTCGACCTTCGCGCCCAGCGCCTCGCCGATCAGTTGCGCACCGAGGCAGACGCCCACCACGGCCTTGCCGTCGGCGATGCATTGCGCGATCAGGCGTTGCTCGGCGGCCGAGTCGAAGTGCGCGCATTCCTGTCGCGTGGTGGCCGGCGACTGCGGGCCGCCCAGCACCACCAGCAGGTCGATGCCCGCGCTCGACGCCGGCGGCGCGTCGCCGGCGTGGACACGCGAATAGCCGGCCTGGTGGCCGCGGGTCGTTACCCAGGTCTCGTAGGCGCCGGGCGCCTCGAAGGCTTCGTGAATCACGAAATGAACGTTCATGGCGGCTTCCTGGGAGGTGCCGGCGCGGGCCGGCATGCGGTGAAGGCGGTCGAAGCGGCGACGCTGCCGGGTATCGCGGCAGCACGGCTCTTTGTCATAGGACAAATTATTCTAGAGACGGCCGTTCGTCGATGTCAAGCCGATGCCCGGCGCTCCCGGCCCGCGCGCCGCGCCCCGTCCTGATGGCCTGGCCTGTCGGATGCACACGGCCGAGGCGGCGAAATCGGGCAAAATCGCGGCTGCCGCCGGGTGCATCCTGCACGGCCCGGCGGCCTCCGATCCTCCCAATGTCCCAGGACATATGAAATTCTCAGGCAAGACCGCGACCGAAATCTTCGACGGCATCCGTACCCTGGTGCAGTCCGGGCAGCTGCCGCCGGGCGCCTCGCTGCCGCCCGTGCGCGATCTGGCCGTCGAACTCGACGTCAACCGCAATACGGTGGCCGCGGCCTACCGGCGGCTCGTGACGGCCGGCATCGCGCAGGCGCAGGGGCGCCTCGGCACCACCATCCGCGATCCGGCCACGCCCGGCGAGCAGGAAGGCGCGCGCGCCGACACGCAGCTGATGGACTTCGCCAGCGGCAATCCTGGCGCCCGCTGGCTGCCGGACCTGACGGCCGCGTTCCATGTGCGGCCCTACAAGCCGCGGCTCTATGGCGCCGCCACGGTCAATCCGGGCCTGGAGAGCTACATCCGCAAATGGATGGCGCCCGACGCACCCGTGCCGTTCGAGGTCGATCTCGCGCACGGCGCCGTCGATGCCGTCGAGCGCCTGCTCGGCGCCTACCTGGTGCCGGGCGACAAGGTCGCGGTCGAGAATCCCTGCTTTCTCAGCAGCATCAACACGCTGCGCACGGCCGGCTGCCAGCCGCTCGGCGTGCCGGTGGACGAGGAAGGCATGCTGGCTCCGGCGCTGGCGGCGGCGCTCGCGAAGGGCGCGCAGGCCGTGATCCTGACGCCGCGCATCCATAACCCCACCGGCTGCAACCTGAGCGCGAAGCGCGCCCGCGCGCTCGCGCGCGTGCTGGCGAAATACCCGCAAACGCTGGTGGTGATCGACGATCACTTCGCCTCGCTGGCCACCGCCGGCTATCACTCGGTGCTGCCGCGCGGCGCGGCGCGCTGGGCGCTGGTGCGCTCGTTCAGCAAGGCGCTCGGCCCCGACGTGCGGGTGGCCGCGATCGCGAGCGACGCGCAGACCGCGAAACGCCTGCGCCTGCGCCTCGCCTCGGGCACGAGCTGGGTCAGCCATCTGCTGCAGGACGTGGTGGAGATGACGGTCACGCGCCCAGGCTTCGCCGAACTGATGGAGCAGGCCCGGGCCGACTACGCGCGCCGCCGGCAGGCACTGGCCGATGCGCTGACGGCCAAGGGCATCGGCGTTCACGCCCACGCCGACGGGCTCAATCTGTGGGTGCCGCTCGAGCGCGACGACGCCGCCGTGGTCGCCGAGCTGGCCGCGCTCGGCTGGCTGGTGCGGCACGGCGAGGCGTTCTCGGTACAGGAGCGCGTCCACGGGCTGCGCATCACCATTTCCGACATCGAGCCGGAGCAGTGCGCGACGTTCGCGCAGGACCTGCGGCGCTGCCTCGGCGGCTAAGTCAGCCCGGGACATCCCGCCCGACCTTGCCGGCCGGCCCGCATGCTAGACTTTGTCCTATGACAAAGCCAGCACAGGTACATGCCGTGCCCGAAAGCGATCCTCCCGTCCCGACCCTCACCCGGCACGACCGGCACAATCGCTGGCCGCGCGCCGAATCGGTGGACGACTTCCGCGCCAATCTCGACGCGGTACGCGCGCGCATCGCGGCGGCCTGCCGGCGGGCCGGACGCGCGCCGGACAGCGTTCGGCTGCTGCCCGTGAGCAAGACCATGGACGAGGCCCACTTGCGCCTCGCCCATGCCGCCGGCTGTCGCGAGCTGGGCGAGAACAAGCCGCAGGAGGCGCACGGGAAGTGGGAGGCGATGCGCGACCTGCCGGACCTGCAATGGTCGGTCATCGGGCATCTGCAGACCAACAAGGCCAGGCTCGTTGCACGCTTCGCCGCCGAGTTCCAGGCGCTCGACAGCCTGCGCGTGGCCGCGGCGCTCGATCGGCGGCTGCAGGCCGAGGGCCGCGCGCTCGACGTGTTCGTGCAGGTCAACACCTCGGACGAAGCGAGCAAGTACGGCCTCGCGCCCGACGCACTCGCGCCGTTCCTCGCCGGGCTGCCCGCCTATGCGTCGCTGCGCGTGCGCGGGCTGATGACGCTGGCGCTGTTCTCCGCCGACGCAACACGCGTGCGCGCCTGCTTCGCGCGGCTGCGGACACTGCGCGACCGGTTGCGCGAGACGGCGCCCGCCGGCGTGCGGCTGGACGAACTGTCGATGGGCATGTCCGGCGACTACGAGATCGCCATCGAGGAAGGCGCCACCGTGGTGCGGGTGGGCCAGGCGATCTTCGGCGCCCGCTCGACGCCCGACAGTCATTACTGGCCCACCGCGCCGCAAGCGGACGACGCAGCCTGACCGGGCAGGGCGCCCGCACTGGCTCCCCGGCTGGCGAGGCGCCCGCCCGCATGGTCGAGAATCCATTCAAATACCATTCAAATTACTTTCATATCTCCAATCTAGACTGCGCCAGGCTCGTCGAAGCTTTCTTTTTACTTTCGAAAACTTCGTCCCCACTCACGATACGAACCTGGACACCCCATGACCGCGCCGACCCAACTTTCCCGCCGCCACGCGCTGAGACTCCTCGTCGGCGCCCCGATGCTGCCGCTCGGCGGCCTCGCCCTGCCCGCGCTGCTGACCGGCTGCGGCAACGACGACGATAGCGGCCCGCCCGCCGGTGGAAGCACCGGCGGCGGCACCGGCACCGCGCCCGCGGCCAGCTTCGCGGCCGCGACATTCGTCTCGATGCCGGCGCCGACGCTCGCCAACCCGGCCGCGATGGCCACCACCACGGTCGGCTCGACGCTGTCGGTCTCGTTCACCGACGGCAGCACGCACGACTACCGGCTCGCCTACCGGCCGTTCTTCACGACCGGCGACCCGGTGCCGGACGGCAACGGCGGCACGCTGCTCGCGGGCGGCTACTACGACATCGCCAACCGGCCGATCGTCGATCGCTCGAAGGCCGGCAGCGAACGCCAGTTCTTCTCGGACTGCCCGGACGGCAGCTCGCTGCTCACGCTCGCCAACGCGAACGTGGCGGGCGTGAAAGGCAAACCGGTATTCGCGGTGGTGCAGTTCGAATACACCACGCGCAACCAGAACGGCGATTCGACCTACGGCCGGCTGCCCTCGCCGATCGCGGTGCTCACGCTCGACCAGGATCCGGCCACCGGCGCGCTCACGCTCGTCAAGTATCACAACGTCGACACCTCGGCGGCGCACGGCCTCTGGATCACCTGCGGCGCGAGCCTGTCGCCCTGGAACACGCACCTATCGAGCGAGGAATACGAGCCGGACGCGACCCAGGCCGCCACCGACGCGCAGTTCCTCGCGTTCAGCCAGAACACGTTCGGCAACACGGCCACGGCGAATCCCTACCACTACGGCCACCTGCCCGAAGTGACGGTCAATCCCGACGGCACCGGCACGATCCGCAAGCACTACTGTCTCGGCCGGATCTCGCACGAGCTGATCCAGGTGATGCCGGACCAGCGCACCGTGATGATGGGCGACGACGCGACCAACGGCGGCCTGTTCATGTTCATCGCCGACCAGCCGGCGGACCTGTCGGCCGGCACGCTGTACGTGGCGAAGTGGAACCAGACCTCGTCGGCCGGCGCCGGCGCCGCGACGCTGACGTGGCTGCGCATCGGCCATGCCACCAGCGCCGAGATCGAGGCGCTCGCCAACACGCTGAAGGCATCGGACATCATGGACCTCGCCACCACCGACCCGGCCGACGCGTCCTACACGGCGATCCACTACGGCGGCAAGTTCAACTGGATTCGCATCAAGCCGGGCATGGAGCAGGCCGCGGCGTTCCTCGAGACCCATCGTTACGCGGCGCTGATCGGCGCCAGCATGGGCTTCACGAAGCTCGAGGGCACGACGGTGGATACGCGCGACAAGGTGGTCTACACGGCGATGTCGCGGATCGAGACCTCGATGGTCAAGGGCAACGCGGTGTCGCGCGACGTGGCGGTGGATCGCAGGATTGCGTCCGGCGCCGTCTACGCGCTGAACCTGAAGGGCGGCCAGCGCGATACCTCGGGCACGGCGATCGACAGCGACTGGGTGCCGGTGGACATGAGCGCGCCGGCCGCGCTGGTGGGCGAGGATCTCGCCACGGCCGACGCGCTCGGCAACACGGCGAACGCGGACCGGATCGCGAACCCGGACAACCTGAAGTTCTCGCAGAAGCTGCGCACGCTGTTCATCGGCGAGGACTCCGGCATGCACGTGAACAACTTCCTGTGGGCCTACCAGGTCGATACGAAGACGCTGTCGCGCGTGCTGTCCTGCCCGTCCGGCGCCGAATCGACCGGCCTGCACGCGGTGGATGAAATCCATGGCTGGACTTACATCATGAGCAACTTTCAGCATGTCGGCGATTGGGAATCGCCGCTTCACGACAAGGTGAAAGCGACGCTCGATCCGCTGGTGAGAACCCAATACAAGGATCGTTTCGGCGCGAGCGTGGGTTATCTGACCGCCGAATCCGCCGCCATTCGCCTCGCTTGAATGCGCAGGATTATGGGTGAGACCGGTCTGTCTATTTTTTGAAACATCGTTTCATCGGTTCATGCCGGGTTTCACGACAGCGCGCCGCGGGCCTCCGCGGCGCGCTTTTTTTCTGTGCCGTTAGCTGCACTTCGTGTCGACCGCGCGGCATCTGCGCCCGATTCGGGCTCCCGGCCTCGAAATACCCCGGTCTGGCCAGCCGTTTTTCAGTCAATTTCTCACATATTGGGAAATCGACTACCTTCCGACAAAACAAAAAAAAAGCGCCACGGGGGACCGTGGCGCTAAAAAAGTTCTAGCCATTCCGAGGGCCGTGCTAGAACCTGAGAGACTGCATCGAAACCTCGTTACCTAAAATTCGGCGAAACGTTGTTTCGAAATTCAGGTACATTTTTTCCGTTTCCCGATGACAAGTCAAGCGAAAAATACGGTCAGATTGTGAATTTTCCGACATGCGCAGCGGGTTAAACCCTAAAAAACAGGGCATCTGCGAGACTTTGTCATTGCATGCAAAGTTGGCTTTAAAACATGCACGAATCGCTATTTGTCGTACTATTTAAGAAAATTTGAAATTTTGTTTCGCAAAAAAGAGAGAGTTTCGTGTCGATATTGAATAACGCAGCTGCCGCTTCACGGGATCGGGAATCGTCCACGGACGAGATTTCGGCACTCGCCAGAGGGCTCGCGGTACTGCGCCGGATCGCGGCCGCGGACGCTCCGGTCAGCAACCGGGAACTGACAGAATTGACAGGCATCCCGAAACCAACCGTTTCGCGCATCACCGCGACGCTGGTCGGCGCCGGTTTCCTGTTCCGGCTGCCCGACAGCGAACGCTTCGTGCTGACCGCCTCGGTGCTCGAACTGAGCAACGGCTTCCTGCGCAATTTCGACATCCGCGCCCGCTCGCGGCCGTTCCTGAGCGAGCTGGCCGAGCGCACCTCGCTGTCGGTCCATCTCGCCGTGCGCGACCGGCTCGACATGGTCGCGATCGACGTGATCCGGCCGCGCTCGGCGGTGCTCGTCACGCGGCTCGAGATCGGCTCGCGGATGGACATCGCACGCACCGCCGTCGGCCGCGCCTATCTGGCCGCGCTCGACGAAGACGAACGCCGCGAGCTGCTCGGCGCGCTGCAGGCGGCCCACGGCGACGACTGGCCGCTCGTGGTGGCACGGCTCAACGCCGCCCTGGAGGATACGCTGCGCAACGGCTATTCGCTCGCGATCGGCGAATGGCGCGACGGGCTCAACGCGATCGCGGCCGGCTTCGTCGGTCCGTCGGGCCAGCGCTACGCCGTCAATTGCGGCGGCGCCGCGCAACAGTATCCGGCCGAATGGCTGCTCGAGACCGCCGTGCCCGCCATGCAGGAGTGCATCGCCAGCATCACGCGCGAGATCGGCGGCGAGATCCCGCCGCGCGACGCGCGCTGATCACGAAGTCAACCGCGCCCGGCCGGGTACGCCGACACGGCGCCCCGACATGGCGCTGCGGCCCCTCCGACGCACGAGGCACGCCCCATGCCCGGCCCCGCGCCGCCGCCGCGCCCCGTGGCGGCGGCGGCCAGGACAGCCCCCGCCATCGCGTCGGCGAAACGTCATCCCCGCGTCACCACGGCGTCACGCCGCGAAAACATGTCGTTACCGTAGTAAACGGTTGAAAGAAAGTGCTCTGGACGATTGCCCGGCCGGCAACGTAGCATCATGCAACTTCGCGCCCTGCCGGCGCGCTCCACTCTTTCGCCGCCCGAGGCGGCCCGCTACGATAGCGGGCCCGCGCGGCGCCTCCCTCGCCCGCTCACGTCAGCGTCAGCCAGATCGAAAATGAATAATCAGGAACCGCAAACGCCTCGCTCCCCCGCCCCCGCGCCCCAGGACCCGCCACCGCGCCATCGCCGCCGGCCGGTCGTGATCGGCGTGGTTGCCGTCGTCGTGATCGGCGCGGCGCTGCTCTGGTGGCACCCGTGGAAGCCGTCCGCCGCGCCGGCCAGCGATCAGGCCGCGGGCCAGGCGGGCGGCCGCCGCCATGGCGGCCCGGCCGCGTTCGCGAACCAGCCGCAGCCGGTGCAGGTCGCCACCGCCACGCGCGGCGAGATGCCGATCGTGCTGTCCGCGCTCGGCACCGTCACGCCGCTCGCCAACGTGACGGTCAAGACCCAGCTGTCCGGCTACCTGCAATCGGTGAACTTCACCGAAGGCCAGATGGTGAAAAAGGGCGACGTGCTGGCCCAGATCGATCCGCGCCCGTATCAGGTCGCGCTCGAAACCGCCGAAGGCACGCTCGCGCGCGACCAGGCGCTGCTCGCCACCGCGCGCCTGGACCTGAAGCGCTACCAGACGCTGGTCTCGCAGGACTCGATCGCCCAGCAGACGGCCGACACCCAGGCCTCGCTCGTCAAGCAGTACGAAGGCACCGTCAAGACCGACCAGGCCTCGATCGATTCGGCCAAGCTGAACCTGACCTACGCGCGCGTGACGGCGCCCGTCTCGGGCCGCGTCGGCCTGCGCCAGGTCGATCCCGGCAACTACGTGACGCCCGGCGACACCAACGGCCTGGTGGTGATCACGCAACTGCAGCCGATGAGCGTGATCTTCACCACCTCGGAAGACAACCTGCCGCCGATCCTCAAGCAGGTGAACGCGGGCCGGACGCTGTCGGTCACGGCCTACAACCGCAACAACACGGTGCCGCTCGAAACCGGCTCGCTGGAAACCCTCGACAACCAGATCGACACCACCACCGGCACCTTGAAGCTGCGCGCGATCTTCGCCAACCAGGGCAACGCGCTGTTCCCGAACCAGTTCGTCAACACCCGGCTGCTGGTCGACACGCTGCGCGACGCGGTGATCGTGCCGACCGCCGCGGTGCAGACCGGCTCGATCGGCCAGTTCGTCTACATCGTCAAGCCCGACAACACGGTCACGGTACGCAAGGTCAAGCCCGGCCCGGTCGACGGCGAGCGCACCAGCATCGCGCAGGGCGTGCAGGTGGGCGAGCGCGTCGTCACCGACGGCGTGGATCGCCTGCGCGAAGGCGCGAAGATCACGATCCCGGCCGCTCATCCGGCCGGCGCCTCCGGCGCATCGGGCGCCGCGGCGGCCTCGGCCGCGTCCGGCGCCTCGCGGGCGCACGCCGGCTCCGGCGCCCACGGCCATCGCCATCACGGCGCGTCCCAATCCGCCGCGCAATGACGACGCCTGATCGATGAATCCGTCACGTCTCTTCATTCTCCGCCCGGTCGGTACCGCGCTGCTGATGGCCGCGATCATGCTGGCCGGCCTGCTCGCGCTGCGCTTCCTGCCGCTTGCCGCGCTGCCCGAGGTCGACTACCCGACCATCCAGGTGCAGACCTTCTACCCCGGCGCGAGCCCGGAAGTGATGACCTCCTCGGTCACCGCGCCGCTCGAGCGCCAGTTCGGGCAGATGCCGTCGCTGAACCAGATGTCGTCGCAAAGCTCGGCGGGCGCCTCGGTGATCACGCTGCAGTTCAGCCTCGACCTGCCGCTCGACATCGCCGAGCAGGAAGTGCAGGCGGCCATCAACGCGGCCGGCAACCTGCTGCCGTCGGATCTGCCCGCGCCGCCGATCTACGCGAAGGTGAATCCGGCCGACGCGCCGATCCTCACGCTCGCGATCACCTCGAAGACGCTGCCGCTCTCGCAGGTGCAGGACCTGACCGATACGCGCCTCGCGATGAAGATCTCGCAGGTCTCCGGCGTGGGCCTCGTGAGCCTGTCGGGCGGCAACCGGCCGGCGGTGCGGATCCAGGCCAACCCGCTCGCGCTCGCGCAGTACGGGCTGAACCTCGACGACCTGCGCACCACCATCTCGAACCTCAACGTCAACACGCCGAAAGGCAACTTCGACGGCCCGACGCGCGCCTACACGATCAACGCGAACGACCAGCTGACCAGCGCCGACCAGTACAACAGCGCGGTGGTGGCCTACAAGAACGGCCGGCCGGTGATGCTGACCGACGTCGCGAAGGTGGTGGCGGGCACCGAGAACACCAAGCTCGGCGCCTGGGTCGACGCGGAACCGGCGATCATCGTCAACGTGCAGCGCCAGCCCGGCGCGAACGTGATCCAGACCGTCGACAGCATCAAGGCGATCCTGCCGAAGCTGCAGGAAACGCTGCCCGCCGCGCTCGACGTGCAGATCGTCACCGACCGCACCACCATGATCCGCGCCGCGGTGCGCGACGTGCAGTTCGAGCTGATGCTCTCGGTGGTGCTGGTGGTGCTGGTGATGTACCTGTTCCTCGCCAACGTCTACGCCACCATCATCCCGAGCCTGTCGGTGCCGCTCTCGCTGATCGGCACGCTGGCCGTGATGTACATGGCCGGCTTCTCGCTGAACAATCTCTCGCTGATGGCGCTGACCATCGCCACCGGCTTCGTGGTCGACGACGCGATCGTGATGATCGAGAACGTCGCGCGTTACGTGGAGGAAGGCGAGAGTCCGCTCGAGGCGGCGCTCAAGGGTTCGCGCCAGATCGGCTTCACCATCATCTCGCTGACGGTCTCGCTGATCGCGGTGCTGATCCCGCTGCTGTTCATGGGCGACGTGGTGGGGCGGCTGTTCCACGAGTTCGCGATCACGCTGGCGGTGACCATCGTGATCTCGGCGGTGGTGTCGCTGACGCTGGTGCCCATGATGTGCGCGAAGCTGCTGCGCCACACGCCGCCGAAGGGCCAGCACCGCTTCGAGACGCGCGTCCACGCGGCGATCGACTACGTGATCGCGCGCTACGCCACCGCGCTGCGCTGGGTGCTCGACCGGCAGGCCGCCACGCTGGTGGTGGCGCTGCTCACGCTGGCGCTGACCGCGCTGCTCTACATCTTCGTGCCGAAAGGCTTCTTCCCGGTGCAGGACACCGGCGTGATCCAGGCCATCACGCAGGCGCCGCAGGCGGTCTCCTACGGCTCGATGGCCGAGCGCCAGCAGACGCTGGCCGCGCGCATCCTGAAGAACCCGAACGTCGACAGCCTGACCTCGTTCATCGGCGTGGACGGTTCGAACATCACGCTCAACAGCGGCCGCATGCTGATCAACCTGAAGCCGCGCGACGACCGCAGCGAATCGGCCACCTCGATCATCCGCGACCTGCAGCAGGAGGTGGCCGACCTGCCCGGCATCTCGCTCTACATGCAGCCGGTGCAGGATCTGACGATCGACTCGACGGTCAGCCCGACGCAGTACCAGTTCATGCTGACGAGCCCGAACCCCGACGACTTCGCCACCTGGGTGCCGAAGCTGGTGCGCCAGCTGCAGCACGAGCCGGCGCTGGCCGACGTGGCCACCGACCTGCAGGCCAACGGCAAGTCGGTCTACGTCGAGATCGACCGCGCCACCGCGGCGCGCTTCGGCATCACGCCGGCCACCGTGGACAACGCGCTCTACGACGCGTTCGGCCAGCGCATCGTCTCGACCATCTTCACGCAGTCGAACCAGTACCGCGTGATCCTCGAGGCCGAGCCGCAGATGCAGTACTACGCCGAGTCGCTGAACGGCATCTACCTGCCGGCCGCGGGCGGCGGGCAGGTGCCGCTGTCGTCGATCGCCAAGTTCCACGAACGCCCCGCCCCGCTGCTGGTCACCCACCTCGGCCAGTTCCCGGCCACCACGGTGTCGTTCAACCTGGCACCGGGCGCCTCGCTCGGCGAGGGCGTGAAGGCGATCGTCTCGGCCGAGAAGGCGCTCGCGCTGCCGGCCTCGTTCCAGACGCGCTTCCAGGGCGCCGCGCTGGCGTTCCAGTCGTCGCTGTCGAACCAGCTGTTCCTGATCCTCGCGGCGGTGGTGACGATGTACATCGTGCTGGGCGTGCTCTACGAGAGCTACATCCATCCGATCACGATCCTCTCGACGCTGCCGTCGGCCGGCGTCGGCGCGCTGCTCGCGCTGATCATCACCGGCCACGACCTCGACATCATCGGCATCATCGGCATCGTGCTGCTGATCGGCATCGTCAAGAAGAACGCGATCATGATGATCGACTTCGCGCTCGAGGCCGAACGCGTGGAAGGCAAGCCGCCGCGCGAGGCGATCTACCAGGCCTGCCTGCTGCGCTTCCGGCCGATCCTGATGACCACGCTCGCGGCGCTGCTCGGCGCAGTGCCGCTGATCGTCGGCTCGGGCGCCGGCTCCGAGCTGCGCCAGCCGCTCGGGATCGCGATCGCGGGCGGGCTGATCGTCTCGCAGGTGCTCACGCTGTTTACCACGCCGGTGATCTACCTCGGCTTCGACTCGCTCGCGCGCCGCGTGCGCCGCGCGTTCGAGCGGCGCCGGCCGGCCGCCGGCGGTGACGCGAACGACACGGGCGCGTAAGCCATGAACCTGTCGCGCCTGTTCATCCACCGCCCGATCGCGACCACGCTGCTCGCGCTCGGCATCGCGCTGTCGGGGCTGTTCGCGTTCGCGAAGCTGCCGGTCTCGCCGCTGCCGCAGGTCGACTTCCCGACCATCTCGGTGTTCGCGGCGCTGCCCGGCGCCAGCCCCGAGACCATGGCCACCAGCGTGACGAGCCCGCTCGAACGGCACCTCGGCTCGATCGCGGGCGTCTCGCAGATGACCTCGACGAGTTCGCTCGGCAACGCGCTGATCAGCCTGCAGTTCGTGCTCGACCGCGACCTGAACGGCGCCGCGCGCGACGTGCAGGCCGCCATCAACGGCGCGCGCGCCGACCTGCCGGCCAGCCTCAAGAGCAACCCCACCTACCAGAAGGTCAATCTCGCCGATTCGCCGATCATGGTGCTGTCGGTCACGTCCGACACGGCCGCGCCGTCGCGCGTCTACGATGCGGCCTCCACCGTGCTGCAGCAGTCGCTCTCGCAGATCCAGGGCATCGGCGAGGTGGACGTGTTCGGCTCCGCGAATCCGGCGGTGCGCGTCGAGCTGGAGCCGCCCGCGCTGTTCCACTACGGCATCGGCCTCGAGGACGTGCGCGCCGCGCTGGCCTCGGCCAACGCCAACAGCCCGAAGGGCGCCATCGAGTTCGGCCCGCACCGCTTCCAGCTCTACACCAACGACCAGGCCTCGGCCGCCGCGCAGTACCGCGACCTGGTGGTGGCCTACCGCAACGGCGCGGCCGTGAGCCTGGCCGACGTCGGCAGCGTGATCGATTCGGTCGAGGACGTGCGCAACCTCGGCCGCGCCAACGGCAAGCGCGCCGTGCTGGTGATCCTCTACCGCGCGCCCGGCGCCAACATCATCGACGTGGTCGACCGCGTGCAGGCCGCGCTGCCGCGCCTGAAGGCCGCGATGCCGGCCGACGTGGACGTGGCGCCCGTGCTCGACCGCTCGCGCACGATCCGCGCCTCGCTGCACGACACCGAGCACACGCTGCTGATCGCCGTGGGCCTGGTGGTGATGGTGGTGTTCCTGTTCCTGCGCAACTGGCGCGCCACGCTGATCCCCAGCGTGGCCGTGCCGATCTCGATCATCGGCACGTTCGGCGCGATGTACCTGCTCGGCTTCTCGATCGACAACCTCTCGCTGATGGCGCTGATCGTGGCCACCGGCTTCGTGGTGGACGACGCGATCGTGGTGCTGGAAAACATCTCGCGCCATATCGAAAACGGCAAGTCGCGCACGCAGGCCGCGCTCGACGGCGCGCGCGAGGTCGGCTTCACGGTCCTGTCGATCAGCCTCTCGCTGGTGGCGGTGTTCCTGCCGATCCTGCTGATGAGCGGCATCATCGGCCGGCTGTTCCGCGAGTTCGCGCTGACGCTGTCGCTCGCGATCGGCGTGTCGCTGATCGTCTCGCTCACGCTCACGCCGATGATGTGCGCGCGCCTCTTGCCCGAGGCCGATGCGCATCGCGAGGAAGGCCGCTTCGCGCGCTGGCTCGAACGCGGCTTCGACCGGATGCAGCACGGCTACGACGTCTCGGTGCTGTGGGCGCTGCGCCATCCGCGCCTGATCCTGCTGTCGCTCGTGGCCACCGTCGCGCTTAACGTGCTGCTCTACGTGAAGGTGCCCAAGGGCTTCTTCCCGCAGCAGGACACCGGCATGATGATCGGCGGGATCCAGGCCGACCAGTCCACCTCGTTCCAGGCCATGCAGGTGAAGTTCACCGAGATGATGCAGATCGTCCGGTCCGATCCGAACGTGGCGAGCGTGGCCGGCTTCAGCGGCGGGCGCGCCACCAACGCCGGCTTCATGTTCGTCTCGCTCAAGGACAAGCCCGGCCGCAAGAAATCGGCCGACCAGGTGATCGCCGATCTGCGCCCGAAGCTGGCTCGCGTGGCCGGCGCGCGCACCTTCCTGCAGGCCGCGCAGGACCTGCGGGTCGGCGGCCGGCAGTCGAACGCGCAGTACCAGTTCACGCTGTTCGCCGATTCGACGGCCGAGCTCTACCAGTGGGGACCGAAGCTGACCGAGGCGCTGCAGCGCAACCCGAAGCTCGCCGACGTGAACTCCGACCAGCAGCAGGGCGGCCTGGAGGCGATGGTCACGATCGACCGGGCGACCGCGGCGCGCTTCGGCATCAAGCCCGCGCAGATCGACAACACGCTCTACGACGCGTTCGGCCAGCGCCAGGTGTCGACCATCTACAACCCGCTGAACCAGTACCACGTGATCATGGAGGTCGCGCCGAAGTACTGGCAGGATCCGGAGATGCTCAAGCAGGTGTACGTCAGCACCTCGGGCGGCACGGCCAACGGTTCGCAGACCACCAACGCCTCGGCCGGCACCTTCGTCGGCGCGAGCACCGGAGCGGGCACCAGCTCGGGCAGCGCCGCCGGTACCGGCACGGCCGGCACCAGCGCGACCAGCGCGGCCGCGATCGCCAGCGACTCGGCGCGCAACGCGGCGCTGAACTCGATCGCCTCGAGCGGCAAGTCGAGCGCGTCGTCGGGCGCGGCCGTCTCGACCTCGCAGTCCACCATGATCCCGCTCTCGGCGATCGCCTCGTTCGGGCCGAGCACCACGCCGCTGTCGGTCAGCCACCAGGGCCTGTTCGTGGCGACCACCATCTCGTTCAACCTGCCGCCCGGCGTGGCGCTGTCGGACGCGACCCAGACGATCTACCAGACCATGGCCGAGCTCGGCATGCCGCCCTCCATCACCGGCAGCTTCCAGGGCACCGCGCAGGCCTTCGAGCAGGCGCTGCACGATCAGCTGTTCCTGATCGCGGCCGCCATCGCGGCGATCTACATCGTGCTCGGCATGCTCTACGAGAGCTACATCCATCCGGTGACGATCCTCTCGACGCTGCCCTCGGCCGGCGTCGGCGCGCTGCTCGGGCTGCTGCTGTTCAAGACCGAGTTCGGCATCATCGGGCTGATCGGCGTGATCCTGCTGATCGGCATCGTCAAGAAGAACGCGATCATGATGGTGGACTTCGCGATCGACGCGTCGCGGCACGGCAAATCGTCGTTTGACGCGATCCACGAGGCCTGCCGGCTGCGCTTCCGGCCGATCATGATGACCACCATGGCCGCGCTGCTCGGCGCGCTGCCGCTCGCGTTCGGCCACGGCGACGGCGCCGAACTGCGCGCGCCGCTCGGCATCGCGATCGTCGGCGGGCTGATCGTCTCGCAGATGCTGACGCTCTACACCACGCCGGTCGTCTATCTCTACATGGACCGGATCCGCGTGGCGGCCGAACGGCGCCGCGCGCGCCGCAATCCGCCGCCTCGGCCGGCCGGCGCGAGCGAGTGACGCGCCACGGCGCCGGGGGGGCCGAGACAGGCCCGCCCGGCGCCGCGGACGCCGTCGGCACGCGGCGTCGCTGCCGGCCCGAATCGCCCCCGCTCTCCTTTTTCGCGTCCCTTGCGGGGCAGCCCCGCCGGCTGCCCGCATTTGCGTCGGCTTTCTGTAAGATGACGAACGGCCTGCCGCGTCCCGCCCGCCGCCCCCGGCCAATCGGCCGACCGCCGAATCCGCGCCTGCGGAGCGCCGCGGATTCGGCATACACTGATGAGCCATGCGTCGCCCGGCTCGGCCGGACCCGACGCGGCGTTATCGAAGGAGCGGTTTCATGTCGATGAAGATTCTACTGATCGGCGCGACCGGCCGAACCGGCCGTGCGCTCGCGGACCTGCTGCTCGAGCAGCGGGATTTCGAACTGACGGCGCTGGTGCGCCGGCCCGGCTTCACGCTGCCGCGCACGAAGGTGGTGGTGGCCGACCTGAACGACGATTTCTCGGCCGCGTTCGACGGCATCACGCACGCGATCTACGCGGCCGGCTCGGCCGAGGCGGACGGCGCGCCGGAGGAAATCGCGATCGACCGCGACGCGGTCGGGCGCGCGGCCGATTACGCGAAGGCGCGCAACGTGCAGAAGCTGGTGGTGATCAGTTCGCTGACGGCCTACGCGCCGGAGCGCGGCCCGGACTGGCTCGTCCATTATTCGCGGATGAAGCGCGAGGGCGACGAACGCGTGATCGCGTCCGGCATCGATTACGTGATCCTGCGGCCCGGCACGCTGTCGGACGCGCCCGGGGTCGGCAAGATCGCGCTGACCGACCGCTGGCAGGACGGCGCCACGCCGGTGGCGCGACAGGACGTGGCCTGGGCCGCCGTCGAGGCGATCAAGCTCGGCATCTCGCGCAAGACGATCGGTTTCATCGGCGGCGGCAGTCCGATCGAGCAGGCGCTGCGAGCCTGAACCGGGCGCCGGCGCGCCGCGATCTGGCGGAGCGTCCGGGAGCCGGCGCCCGGCACGACCCGGGCCGGCAAAGCCGCGTCAAACGATCGACGGCCATCGATCGCGGCCGGCAGCGGCCGATGAAGCCTCGGACGGCTCCGAACGGCTCCGGACGGGGCGAACGGCCGCCTCCAGCCCAGGGCACCGCAAAACCGGCCCGCAGCGGGCCGGCCACGGCATCGGGCAGCACCGCCGCGGCGGTCTGCTTCGCCGCCCGCACCGCCCGCCCCGCCCCGTGTGCCCGTCGCCTCCCGCATCGCTTCCGAGCCCCCTGGCGGGCCGCAAGCGGGGCGCCCGCGGCCCTGCCGCGTGCCCCCATCCCGAACCCGGGCCCGAGGCCCGGAAGCGCGTCTCGACGGCCTTACTGCGTCTTGTGGGCAGCCGCCCACGCCTTCACGGCGTTCAGCGTGTTCTCGACGTGCTTGTCCGGCGCCATGCTCGTGTACTCGTAGAGCACCTTGCCTTCCGGCGAGATCACGTACGAAATGCGGTTCGCGCGCTCCACGGCCGGCAGCTTCGCATCGTATTCGCGGATGATCTTCGCATTCGGGTCGGCGGCGACCGGGAATTTGCTGCGGCACTCGCTGACCGAGAACTTCGTCAGCGTGCCGATGTTGTCGGCCGACACGCCGATCACGGTCGCGCCATACTGCTTGTACTCGTCCACGGCATCGGCGAACGCGTGCGCCTCGATCGTGCAGCCGGTAGTGAACGCGGCCGGATAGAAGTACAGCACCACCGGCCCCTTCTTCAGCTCGCTGGCCAGCGAATACGTGTAGGTCTTGCCGCCCAGCGACGCCTGGGTCGTGAACTCGGGCGCCGTATCGCCGGCTTTCAGCACCGCCTGGGCGACGAGTGCATGCATCGCAAGCATCGCGACGGCGAGGGTGGACACTATTTTCCGCTTCATTTCGTTCCTTGTTTTCAATAAAGTCCCAGATGATCCCGAATCCGCCCCCGTTCGCCTGCCGAACAATCTGGCGAGCGAACGAGGCGGCGTGCATACCAATCCCGCACCACTCGCTAAAGAATCGTGGCCGATAGCCGTTATTGCAACCGAACCAACGGTTCCAGCCTCACCAGCCAGCGAGAAACATGGAAGCCTACAGGAACACGTCGCCCCGCAAGAGCGCATGGCATCACGCCCTCCGCGCGCTGCGCCGACTCGCGTGGTCCGGCGGCGCATTGATGCCTGCCCGCGCCAGCGCCCCACGCGACGACGACACCGTCCGACATTGGCTCGAACAGACCGTCGGCGCCGTCGATTTTCTCGCCCACGTCGACCGCGACCTGCGGTTTTTATACGTCTCCGAGGCCAGCCTGCGCTTCATCGGCTACCACCGCGACTATCTGCGGACGCTGACGCTGCGCGACCTGATCCCCGAGCAGGATACCGCGACGCTCGAGGCATTGCTCGCGCGCGCGAACCAGACCGGCCATATCGAAAAGGCGACGGTCTGCATCGTCAAGTCGCTGACCTATCCGCTCGACGTCGAGCTGCGCGCGGTGCGCAGCCGCCACGCCGGCGTGGACGGCTTCGCGATCGCCGCGTTCGACGTTTCGGCATGGCGCGCGCTCGAGGCGCGCCTGACCTACGAGATGCATCACGACCCGATGACGGGGCTCGACAACCTGTCGGCGCTGATCCCGGGGCTGATGGAAGCGCAGCGCGAGGCCGACGAGGACGGCAGCTGCGCGGCGCTGCTGCTGCTCGACCTCGACGACTACCAGCGCATCAACCGCGGGCTCGGCTACGACGCCGGCGACGTGCTGCTGCGCGATACCGCCCAGCGGCTGCGCTCGGTGATCGCCGGCCACGAACGCCTCGCGCGCGTGGCCAGCGACAAGTTCGCGATCGTGTTCGGCGCGTCCGATCCCGGGCACGCGCGCGAGCAGGCGCAGGCACTGGCACGCCGGCTGCAGGCGGCGATCCAGCCGCCCTACCGCTACGACGGCCAGTCGGTCCACCTGTCGGCCAGCATCGGCATCGCGCTGTACCCCGACGAGCGCCCCGGCAGCCAGCGCGCGCAGAACCACAGCCCGCTGCTGCGCCGCGCCGACCACGCGCTGTCGCAGGCCAAGGCGCTCGGCGGCAACACGCTGGCATTCCACCAGACCGCGGCCGACCCGACCGACGCCGAACGCCTCAAGCTCGAGGCCGATCTCTACGACGGCGTGCGCAACGGCGAATTCTCGCTGCACTTCCAGCCGATCACCGAGAGCCGCACCGGCGCGGTGGCCGGCGTCGAGGCGCTGATCCGCTGGCACCATCCGGTCCACGGCATGGTGCCGCCCGCCACCTTCATCCCGCTCGCCGAATCGATCGGGCTGATCCACTATCTGGGCAACTGGGTGCTGAAGGCCGCCTGCATGCAGATCGTGCAGTGGGACGACCAGGGCATCGCGCTCGAATACGTGGCCGTCAACGTCTCGCCGCAGCAGTTCCGCGATCCGCGTTTCGTGCAGGGCGTGCGCGAGGCGATCGCGCTGACCGGCATCAGCCCGCAGCGGATCGTGCTCGAGATCACCGAGAGCCTGCTGATGCACGACCCGGTCGGGGCGAAGGCGCTGCTCGAGGAAGTGGCCGCGCTGGGGATTCGTTTTGCGGTCGATGATTTCGGCACCGGTTACTCGAGCCTCGCGTATTTGCAACGGTTTCCGCTCGCCCGGCTCAAGATCGATCGCAGTTTCGTCGAAAATCTGTTGACGTCGCGCAACGATCGCGCGATCGTGTCGGCCGTCGTCGGACTTGCACAAACGCTCGACCTCGAGCTCGTCGCCGAAGGCGTCGAAACCGAGGCCCAGCGTGCGCTGTTGACCGAAATGGGTTGCGATCACATCCAGGGTTGGCTGGTTTGCCGCGCACTGCCGTCCGACGAACTCGCCCAGCGTTTCGAGGCTCGCCAGCTTCACGTGCGCGAACCGGCCTGACGGCCGCGACCGAGCCATAACCGTATGACGACATTCACCGAACACCTGCCGAAAGCAGCGCTGCTCGACAAGCTTTGGGCACGCATGAACGAGCGTGGCGATTTTCCGATGCTGTCGGATTCGCTGCGCGCGACGATGGCCGCGATCGACGGCGATAATCTCGATTTCACGGCGCTGGTCGGCGTCGTGCTGTCCGACTTCGCGCTGACCCAGAAGGTGATCCGGCTCGCGAACTCGGCGATGTACATCGCGTTCGGCGGCAACATCACCACCGTGACCCGCGCCCTGATGGTGCTGGGCATGGACGCGGTCGGCCACCTGGTGGTCGGCCTCAAGCTCGTCGACCATTTCCACCAGAGCGCCGCGCAGCGCATCGACGCGAAGCTCGAACTGAACCGCGCGCTGCTCTCGGGCTGCGTGGCGCGTCGCCTGACCGAGGATTCCGACCTGCGCGCCGGCGAGGAAGCCACCGTCTGCACGTTGATGCGCCAGGTCGGCAAGCTGCTGGTGGTGTTCTACCTCGACGGCGAATGGGACGCGATCCGCCAGCGCGCGGCCGAGCTCGGCGCCGACGAGGCCGCGGCCTGCGTCGACGTGCTCGGCGTGGGCTTCGACGAGATCGGCCGCGAAGCCGCCACGCGCTGGCGGCTGCCGGACACGATCCGCGCCAGCATCGCGCCGTTCGATCCGCACGAGGAGCCCGAGGGCCATGGCGAGCTCGACGCGCACATCGACCGCGCCGACCACGAGCGGCGCCAGTGGCTGCGCGCCGTCAGCGACTGCTCGACCGAGGTGGCGGCCGTGATGACCGTGCCCGGCCTCACCACGGCGCAGCGCGACGCACGCCTGGCCGCGCTCGCGCAGCGCTTCGCGCCGACGCTCGACATCGACGCGGACGCGCTGCTGGAGATCGCGCGCGAACTCGCGCACGACGAGACCAGCGACACCGTGCTGCGCGAGATCGTCGCCCTGCGCGCCAACGCGGCCGCGCTCGAACGCGCCGCGGCCGAACCGCAGGCGACGCTCGACACGGGTCTGGCCGACCTGCGCGCCCTGCCGTCCGAGAACCATCAGGAGCCGGTGCTCGCGCTCGCCTCCGAAAGCGTGCTGGCCAGCCTCGCGCTGAGCCGCACGGTCATGTTCGTGCGCGGCGAGGACGGCACGTTCGCCGCGAAGCTCGGCTTCGGCTACGGCGTCGAGGCCGCGCTCGACCGGATGCGCTTTCACGAGACCTTCGAGCCCGACGTGTTCCATCTGGCGATCTCGAACTCGGTCGGCATCTTCATCGAGGACGCGCACGAGCCGAAGATGCTGCGACGCCTGCCGGGCTGGTACCGCGACGCGTTCCACAACGTCCACGGCTTCGTGCTGCTGCCGGTGCGCACCGACGAGCGCTGCGTCGCGCTGCTCTACGGCGACTGGTCCGGCGCACAGCCGACCCGGCGCATCTCGCATCGCGACATGGCCACGCTGAACCACATCGGCGCCGAGCTGGGCCGCTTCTTCGCGAAGTCCGACGCCGGCGCGGCCTGAGCGCCGACGCGCTCCCATGTCGAAACGACCGGCCCCAGCGCCGGCCGGCAGCCATAAAAAAGGCCGGCGCGCCCTCGATCGGGAGCGCCGGCCTTCGTGTTTCGGCGGCGGCAGTGGCGGCGGCCACGCGTCAGGCGCGCGCCCGCCGCCCGCATCCGCTTACTTCAGCACCACCGGGACGCTGAAATACTTCTTCGCGAGCGTGTCGATCGTGCCGTCCGCCTTCAATTCCTTCAGCGCCTGGTTGAGCGCGGCGCGCAGCGCCGTGTCGTTCTTGCGCAGGCCGTAGCCGACGCCCGAGCCGAGGATCTCGGCGTCCACCACCTGCGGGCCGGCGAACGCGAAACCGGCGGCCTGCGGCTTCGACAGGAAGCCCTTGGCGGCCGCCTCCGAATCCTGGAACGTCGCGTCGAGCCGGCCGGACTGCAGGTCGGCGTAGGCCAGATCCTGAGTCTGGTACGGCACCACCTCGACGCCGGCCGGCGCCCAGCGCGCCTTCGCGTAGGACTCCTGGATCGTGCCCTGCAGCACGCCCACGCGCTTGCCCTTCAGCGAGGCCGGGGTCGGCAGCAGGCCGCTGCCCTTCTTCGCGATCAGCTGGTTCGGGATCGAGTAGATCGGATCGGTGAACGCGATCGCGTGCGCGCGCTGCGGCGTGATCGTCATGTCGGAGTTGATCGCGTCGAACTTGCGCGCCTGCAGCGCCGGGATCAGGCCATCGAAGTCGTTCTCGACCCACACGCACGGCACCTTCAGCTTCGCGCAGACGGCATTGCCGACATCGACGTCGAACCCGGCGAGCTTGCCGTCCGGCGTCTTGTATTCGAACGGCGCGTACGACGCCTCGACGCCGAAACGGATCTGCTTGAGGTCGGCCGCGTGCGCGCCCGACAGGGTGGACACCGCGGCGGCCGTCGCCACCGCGCATGTGGCCATCTTTCGCCAGTTCAACTTCATTGGGATGCTCTCCTCGCTATTGCTTCAGTCAGGGTGCTACGACAACCGGACCGGCCGCGCCTCGTGGGCGCGCCGTCCGGACCAACGCGTGGGCGGCGGATGCCGGCCACCCGGCGGCGGATGCCGCCGCGAGCGCGCGATTGTACCGCCATGCGCGCCAGATCCCGCGCCAGGCGCCGCGCGCGACATCGGCGCGATATTGGTGCGTTATCGATTCAGCTGCGCGCGGGCCGGCTGGTTCGGCTGGCTCCGGGATTGCTTCCCGGCCAGCTGCCGGCGGCTCGGGGCGCGAGTCAGTCAAGCGCGGCCGGCGTGGCCGCGGTCGTCTCGACCACCAGCAGCCCGGCGCGCAGGCCCGGCTTGACCGACGGGTTCGGAAACACGATGCGCTCCTCGTCGTGCGACACCAGGTAGCGGTAGTCGCCGTCGCGCGCGAGCAGCGTGCCGCGTGCGAACGGCGTGAAGTTCGGCACGTCGCGCGCGACGAACAGCTCGAACGCCTCGCTCTGCTTCGTGATCTGGCCGATCACGGTGAACACGCGCGGCAGCGCGACGCCGGCGGCCGTATCCCCAGCGGACGCGGCACCGGCGATCAGCCGCCGCAGCGCGGCGTCGGCGCCGGCGAAACGCGTCAGGTCGTTCTGCCCGAACGGCCGCACCTTGCCCAGTTCGAGCGTGCTGGCGAGCGCCCCGCAGGCGCTCGCCGTGAACTGCGAATAGGTGTTGCCGCGCTCGGTGTGCAGCAGCACGGCCGGAATCCGCGCCGCGCCGAACCAGTCGAGCAGCGCGCGCGACGGCGCCTCGCCCGTGTGCGGCAGCAGCGCGAACTGCTCGAACGCCGAGGCGCGGATCGCGGTATGCAGGTCGAGGTGCCAGCGCGCGCCGCGCCGCCCGGGCGCCGCCGCGAAGAACTCGACGGCGGCCGCCTCGAGCCGGGCCGCGCGCGGTGCGTCGTGGCTGCCGGCGAGCGCGGCATGACGGCCGTTGAACAGGCGGTTCAGGTCGTCGTCGAGATAACGCGTGCCGGCGCGCATCGCGGCCGGATGGCCGA
Source organism: Burkholderia plantarii (assembly GCF_001411805.1). Classification (NCBI taxonomy): domain Bacteria; kingdom Pseudomonadati; phylum Pseudomonadota; class Betaproteobacteria; order Burkholderiales; family Burkholderiaceae; genus Burkholderia; species Burkholderia plantarii. The sequence continues at coordinate 1,162,146 of NZ_CP007212.1, read as the reverse complement.
ACACGATCAACAGCCGGCAGGCGAGCGCCAGCGCGCCATGCGCGAGATCGCGCACGATCGCCGACAGCAGCTCGATCGGCGCCGTCTCGTCGCCGTGTACGCCGGCCGAGACCAGCAGCGCGTGCGGGGCCGCTTCGTTCACGTCGAGCAGCCGCGCCGGCGTGAGTTCGAGCAGCCCCTCGCCGCGCCACGCGTAATGCACCGCGCCGCCCGCGCAGACGCCTTCGGCCGGATCCGGCGTGTCGCCCGCGAGCAAGCTCGCGAGGCAATCATCGAGCCAGGCGGGCACGCCGCCGCGATCAGCGCTGGAAGTCATAGAGCGAGCCCAGCCGCAGGATCTGCGTCAGTTCGTCGAGCGCGGTGCGCGATTCATCGAGCAGCGCCGGATCGGCCAGATCCGACGGCGCGAGCCGGTCGCGATAGTGCCGTTCGATCCAGGCATCGAGCGAGCCGAACAGCGCGTCGTCGATCCAGACCTTGGGCTGCACCGCGGCGCGCTCGGCGTCGCTCAACACCACGCGCAGCCGCAGGCAGGCCGGGCCGCCGCCGTTCTTCATGCTCTCGCGCAGGTCGAACACCAGCACGTCGTCGATCGGCCCGTGGCCGGCCGCGAGCGCGTCGAGATAGCGCGCGACGCGTTCGTTCTCGCGACACTCCTGCGGCACCACCAGCACCTGCCTGCCGTCGGCGCGCGTCAGCAGCTGGCTGTTGAACAGGTAGGAGCCGACCGCGTCGGCCACGCTGACCGCGGCGTCCGGCACCTCCAGCACCTTCAGTTGCGCGCCGCGTGCGTCGAGCGCGTCGCGCAGCGCGTCGTAGACGGCCTGCCGCTCCGCGAACGCGAGCTCGTGGCAGAACAGCGTGTCGCGATTGCCGACCGCGATCACGTCGTTGTGGAACACGCCCGCGTCGATCACCTCGGGGTTCTGCAGCGCGTAGACGGTCGCCGCCTCGGCCAGCCCGTGGCGCTGCGCGACGGCGCGGCTCGCCTCGAAGGTCTGGCGCGCCGGGAAGCGCTTCGGTTCCGGCCCGCGCCGGTATTCGCTGCGGCCGTAGACGAAGAACTCCACGCCGGCGGCGCCGTACTCGCCGCAAAAGCGCGTGTGGTTGGCCGCGCCCTCGTCGCCGAGCGCCGGCGTGCCGGGCAGCGCGTCGTGGACCACGAAGCGCGCCTCGTCGGCGAAAATCGCCGACAGCGTGCGGCGCGTCGCCTCGTGCTCGATCGCGCGGTGCAGCTTGCTGCACAGGTTGGCCGGCGTGAAGTGGACCCGGCCGTCGCCGGTATCGGCCGACGGGCTCACGGTGGCCGCGTTGGCGGTCCACATCGCCGAGGCCGAGCTCGCGGCGGCCAGCAGCTCGGGGGCCTGCCGCGCGGCCTTGGCGATCACGTCGGCGTCCTTGCCGGAGAAGCCGAGCTCGCGCAAAAGGCGCAGCGACGGCCGCTCCTGCGGCGGCAGCACGCCCTGCGCGAAGCCGAGATCGGCCAGATGCTTCATCTTGCGCAGCCCCTGCCTGGCGGCCGCCTTCGGGTTCGCGGCCGACTTCTCGTTGTTCAGCGACGCGACGTTGCCGAACGACAGCCCCGCGTAGTTGTGGGTCGGGCCGACCAGCCCGTCGAAATTCGCCTCGATGGCGTGTCCGGTTGCGTTCATGGTCGCGTTCCGCTCAGAAATGAAGGCCGGGCGAGAGGCTCGCCGGCATCTGCAGTCGTTCGCTCTCGACCGAGGCCATCGGGTACGCGCAGTAGTCCGCCGCGTAATAGGCGCTCGGCCGGTGGTTGCCCGAGCGGCCGGTGCCGCCGAACGGCGCGGCCGACGAGGCGCCGTTGGTGGGCCGGTTCCAGTTCACGATGCCGGCGCGCACGCCGCGGCAGAACTGCTCCCAGGCGCGCGCGTCGTCGGACAGCAGGCCCGCCGACAGGCCGTAGGCGGTGTCGTTGGCGCGCTCGATCGCTTCATCGAGCGTGCGGTAGCGGATCACCTGCGCGAGCGGGCCGAAATGCTCGACGTCGGGCAGCTCGCGCACCGCGCTCACGTCGAGGATCGCCGCGTTGACGAAGCCGAGCCGCGCGTCGCGCTGCGTCATCGCGATCAGCGGCGTCGCGCCGGCCGCGAGCAGCGCGTCCTGCGCCGCCACCAGCCGCGCCGCCGCGCGCGCCGAGATCACCGCGCCCATGAACGGCTGCGGATCGGCGTCGAAAAGCCCGGCCGTGATGGCCGCCGTCACTTCGGTGAAGCGCGCCAGGAACCGCTCGCCCCGCGCGCCCTCGGGCACGAAAATACGACGCGCGCAGGTGCAGCGCTGCCCGGCCGACAGGAACGCCGACTGGATCGTGTGATGGACGGCCGCGTCGATGTCGGCCAGCTCGCCGATCACGAGCGGATTGTTGCCGCCCATCTCGAGCGCGAGCACGATCTCGGGCCGCCCGCCGAACTGGCGGTGCAGCAGCGTGCCGGTGTCGGAGCTGCCGGTGAAGAACAGCCCGTCGATCTGGCGATGGTTGGCCAGCGCGACGCCGGTGTCCTTCTCGCCCTGCACCAGGTTCAGCACGCCGGGCGGCAGCCCCGCGTCGCGCCACGCCTCGACGGTGGCCTGCGCCACGCCGGGCGCCAGCTCGGACGGCTTGAACACCACCGCGTTGCCGGCGATCAGCGCCGGCACGATGTGTCCGTTCGGCAGATGGCCCGGAAAGTTGTACGGGCCGAACACGGCCACCACGCCGTGCGGGCGGTGCCGCAGCACGGCCGTGCCGTCGGCCAGCGGCGCGCGTTTCTCGCCGGTGCGTTCGTGATACGACTGGATCGAGATGTCGACCTTGGCGGCCATCGTCGCGACCTCGGTGCGTGCTTCCCAGAGCGGCTTGCCGGTCTCGCGGCCGATCGCGGCGGCGAGCGCCTCCTTGCGTTCGCCGAGGATCGCGGCGAAGCGCCTGACGATCGCGATGCGCGCGTCGAGCCCGAGCACGGACCAGGCGGCGAACGCGCGGCGCGCGCTCGACACGGCGCGCTCGACGTCGGCGGCCGAGGCGCTCGCGCCGCGCCAGACCACCTCGTCGGTGCCGGGGTTGCGCGAGACGAATTCGGGACCGCTGCCGGCGAGCCAGTCGCCGTCGATGAAGAGTTCGGACATGAGTTATCTCGGTTGTGACTTGAGCGCGTAGACGCGCGCCGGCTCGCCCGCGCGCAGGCCGAGCGCGGCGGCGTCGGCGGCCGACAGCACGAAGCGGCCGTCGGCGACCTCGCCCGGCGCCGCGCCGACGCGGAAATCGGCCAGCGAGGTGTTCGACACCAGCGCGCGCGGGCCGCCCTCGACCGCCTCGGGCGTGCCGATCTCGACCGGCACCAGCACGCTGTCGCGCACCGTGCGCAGGTCGCCGACGTGGCATTCGAGCACCGGTCCGGCATCGAAGATGTCGACGTGGTTCTGGTAGCGCAGCCCCTCGGCCTCGAGCATGCGGCGCGCGGGCAGCGTGTCGCGATGCGTGAGCCCGACGCAGTCCTGCGCGTCCTGCGGCAGCAGGTCGACGTAGACGGGAAAGCGCGGCATCAGCTCGGCCAGGAACGACTTGCGGCCGTGCGAACTCAGGTAATCGGCCGCGTTGAAGTCGATCTGGTAGAAGTGCGAGCCGACCGCGCGCCAGAACGGCGAGGTGCCCTGCTCGTCGAAATGGCCGCGCAGCTCGGCGCAGATCCGCTCCGGAAAGCGCTCGCGGAACTGCGCGATGAACATGAAGCGCGAGCGCGACAGCAGCCCGCCCACGCCCGCCGTGCGGTAGCGCGGGCTCAGGAACAGCGAGCAGACCTCGGCGTAGCCGGTCAGGTCGTGCGAGATGTTGAGCAGCGACATGCGGGTCCAGACGCCGAGATCCTGGCTCGCATGCACCACCGTGCTGACGCGGTAGTTGTAGAACGGCTGGGCCAGGCCGACCTCGGTCTCGATCCCGCACACGCCGGCGATGTCGCCGCTGGCGGTGTCCTCCATCACGAAGAAGTAGCCGGCCTCGGCCGGCGCCGCGCTGCCGTCGAGCGTGCGGCGCGCGCGCTCGACGCGCGCGGCCAGCGCGTCGCGGTCGGGCTTGAAGGTGGTCAGGCCGGGGCCGGTTTCCTGCGCGAGCGCGACGAGTGCGTCGACGTCGCCGGTGCGCACGACTCGAACGACGATCATCGCGATTCTCCAGACAGGGCGTGAGAGGAAGCCTCGGCGTCCTCGCGCCGGTGCAGCGGCACGCTGTAGACCGTGTCGCCGTCGATCACGCCGAGCGCCGCGCGCGCGGCGGCGTCGAGCGGCGCGACGTCGCCGCGGCTCACGCTGGCCGCGTCGGGCAGGTCGGCCAGCACGCAGCGGAACGCGTCGCCGGCGCCGGCCGACACCAGATGCGTGGCGCCGGCGCGCGCGGCATGGCCGCCGCGCGCGTGGCCGGCACCGTTCGCGCCGTTCGCGTCAAGCGCGGCATCGGCCGCGCGCACCGTGCGCGAGCTGCCGTGCGTGACGCAGGCGGTGCGGTCGATCTGCGCCGTCAGCACCGGGCCGGCGTCGAAGATGTCGACGTAGCGGTCCGGCTCGAAGCCTTCCTCGAGATGGATGTCGTAGGCGAGCAGGCCGTTCTCGTTCGGCTCGCCGAGCACGCGCTGCGCGGCCTCCGGCAGCAGCGGCACGTACACCGGGTAGACCGGCATCACCTCGGCGATGAAGGTGCGGCTGCGCCCGCCCGACTCGACCTCGATGTCGGCGAAGTCGCGCCGGAAGAACTTGCGGCCCACCGCCTCCCAGAACGGCGAGGCGCCCTGCGCGTCGGTCACGCCGAGCAGCAGCGAGAACACCTCGGGCGTGAAGCGGCGGCGGTTCGCGGCGATGTACATCATGCGCGCGCGCGACACCAGGTGCGCGGCCGCGTCGCCGCGCAGCGCCGGATCGACATAGAAGCCGGCCAGCCGGCTCTTGCCGGTCAGCTCGTGCGACATGGTCAGCGCGTGGATCTTGCGGTTCACGTGCAGCTCGCGCGAGGCATGGATCAGCGCGTCGTTGCGAAACGCGTAGAACGGCTCCGAATAGCCGGCCGCGGCGACGATGCTCGCGGTGCCGAGCAGGCGGCCCGTCTCGCTGTCCTCGAGCACGAACAGGTAGAACTCCTCGCCGGGAAAATCGGCGTCGGCGCGAAACGAATCCTCCGACAGCGCGACGCGCGCCTCGAGCGCGCGGCGGTCGTGCGGCAGCGAATGCAGCACGGGCCGCGCGGTCCGGGCCATCTGCGCCAGCGCGTCGAGATCGGCAAGCCTGCCGGGGCGTACAAATAGCATCGTCGTTACCTGGAACGCAGTGGCGTCAGCGCGTGGCGCCGACCGCCTGTTCGACCGCGCGCGAGAAACGCGCGAGGCCCTCGTCGAGCACGTCGTGCGGGATCACCAGCGACGGCGCGAAGCGCAGCACGTCGGGGCCGGCGATCAGCATGATCACGCCGTGTTCGGCCGCCGCGTTGATGAAGTCCTTGGCGCGCCCGGCATGCGCCTCGGTCAGCTCGGCGCCGATCAGGAGGCCCTTGCCGCGGATCTCGCGAAACAGGCCGAAGCGCCCGTCGAGCGCCGCCAGCGTGGCGCGGATCCGCTCGCCGCGGGCCGTCACGCCCGCCAGCAGCGCGGGATCGCTGACCAGCTCGACCACCTTGTCGGCGATCGCGGTGCCGAGCGGATTGCCGCCGTAGGTGGTGCCGTGGACGCCGACCTTGAAGTGCGCCGCGTATTGTTCCGTGGTCAGCATCGCGCCGATCGGGAAGCCGTTGCCGAGCGCCTTGGCGGTGGTCAGCACGTCGGGCGTCACGCCCGTGTCCATGTACGCGTAGAAATGGCCGGTGCGGCCCACGCCGGTCTGCACCTCGTCGAAGATCAGGAGCGCGCCATGCGTGTCGCAGGCCTCGCGCAGCGCCTTCAGGAACGCCGGATCGGCCGGCAGCACGCCGCCCTCGCCCTGGATCGGCTCGACGATCACCGCGCAGGTGCGCGGGCCGATCGCGGCCTTCGCGGCCGCGATGTCGTTGTACGGCAGATGATGGATGCCGTCCGGCTTCGGCCCGAAGCCGTCCGAATACTTCGGCTGGCCGCCCACGCTGACCGTGAAGAAGGTGCGGCCGTGGAACGACTGCGCGAACGAGACGATCTCGTACTTGTCGGCGCCGAAACGCTCGAACGCGACGCGGCGCGCGAGCTTCAGCGCCGCCTCGTTGGCCTCGGCGCCCGAGTTCGCGAAGAACGCGCGGTCGGCGAAGGTCAGCGCTTCGAGGCGCCTGGCGAGCCGCAGCACCGGCTCGTTGGTGTAGCCGTTGCCGATGTGCCAGAGCTTGCGGCCCTGCTCGTCGAGTACCTTGAGCAGTTCGGGATGACCATGGCCGAGCGCCGTCACCGCGATGCCGCCGGCGAAATCGACGTAGTCCTTGCCGTCGGTGTCCCACACGCGCGAGCCTTCGCCGCGCTCGGGCACGAACGGGGCCGGCGAGAACACCGGCACCATCACGTCATCGAAAGTCTGTCGGGTCACGTCCGGGCGAATCATGGCGCCTCCTTCATTCAGAAATCACAGGGTTCAGTGTAGGCAAGCGGCCGGCAATCGTCTTGCGCATTTGCGACGGGTTCTGTCGGCAAGGCCGGCCGCCTCGCCTGGCGTGCCGCGCCTGGCATGCCGGGGACATGCACGAAGCGTGCCGCGTCAGCCTTCGTCGCGCTCCACCAGCGCGCCCGCGCGCGGCTCGCTCGCGCCGCCGTGCTGCTTTTCGAGCCAGGCGCGGCGGTCCTCGCGCGGCGTCACGCCGAAGCGCTCGCGGTACGCGTTCGAGAAATGCGCGGCCGACGAGAAGCCGCTCGCGAGGCTGACCTGCACCACCGACTTGCTGGTGCGCTGCAACTGCGTGCGCGCCTTCAGGAGCCGCAGGTTCAGGTAATACTTCGACGGCATCGCGCCGAGATACTGGCGGAACAGCCGTTCGAGCTGACGCCGCGAGATGCCCACCAGCGTGGCGATCTCGTCGGTGGTGAGCGGGTCCTCGACGTTCGCCTCCATCAATTGCAGCGCATCGTTCAGACGCGGATGGCGCTCGCCCGGCGCCGTCACGAACGGAATCCGCTGGCGCGCCTCGCCGCTGCGCGGCGTGCCGCAGCCGAGCGCGTCGGCGATCCGCTCGGGCAGCGCGGGGCCGTGGTCGCGGCCGATCATCGCCAGCATGAAATCGAGGCTGGCCTGGCCGCCCGCGCAGGTCGCGCGATCGCGGTCGATCTCGAAGATCTGCTGCGTGACGATGGTGCGCTCGAACTGCTCGGCGAACTGCTGGTAGGTTTCCCAGTTCACGGCCACGCGGTAGCCCGCCAGTTGCCCCGCCATCGCGAGCCACCAGACGCCGTGATGGATGCCGGTGACGAGCGGCGTGCGCTGGCCCACCCGCGCGAGGCTCGCGAGGAACAGCCGATAGTCGGCGAATTGCTGGAACCGTTCGCTGACGACGATCAACCAGTCGCAGGCGACGGCGTCGTTGAACGCCGCGTCGGCGGCCCACGACGCGCCGCCCGCGAGCGGCACCGGCCGGCCATCCCACGAGCAGACCTGCCAGCGGTACAACGCGCGGCCGTCGATCTCGTTGGCGAGCGCGAGCGCGTCGACGATCGGGCCGACGCCCGACATCGACACCGGCGGCAGCGCGACGATCGCGACCTGCGTGGCGCGCGCGGCGCCGCCCGTGCGGCCGGGGATGGCGGCCATGCGCGGCACGCCCTTACTTGAGGCTGCCGGACAGGAACTGCCTGAGGCGCTCGCTGTTCGGCCGCGACAGCACCTCGGCGGGATGCCCCTCCTCCTCGGTGCGGCCCTGGTGCAGGAACATGACGTGGTTCGAGACGTTGCGCGCGAAGCCCATCTCGTGCGTGACCACGATCATGGTGCGGCCTTCCTCGGCCAGCTTCTGCATCACCTTCAGCACCTCGCCCACCAGCTCCGGGTCGAGCGCCGAGGTCGGCTCGTCGAACAGCATCACGTCCGGGTGCATCGCCAGCGCGCGCGCGATCGCCACGCGCTGCTGCTGGCCGCCCGACAGATGCGACGGGTATTGCTTCTCGACGCGCGGCGGCAGGCCGACCTTCTCCAGGTACTCGCGCGCGCGTTCCTCGGCCTCGCGCTTCGACAGGCCGAGCACGTGGACCGGCGCCTCGACCACGTTCTCGAGCACGTTCATGTGCGCCCACAGGTTGAAGTGCTGGAACACCATCGCGAGCTTGGTGCGGATCCGCTGCAGCTGCTTGTGGTCGGCCACGTCGAGCGCGCCGAGCTTGTCGGCGCGGGTGCGGACCTCCTCGCCGTCCACCACGATCCGGCCCGCATTCGGCTTCTCGAGGAAATTGATGCAGCGCAGGAAGGTGCTCTTACCCGAGCCGCTCGCGCCGATGATGCTGATCACGTCGCCCGCGTGCGCGTCGAGCGACACGCCCTTGAGCACTTCGTTGTCGCCGTAGCGCTTGTGAATGTCGTGCGCCGCGAGCTTGCTGGCGGCGTTCGGCTGCGTGGTCTCTGCCAACTGGCCTCTCCGGAAATGAAGACGATTCAATGACGGCCGGCCGCGAGATACGCGAGCCAGTGGCGCTCGGCCCGGCGAAACGCCGCGACGAGTGCGAACGATACCGCAAGATAGATCAGCGCGGCCACGCCGAACGACTGGAACGCCATGTAGGTGGCCGAGTTCGCGTCGCGCGCGACCTTCAGGATGTCGGGCACGGTGGCCGTAAACGCCACCGTGGTGGCGTGCAGCATCAGGATCACCTCGTTACTTTAGAGCGGCAGCGCGCGACGCAGCGCCGAGGGCAGGATCACGCGCCGGTACAGGGTCCAGCCGCCCATGCCGTAGGCGCGCGCCGCCTCCACCTCGCCGTGCGCCGTGGCGCGGATCGCGCCGGCGAAAATCTCGGTGGTGTAGGCGCAGGTGTTCAGCGCGAAGGCCAGCACCGCGCAGTGGAAGCCGCTGCGGAAGAACGCGTCGAGCAGCGAGTGCGAGCGCACGAACTCGAGGCTGTAGATGCCGGTGTAGATCAGCAGCAGCTGCACGTAGAGCGGCGTGCCGCGGAACACGTAGGTGTAGAGCCGCACCGGCGTGGACAGCCAGCGCTTGCGCGAGACGCGCGCCACCGCGAGCGGCACCGCGCAGACGAAGCCGATGCCGATCGACGCCACCAGCAGCCACAGCGTGACCACGAGGCCGGACAGACGCTGGCCGTCCCAGTAGAGGAACGCGCGGCCGAATTCCTGGAGGATCTCGATCATAGTTCCGCGTGCCTCACGCCGAGCGAGTAGCGCCGCTCCAGCTGCCGCAGCACCAGGTTGGACAGCGTCGTGATCGCCAGATAGATCAGCGCCGCGACGAGGATGAAGAAGAACATGTTGAAGGTGCTCTTGCCCGCGTCCTGCGCGGCCTTCACGACGTCGGCCAGGCCGATGATCGAGACCAGCGCCGTCGCCTTCACGAGCACCTGCCAGTTATTGCCGATGCCGGGCAGCGCGAAGCGCATCATCTGCGGGAACAGGATCCGCGTGAACACGCGCAGTCCGCTCATGCCGTAGGCCGCGCCCGCCTCCAGCTGGCCGCGCGGCACCGACAGGAACGCGCCGCGGAACGTCTCGGTGAAGTACGCGCCGTAGATGAAGCCGAGCGTGAGTACGCCGGCCACGAACGGGTCGATGTCGATCTGGTCCCAGCCGAGCAGGTCGGTGATCTGGTTCAGCCAGATCTGGATGCTGTAGAACAGCAGCAGCATCAGCACCAGGTCGGGCACCGAGCGGATCAGCGTGGTGTAGGCCGTGGCGAGCGCGCGCAGCACGCGGTTCGTCGACAGCTTCGCGACCGCGCCGGCCAGGCCGAGCACGACCGCCGCGGCGAGCGAGAGCACCGACAGCTCGATGGTCTGCACGGTGCCCGCCCAGATGACGGGGCCGAATCCGTATAGGAACACGCGTGTCTCCAGGGTGGCGATGTTGGGATCGGAAGCGTGGCGGCTTCTGCTCGGGAAGCGGCCGGGGCATGCGGCGGATGGTGGCTCGCGAAAAAAACCGGCTCAAAGGGGGCGGGGGCGGGATGCTGCGACGCAGCAACGACGGACGGGACGACCAGGCGGCGACGCCCGCCCGGCATGGCGGGGCTTGCGGATGGCGGGGGTGGATGGCAGGCGATGGCGACGCGGCGGCGGCCTGCGCGTTTTTGCAGGTTTCGGGTCGCTTTTTCGATAGCGCGAGGCTTGCCCTGGATGGAATGTGCATGAGGCGGCGCCGCACGCTTCCCCCGCTCCGGTCTGCTTCGCATGACAGCCCGCAGGTGCGTGAGGCGGGCAACAGGCTGGCGCCCTGACGTTCGTCCCGACAGGCTCGACACGGCTTGCGACCTCACGAATCGTGGCGAAAGATGCCGGAACAACGGCAAACCATACTCACCTGGACGGCAGCGCGTCCGTCAACGTTCCGGAAACCGCCCATGCCGCTGACGCCCCCGATGCCGAGCGGCGCTATCGCGAAGCCAGGCATGCACGCGGCGAATGACCGCGAACATCGTGCGGGCGACGCGCCCTACCGCCCCGCCTCCGCATCCGACCGCGAGGTCGTCGCGACCAGCCCGTCCACGCCGAAGTGGATGTTGAAGAACGCATCCTGATTCACGCCATCCTCGCGCCAGCGCCAGCTCCAGACCGTCTCCGGCTTGAGCGGATAGCGCGCGACCTCGGTCGGCTTGCCCAGCAGCTGGCGCACCTCGTCCTGCGTCATGCCGGGGCGGATCATCGCGAAGGTCTCGGCCGTGAGCACCTGGGTCGCGCCGAGGTACAGGCCGTTGCGGTCGATGTCGACCATGTAGGTCTCGTCGCCCATCGGGCCGCGCGGATATTCGAGGCGCTTCGAGCCGTCGATCGCCTGCCGCTCGGTCTCGGGCTTGCCGAGCCGCGAGCGCACCTCGGCCTCGGTCGAGACGCCCGGCTTCAGCCCCTTGAGCAGCAACGGCGCGGGCTGGATCGCGCGGAAGAATTCCTTCAGTCGATGCACGACGTCCTCGGACTGGCGGCTGTCGCAGCCGCCGAGCAGACAGGTCGCGGCGACCGCCGTGGCCACGAGCCACGGCCGCGCCGGCCGGATAACGAACTCCATCATCGGTCAGGTGGCGCGCCGTCGGGCGCGCAAAGCGGAGATCGCACAAGCATACGCGTGGAACCCCGCGCGCGACAGATCGACCGGCGCGGCTCGCGGCGGGTCAAGCCGCGGGCCGCGCCGCAAACAGGCGGCACCGCGCGCGCGCCTCACCGCGACGAACGCGCCTCGGCGGCGCGCCGGCCGCCCTCCCCGCGGCGCGCCTCGCGACGCGCCACGAGCTTCAGCCGCCGCCGCGAGCGCGCGAGTTCCACCACCTGCCACGACGCGAGCGCGAGGCCGCCCGACAGCAGTTCGCGCGCGCGCCGCACCAGCGCGAGCGACAGCGCCGTCTCGCGATCGACGCCGAACAGCTGCGCGAGCAGCACGATGGTCGCCTCCTGCACGCCCACGCCGCCCGGCACCATGAACGCGATATGCCGGATCGCCTGGATCATCGCCTCGATCGCGATCGCGCCGCTCGCCGACACCGGATGCCCCAGCATCGCAAGCGCCAGATAGATCTCCAGCGCCCCGCTCAGGTAGCCGGCGAACTGCCAGCCGAACACGCGCAGCAGGAGCCCGGTGCGCGACATCAGTGCGATGATCTCGGCGTCGAGCCGCTCGCCGTCGATGCCCCGCAGCAGCTTGCTGGTATCGCCGAGCAGCTTCGCGGCGAAGCGCTCGATGGTCTGGAAGATCCCGCCACGGCGCAGCATGATGAAGCCGATCACGGGCATCGGCAGCGACAGCACCAGCGACAGCGCGATCGTCTTCACGCTGTCGCCCGAGCCGGTCGCGGCCACCAGCAGCACGAGCCCGAGCGCCGAAAACGCGTACTGCACCGACAGCGTCACCAGCAGCTCGACGATCACGGTCGCCGTGACGAAGCTCGCGTCCGGCACGCGCCAGCGCGCCACGCGAATGCCGATCAGTTCGCCGCCCACGCCCACCACCGGCAGCAGCCGGTTCACGGCCTCGCGCACGGTGGCGAGCCACCAGAGGAACGGCAGCGAGGCGCGCCGCGCGAGCAGCAGGCGCCAGCCCTGCGCGTCGAGCAGCAGCGGAAACGCGTGGTATGGCACGAGCCACAACAGCACGAAGCCTGCGCGGCCGATGGTGCGGATCACGTCACCCCAGCCCTGATGCAGGGCCAGCACGAGCAGGATCGCGATGCCGACCGGCCAGCCGAGTCGATGGAGCCATTTCATCATCGCGGGCTTGCGCCTCCCGCGCGGCTGACGGTGGGCGCCGGGGCGCCGTGCGGGACGGCCGGGTTCGGCCGGCCGTTGCCGAACACCGCGGCGAACCCGCCGCGCGCGACGCCGGCCGCGTCGAGCGCGGCGGCCACGCGCGGCGAGAGCAGCGCGGCGAGTTCGTCGGCGGGCTGGTAGTCGCGCATCGACGGCGTGATCGGCGCGTCGCCGGCCTCGGCCGGATGGCAGTAGATTTCGCCGACGCCGTGCGCCGGCAGCGCGGCGATCGCGTCGAGCAAGATTCGTTCGTTCATGTGTCCCGTATGTTCAATGCCGACTACGTAGTCGTTGTGGGCGAGGCCCGCGCGATCGAGTCGCGCGCGCACCAGCGCGATCCACGGCCGCAGCCAGACCGGCGCCGAACGCTCGAACGGCAGCCGCACGGCGCGCAGCCCGTAGTCGCGGCCGATCTCGACGATCATCGCGAGCACGGTCGGATGCAGGTGGAAATGCTTGTGCGCGTTGACGTGATCGAGCGGCAGCCCGCTCGCGGCGAACGCCTCGAACTGCGCGCGGATCTCGCAACGCAGTTGCGCGCGCACCCGGGGCAGGAAAAAGAAGCGGCAGCCGTCCTTCGCCATCGCGTCGCCGAAGCGGCCGTCGGGGCCGACCAGCGCGCCGATCTCGCGCGCGGGCAGCATCGCCGCGCCGTCGGCGAGCACCAGGTGCAGCCCCACGGCCAGCGTCGGCAGCCGCCGCGCGCGCGCGATCGCGTCCCGCGCGGCGGGGGCCGCCACCATCAGGCTCGCGGCCGCGAGCACGCCGTCGCGATGCGCGCGCTCGACGGCCGCGTTCACGCGGGGATGCAGGCCGAAATCGTCGGCGGTGAAAATCAGTGCGCGCGCGGGCGCCGGTGAATGCGTCACGCGCTCACGCCTCGTGCGCGCGCAGGAAGCGGAAGAACTCGACGCCCTCGCGCAGGCGACGCTTCATCATGTCCCGGCTCGACAGCATCTCGCGCACGATCTCCCAGATCTTCGCGGGCCGGAAGTAGAACGCGCGGTAGAAGTGTTCCAGCTCGTGATAGATGGCTTCCCTCGACAGGTGCGGATAGCCGATCGCCGCCAGTTGCACGCCTTCCTTGCTGACCAGGTTGATGGTCTTGTTCTCCTCCATCCAGCCGTTCTCCACCGCCTGCTCGTAGAGCTTCGTGCCCGGATACGGCGCCGCCAGCGACACCTGGATCGTGTGCGGATTGATTTCCTTCGCGTATTCGATGGTCTTCTGGATGGTGTCCTTCGTCTCGCCCGGCAGCCCGAGGATGAAGGTGCCGTGGATCTTGATGCCGAGCTTCCTGCAATCCTCGTTGAAGCGGCGCGCGATGTCGGTGCGCAGGCCCTTCCTGATGTTCAGCAGGATCTGGTCGTCGCCCGATTCGTAGCCCACCAGCAGCAGGCGCAGGCCGTTCTCCTTCATGATCTTCAGCGTCGAGTACGGCACGTTCGCCTTGGCGTTGCACGACCACGTCACGCCGAGCCTGCCGAGCCCGCGCGCGATTTCCTCGACGCGCGGCTTGAAGTCGGTGAAGGTGTCGTCGTCGAACATGATCTCCTTGACTTCCGGCATGTTGTCGCGAATCCACTTCACCTCGGCCAGCACGTTCTCGACCGAGCGCACGCGGTAGCGGTGGCCGCCCACGGTCTGCGGCCAGAGGCAGAACGTGCATTTCGAGCGGCAGCCGCGACCGGTGTAGATCGAGACGTAGGGGTAATCGAGATAGCCGATGAAGTAATTGTCGATCTTGAGGTCGCGCTGGTAGACGGGGGCGACGAACGGCAGCGCGTCCATGTCCTCGATCATCGGGCGCGGGCCGTTGTGCTCGATCGAGCCGTCGGCGGCGCGGTAGCTCAAGCCGAGGATCCCGGCGAAGGGCTTGCCCTCGGCGACGTCGCGGCAGGTGTAGTCGAATTCCTCGCGGCAGACGAAGTCGATCGCGTCGGAGGCGGTCAGGGAGTTGTGCGGATCGACGGCGACCTTGGCGCCGACCATGCCGATCAGGACCGCCGGGTTGCGCTGCTTGAGGTCCTGGGCGAACAGGGCGTCGGTGGGGAACGACGGCGTGCTGGTGTGGATGATGACGAGCTCGTAGCCGGCGGCGATGTCGAGCGTGGCCGCGACGGACAGGCCGTCGGCGGGGGCGTCGAGCACGCGGCTGCCGGGCACGAGCGCGGCGGGCTGGGCGAGCCAGGTGGGATACCAGAACGAGCGGATCTCGCGCCTGGCCTGGTAGCGCGAACCGGCGCCGCCGTCGAAGCCGTCATAGGACGGGGCTTGCAGGAACAGTGTTTTCAGAAAGGTTCCGTTATCTTGCATGATTCGTCTTCGTGCAGTCGATGTTCGTCGTCATCGCGCGACGCCTGCCGGCCCCGCGCGCTCGATGTGCTTGCCGCCGCGCCCGCCATCGGGCCGGTCGCGGCGCGCACCGGCGCCACGGCGCCGGGCTTCGATTCCGTCGGGCCGGCCGCCCCCGCATGCGTCGCCGTCGCCGGGGCCGCGCTCGCCACCTTGATGCGCGCGCCGCGCCATATCACGTGCGAGCCGAACGCGGCCGCGATCCAGGCCGCAAACAGCAGCGTATCGCGAATCGGCACGAGCGGCAGGTCACGCCAGAACGCGCGCCAGCCCGACGCGGTGCGCGCATGCAGCACGAGCCGCGCGAGGACGCCGGCCGCCGCCGCGAACGCGCCGATCGTGCCGGGCACGGTGCCGGCGAGCCGCATCGCCAGATACGTGCCCATCGCCAGCCACGGCGCCGTGAACGTGATCAGCAGGCTCGTGAAACCGCCCATTTTCAGCGAACGGATGGTACGAAGCCAGCGCGTCTCGCGCGCCCAGAGTTCGGCGAAGCGGGTTTCGATCACGTCGGTCGTCACGTCCACCTCGGACAGCACGGTGCGGCGCCCGAGGCGGCGCGGCAGCGCGGCGAGCCAGTAGTCGTCGGCGAGTTCGTCCTTCAGCGCGGCCAGCCCGCCGATCCGCTCGAGCGTCTCGCGCGTGAGCGCGAGCGTCGCGCCGAAGCCAAAGTCGCTCGACCCGCCCAGATGCGCGATCCGCACCGAGGGCGCGAACCACGCGTCGACGAACTGCGCGCCGATGCGGGTCCAGAAGCCGCCCACGCCGCGCGCATGGTACAGGCAGGTAACGACGCCGATCGACGGATCGGCGAGCGGCGCCGTCACGCGTTCCAGATAGTCGGACTCGACCGCGATGTCGCTGTCGGCAATCACGAGGCGGCCGTAGCGGACCCGCCGGTCGAGATTGATGAGGTTGCTGACCTTCCGATTCCTGCCGTGGATGCGCGGGTCGATCACGAGTTCGAGGTCGCAATCGGGGAAATCGGTCTGCAGGCGCCGCACCACGGCGATCGCCGGATCGGCCGGCGACGCCACGCCGCAAATGACCTGATAACGCGGATGCCGCTGCCGGCAGAAGCTCGCGAGGTTTTCATAGAGTCGCGGCTCGGCGCCGCACAGCGGCTTGAGCACGCTGACGCCGGCACGGCCGTCGCGCCAGCGTGAGTCCGGCGCGCGCGGCGCCGGCGCGAGCGCCGCGAACCACGCGTAGGCGCAGGCCGCGCAGGTCAGCGCCAGCAGCATGCAATCGAGGATCGGAAGAAGGGCGCTCATGCGGTGCCCCACCCGGCCCACGGGCCGGCATGCTGCGCACTGCACGATGCGGATGAAACGACGACGGACACGGTCCCGGCTCCTGGTCCCGCGAGGGCGGGGCAGTGATGGTTCGATCGGGAGCACCGCCGCATTCGGCTTGCCGCCGGTCGAGGGCGGCGTCTCCCGGGAATCCCGCGGCGCGTTTTAATTTAGGGTTTGATGAGTGTAGCAGCGAATCCCGAGGCGCCGGCCCGGGCAACCTACTTAAGCGTCAAATCCACACATATAGCGACAAATTGGCCATATTTAATCGCAATAATCGGGTGAATAACGTAGGCGACTCGCATGACCATCGTCAGGATCATCGTCAATCTCATGCGCGGTTCGACCTTGCGGAGCATCAATTCAGCTCGTTTCCGAGAAGAATTACCGTTCCCGACACGCCATTGCGACACGCTGGGAAACAAAAATGACCGTCACAAACTGCGCTTTTCTGCCGCGGCCCCCTGGTCGGTCCGCCGGCCCGCCGGCGCCGCGTCCGGCCGCCGCTTACCCTGCGGACGGCAGGGTTATCGTCGCACCGCCAGCGGGTTCGGCCGCGCTTTGGCACAATCGGCGGCACCTGTCGCGCCGCTTTCGCGCGCGTCGGTTCGCGCCGCGCCCGTATGCGGCGCGCGCGAGCCCGCTCCCCTACTTTTCCGTTTCCCGCCCATGATCCCGTTTTCCGTTCTCGATCTCGCGCCGATCCCCGAAGGCGCCGACGCCGGCCAGGCGTTCAGCAACTCGCTCGATCTCGCGCAGCACGCCGAGCGCTGGGGCTACCAGCGCTACTGGCTCGCCGAGCACCACAACATGCCCGGCATCGCGAGCGCGGCCACCGCGGTGGTGATCGGCCACATCGCCGGCGGCACCAAGACGATCCGCGTGGGCTCGGGCGGCATCATGCTGCCCAATCACGCACCGCTCGTGATCGCCGAGCAGTTCGGCACGCTCGCCTCGCTGTATCCGGGCCGCATCGAGCTCGGGCTGGGCCGCGCGCCCGGCACCGACCAGACCACCGCGCGCGCGCTGCGACGCGACCTGGTGGGCAGCGCCGACGCGTTCCCCGACGACGTGGTCGAGCTGCAGCGCTACTTCGCCGAGCCGGTGGACGGCCAGCGCGTGCGCGCGGTGCCCGGCGCGGGCCTCGAGGTGCCGCTGTGGCTGCTCGGTTCGAGCCTCTTCAGCGCGCAACTGGCGGCCATGCTGGGCCTGCCGTTCGCGTTCGCGTCGCACTTCGCGCCCGACTACCTGATGCGCGCGCTGGAGGTCTACCGCGCGCAGTTCCGGCCTTCGGCCGCGCTCGCGAAGCCGTATGCGATGGTGGGCGTCAACGTATTCGCGGCCGACACCGACGAGGAGGCGCGGCGCCTCTTCACGTCGCTGCAACAGCAGTTCCTGAACCTGCGGCGCGGCACGCCGGGCAAGCTGCCGCCGCCGGTCGAAGTGCTCGAGGGCAGCGACTTCGAGCTCGCGAACGTCGCGCATGCGCTGTCGTTCGCGGCGGTCGGCTCGCGCGACACGGTGCGCGAGCGGCTCCAGCGGCTGATCGCGCAGACCGGCGCCGACGAGATGATCGTGGCCGCGCAGATCTACGATCACGCCGCGCGCGTGCGCTCCTACGAGATCACCGCGCAGGTGCGCGACGAACTCGCGGCGCAATGACGGAGAAACGGGGCGCGCGGCCGGCGGGTGGCGCTGAAGGGCGCGCAAACGACGCGGCGGGGCGGAAATGGCCGCCTGACCGGTGATCCGGCCGATGCGATGTCGTTGCGATGTCGTTGCGAGATGGCCATGCGCGATAGGCGGGAGGCGGCCGGACGCGGATCGTCCGATGCCCGATCAGGTCCGGCGAATCATCCGGCCCGGGGGCGTAATCGGGTCGGCCGCAGCGGCGCCGGGGCAAGGCGCCGCGCGCACGGTGGAGAAGTTGCCGGGCAAATGAGCCGTCCGGCACACGCTCAGACTCGGCCAGTCACCCAGTCCGGCGCTTAACCGGGCCGACGCGTGACCTAGCCGGCCCCCTACAAAGCCGGCACATGCACCGCGGCCGCGTGCGGCGCCGCGAGCCAGGCCAGCAGCGCCCTGTGAAACGCCTCCGGGCCCTGCATCTGCGGCGCGTGGCCGAGCCCGGGAAATTCGATCAGCGTGGCGCCCGGAATCGCGGCCCGCGCGCGCCGGCCCAGTTCCGCGTAGTGTCCGAGCTTCGCATGCACCTCGGGCGGCGCGACGTCCTTGCCGATCGCCGTGGTGTCCTTGTCGCCGATCAGCAGCAGCGTCGGCACGCGGATCTGGCCGAATTCATAGAGCACGGGCTGGTTCAGGATCATGTCGTCGAGCAGCGCCGCGTTCCAGGCGACGGCGTCGCGCCCCGCCCCGCGATACATGCCGGCCTGCATCTGCACCCAGCGCTCGTAGGCCGGCAACCATTCGCCGGCGTAATAGGTGGTCTGCTCGTAGCGGCGAATCGCGTCGGCGTTCGTTTTCAGCTCGTGCGCGTACCAGTAGTCGACCGTCAGCGGCGGCACGCCCAGCGCCTTCCAGTCCTCGAGCCCGAGCGGATCGACCAGCACCAGCTGCTGCGTCGCCTTCGGGAACATCAGCGCGTAGCGCGCCGCCAGCATGCCGCCCGTCGAATGGCCGACGATCGTCGCCTCCTTCACGCCGATCGATTCGAGCAGCGCGTGCGTGTCGTGAGCGAGCTGCTGGAACGTGTACTGATAGCGCTCGGGCTTGCTCGACTTGCACAGGCCGATCTGGTCCGGCGCGATCACGCGGTAGCCGGCCTTCGACAGCACCTCGATCGTCCCTTCCCAGCTGCCTGCGCAGTAGTACCGGCCCTGCAGCAGCACCACGGTGCGGCCGTTCGGATGCTCGGGTTTCACGTCGAGATAGGCCATCTGCATCGGCTCGCGCTGCGAGCTGAACCTGTAGCGATGGACCGGATACGGATAGTCGAAGCCTTCGAGCTCGGTGCCGTAGACGGGACCGTCGTTGCCGGTGGCGGCGGCCGGGGCACCCGGCGCGCCGGGCGCGGCGGCCGTCGCCGGCGCGGCCGTGCCGGCCGGCGCGACGCCGCCGGCACGGCATGCGGTGGCGGCCGCGACGCCGGTGACCAGGACGACGGCGAACCCGGTCATCAGCCGCGCGAACCAAAGCGGGCGCGGGATCGTGCGAATCGGAAACATCGGAATACCGGAAGGATCAAGGGGACGGCGCGGCGCGCCGCCCGCAATTTTACGATCAGTAAGGCAAGCCGGCCCCGACCCGCCCGCAGTGGTTTGATTACCGCGTATTTCCGTGTCGTGACGAGTTCCTGTATCGTGCAGACACCGAATCGCGACCATCCGCCGATCATGAAGAACGTCCTCAGCATTCAGTCGCACGTGATCTACGGACATGCGGGCAACAGCGCGGCCGTGTTCCCGATGCAGCGCCTCGGCGTGAACGTCTGGCCGCTCAACACGGTCCAGCTCTCGAACCACATGCAATACGGCAACTGGGCCGGCAGCGCGATCGACGCGGCGAAGATGGAGCAGCTGGTGGACGGCATCGCCGCGATCGGCGCGCTCAAGCGCTGCGACGCGATCCTCTCGGGCTTCCTCGGCTCGCCCGCGCAGGCGCACGCGGCGGCCGACATCGTGCGCACCGTCAAGTCGATGAACCCCAACGCCTGGTACTTCTGCGACCCAGCGATGGGCCAGACGGGCGGCGTGCGCCCGGAGCCCGGCGTCGAGGAGTTCATCGTCGCCGAGCTGCCGACGCTCGCCGACGGCATGGCGCCCAACCACAGCGAGCTGCAGAAGCTGGCCGGACGCCGCGTCGAAACGGTGCGCGAGGCCGTGGACGCCTGCCGCGAGATCATCCGGCGCGGCCCGAAGATCATCCTCGTCAAGCATCTGCACGACCGCAACAGCCCGGCCGACCGCTTCAACATGCTGGCCGTCACCGAGCACGAGGCCTGGATCGGCCAGCGGCCGCTCTACGCGTTCCCGCGTCATCCGGTCGGCGTCGGCGACCTGACGAGCGCCGTGTTCGTGGCACGGCGGCTGCGCGGCGACTCGGTGCGCGCCGCGTTCGAGCACACGCTCGCGGCGGTCCACGCCGTGGTCAAGGCGACCTACGACGCGCGCCGCTACGAGCTCGAACTCGTGGCCGCGCAGGACGAGATCGCGCGGCCGAGCGAATGGTTCGGCGCCTGGGTGACCGATATCGAATGAGCGGTGCGTGGCCGTGGTGCCGCGCGCCAGGGTGGATCCCGCAGGCGGGTCGCGGCGGCCCGCTCGTTTCCTGCGCCCGTCTTCCGTCCTCGCCTTCCGCTCCAGCCTTTCGCGCTGCCTCCCGTCCACACGTACCGTCGCTTTTCGGGCCAACCTGCCCCACGTTCACGGCCCCCGCACCCTCCTCCGCCCTCGGCATGAACACCGCCAATCCCGCCCGCCGTCGCAAACGTGTCATTTTTAGGCAATACGATGCGTTTTGTTGCAATTGATCCGGATCCGCGATGACCGCCTCGTCCTCCGTCCCGCCCGTGCCGTCCCATGCCCGCGTCGTGATCGTGGGTGGCGGGATCATCGGCTGCTCGACCGCCTACCATCTCGCGAAAGCCGGCATCACCGACGTCGTGCTGCTCGAACAGGGCCGGCTCTCGTGCGGCACCACCTGGCACGCGGCCGGCCTGGTCGGTCAGTTGCGCACGCAACGAAGCCTGACGCAGTTGATCCGCTATTCCACCGAGCTGTACGCGTCGCTCGAGGCCGAGACCGGTCTCGCCACCGGCTGGAAGCGCTGCGGCTCGCTGTCGGTCGCTCGCACGGCCGAGCGCCTAACGCAGTTGAAGCGCACCGCCGCCGTGGCGCGCGCCTACGGCGTCGACTGCGAGCTGATCGACGCGCGCGAGGCCGGCGAGCTGTGGCCCGCGATGCGCACCGACGATCTGACCGGCGCGGTCTGGCTGCCCGGCGACGGCAAGGCGAATCCCGCCGACCTCACCCAGTCGCTGGCGCGCGGCGCGCGCCAGCGCGGCGTGCGGATCGTCGAGAACACGCGCGTCACGGCCGTGCGGAGCGAGCGCACCGGCACGCGCCGCCGCGCGGCCGGCGTGGTCTGGCGCAACAAGGCCGGCGACACCGGCACGCTCGGCGCCGACATCGTCGTGAACTGCGCGGGCCTATGGGCCAAGGGCCTCGGCCGGCTCGCCGACGTCACGGTGCCGCTGCACGCGGCCGAGCACTACTACATCGTGACCGGCCGGATTCCGGGCGCGCATCCGGACCTGCCGGTGATGCGCGACCCCGACGGCTACATCTACTTCAAGGAGGAAGTGGGCGGCCTCGTGATGGGCGGCTTCGAGCCCGACGCGAAGCCGTGGGGCATGGACGGCATTCCCGACGAATTCGAATTCCAGTTGCTGCCCGACGACTGGGACCAGTTCGAGATCCTGATGCGCAACGCGCTGCACCGCGTGCCGGCGCTCGAGACGGCCGGGGTCCGGCAGTTCTACAACGGCCCCAAGTCGTTCACGCCAGACAATCACTTCATCCTCGGCGAGGCGCCCGAGCTGGCGAACTTCTTCGTCGGCGCGGGCTTCAACTCGATGGGCATCGCCTCGGCGGGCGGCGCCGGACGCGCGCTGGCCGAGTGGATCGAGGCGGGCGAGCCGACCCAGGATCTGTGGGCCGTCGACATCCGCCGCTTCGCGCGCTTCCACGGCAACGACATGTGGCTCCACGACCGCGTCAAGGAAACGCTCGGCCTGCACTACGCGATGCCCTGGCCGAACCGCGAGCTCGACAGCGCGCGCGGCGTGCGGCGCTCGCCGGTCCATGCGCAGCTGCAGGCTGCCGGCGCCTGCTTCGGCAGCCGGATGGGCTGGGAGATCCCCAACGTGTTCGCGCCGCCGGGCCAGGCGCCGCGCCTCGACTACAGCTTCGGCCGGCAGAACTGGCACGACTGGAGCGCCGCCGAGCACCGCGCCTGCCGCGAGACGGTGGCCCTGTTCGACCGCAGCGCGCTCGCCAAGCTGCTCGTCAAGGGACGCGACGCCGAAAGCGCGCTGCAGGCGCGGCTCGCCAACGACGTCGCGGTGGCGCCCGGCAGCGTCGTGCGCAGCGGCATCCTCAACGCGCGCGGCGGCTACGAGTCCGACGTCGTGCTCGCGCGGCTCGCCGACGACCGCTACCTGCTGCTCACCGGCGTCACGCAGGCCACGCGCGACCTCGACCTGCTCGAACGCCATCTCGACGCCGGCGAACGGCGCTGCGTCGCGCTCGACGTGACGGGCCAGTACGCGTTGTTCTCGCTGATCGGCCCTCACGCGCGCACGCTGCTGCAGCGCCTGTCGCGCGCCGACTTCAGCGACGCGGGGTTCGCGCACGGCACGAGCCGCGAGCTCGACCTCGGCCACGCCGTCGTGCGCGTGCTGCGCCACGCGATCGCCGGCGCGCCGGGCTGGGACCTGCTGGTGCCGGTCGAGTCGGCGGTGCCGGTCCACGCGGCGCTCACGCAGGCCGGCGCCGCGCTCGGGCTCGTCCACGCCGGCGACTACGCGCTCGAATCGCTGCGCATCGAGAACGGCCAGGCCGCCTGGGGCCGCGAGCTGTCGCCGGGCCTGGATCCGTTCGAAGCCGGCCTCGCCGGGCTCTGCAAGCTCGCGACGCCGGTGCCGTTCACGGGCTCGGCGGCGCTCTGCGCGCGTATCGGCCAGCCGTGCGCGCGCCGCCTGGTCGCGCTGCGCGTGGAGGGCCGGCCCGACGTCACGCTGTGGGGCGGCGAGGCGATCCTGCGCGACGGCGTGGCGGTCGGCACGCTCAGCTCGGCCGCGTTCGGCCACACGCTCGGCCTGCCGGTCGCGCTCGGCGTGGTGAACTGCGCGCCCGGCGCCCTCGATCCCGCGCAGGGCCGCTACGAGATCGAACTGGCGGGCGAACGGCTCGCGGCAACGGTGCGCCTGCCGGCATCGCCCGATCCGCTCGGGCTCTCGCACGGCCCGAATGAGCGCGCCGGCGGGTAAGCTGTCGCGTCCGCCTGGCTGCCCGCGCCGCCCCCGTTCCGCCTCCGTTTCTTACCTGTTTTCGTGATGGCGTCCGGGTCGCTTTTCCGGTTTGCTTTCATGTTGTTTTCGTTCATTTTTTTCGTTTCGCAAACGTTGTCGCGGTCACGTGAATGACACCGTTTCCTCGCTATTCTCGGCGACGACTCACGCCGCGCCCCGCGCGACGCCGACCGCATTTCCCTCCGGCCGTACTGGCACGGCCGCCCATCCCCGCCGCACAGGAAGCAACCCATGACGACGAAGCATCGCCGCGACTTTCTGCGTCTCGCCGCCGGCACCGCCGGCGCCGCCGCGCTCAGCGTGTTCCCGCCCGTGATCCGCAACGCGCTCGCGATTCCCGCGAACCGCCGCACCGGCACGATCCGTGATATCGAACACATCGTGATCCTGATGCAGGAGAACCGCTCGTTCGACCATTACTTCGGCACGCTGCGCGGCGTGCGCGGTTTCGGCGATCCGCGTCCGCTCACGCTCGCGAGCGGCAAGTCGGTGTTCCATCAACCGGCCGGTCTCGGCGAAGTGCTGCCGTTCCATCCCGCCGCGTCGAACCTCGGCCTGCAGTTCATCCAGGATCTGCCGCACGGCTGGCAGGACATGCACGCGGCCTGGAACCACGGCCGCTACGACCAGTGGGTGCCGAACAAGGGCACGACCTCGATGGCCTACCTGCAGCGCGAGGACATCCCGTTCCACTACGCACTCGCCGACGCATTCACGATCTGCGACGCCTACCACTGCTCGATCCCGAGTTCGACCGACCCGAACCGCTATTACATGTGGACCGGCTACGTCGGCAACGACGGCCAGGGCGGCGGCCCGGTGCTCGGCAACGAGGAATCGGGTTACGGCTGGACCACCTATCCCGAGGTGCTCGAGAAGGCCGGCGTGTCGTGGAAGATCTACCAGGACATCGGCGAGGGGCTGAACGCGGCCGGCTCGTGGGGCTGGACCAGCGACAACGCCTATATCGGCAACTACGGCGACAACTCGCTGCTCTACTTCAACCAGTATCGCAACGCGCAGCCGGGCAACCCGCTGTACGACAAGGCCCGCACGGGCACCAACATCAGCGCGGGCGGCACGCTGTTCGACGTGCTGAAGGCCGACGTCGCGAACGGCACGCTGCCGCAGGTGTCGTGGATCTGCTCGCCGGAAGCGTATTCGGAACACCCGAACTGGCCGGCCAACTACGGCGCCTGGTACGTCGAGCAGGTGCTCGCGACGCTGACCTCGAACCCCGAGGTGTGGAGCAAAACCGCGCTGTTCATCACCTACGACGAGAACGACGGCTTCTTCGACCACGTGCCGCCGCCGTTCGCGCCGCAGTCGCGCGACAACGGCCTGTCCACCGTGGCCACCACCAACGAGGTGTTCGCCGGTGACGCGAGCCACATGGCCGGCCCCTACGGCCTCGGCCCGCGCGTGCCGATGATCGTGGTCTCGCCGTGGACCAAGGGCGGCTGGCTCTGCTCGCAGACCTTCGATCACACCTCGCTGCTGCAGTTCATCGAGGCGCGCTTCGGCGAGCAGTACGACATCCCGGCCTCGAACGTCTCGCCGTGGCGCCGCGTGGTGTGCGGCAACCTCACCACCGCGTTCGACTTCCGCGATCCGGACGCGCGCCTGCCGCAGTTGCCCGACACGAGCGGCTACGCGCCGCCAGACCGCACCACGCACCCTGACTACGTCCCGGTGCCGCCCGCCTCGCAGGCCGTGCCGCAGCAGGAAGCCGGACTGCGTCCGGCGCGCGCGCTGCCCTACGAGCTGTTCGTGTTCGGCCGCATCGATGCCGCGAGCGGCAAGTACAAGCTGACCTTCGCGAACAGCGGCCGGGCCGGCGCGGCGTTCCAGGTGCAGGCCGCGAACCGTGTCGACGGCCCGTGGGCCTACACCGTCGAGGCGGGCCGGAAGCTCGCCGACAGCTGGAGCACGGCGGCCACGCTCGGCCTGTACGACCTCTCGGTGTACGGCCCGAACGGCTTCTTCAGCCGCTTCCGCGGCACCACCGCGGCCGGCGACGGCCGCACGCCGAACCCCGAAGCGCTGTACGGCTACGACGTGATCAACGGCAACCTCACGCTGCGCCTCACGAACCGTGGCAAGGCGCCGGTGCGGCTGACCGTGTCGAACGGCTATGGCGGCCACACGCGCACCTGGGAGCTGTTCCCGGGCCAGCGCATCGACGACTACTGGGACCTGCGCGGCAGCCATGGCTGGTACGATCTGACGATCAGCGACGGCACCGCGTCCGGCTTCCTGCGCCGCTTCGCCGGCCACGTCGAGACGGGCCGCGCGAGCACCAGCGATCCGGCGATCGCCACCGCGTAAACGGCGACGGCGCCCGCCGCGCAATGCGACGGGCGCCGTCTGCCGGGTCTTCGCGCCGCCGCGCGCATCTCGCGCGCGGTGGTGCCCCGCCCCGCCGTGCCGCTCACGCGGCCGGCGGGTTGCTTGTTTCCGGCCGCCTCAGCTCGTGAGCTTGGGCTCCCCCTGCGGTTCGCCGACCACGAAGCCGCCGCCCTGGTAGCGCTGCGCCGGATCGTCGAGATTGCGGTCCGGGCCGCTCGACGGGAACAGATGCTCGAACGGCGCCGAGCTGTCCTGCGGACGGAAGCCGAGGAACGCGGCCTTGGCATTGTCGATCCACTTGGTGCGGTTGTCCGACACGCCGTAGACGATCGCGTGGCCGACGCGGTTCGTCATCAGCGAGCAGCGCACCAGCTCGATGAAGTCGCGGAAGCTCAAGAACGTGACCAGCATGCGCGGGTTCTTCGGCACGTCGAACGACGAACCGATCCGCAGGCACACCGTCTCCAGCCCGAAGCGGTCGAAGTAATAGCGCGACAGCGACTCGCCGAAGCACTTCGTGACGCCGTACAGCGAATCGGGGCGCTGCGGCGAATCGACGTCGACGACCTCGGTGACCGGATGGAAACCGACCACGTGGTTCGAGCTCGCGTAGACGATGCGGCGCACGCCGAACTGATGCGCGGCCGCGTAGAGGTTGTAGACGCCGCGGATGTTCGCCTCGATCAGCGCGTCGAACGGCGCGTCCACCGAGATGCCGCCCAGGTGGATCACGGCGTCCACGCCCTCGACCAGCGCGTTGACGGCAGCGCGGTCGGCCAGGTCCGCCACCACCGCTTCCTCGTGCGGCGCGACTTCGCCCAGCGGCGCGATATCGCTGACGCGGACGATGTCGGCCCAGTCGCCGAGTGCGGCGCGCAGCTGGCGGCCGAGGTTGCCCGCGGCGCCGGTCAACAGCAGGCGGCGGAACGGCTTGGCGGTCGTGGAAGTCGGCGAAGTCACGGCGGAATCCTCTCTGGATGGCGAATCGAAGCAGGTGGCAAGGCGCCGATGCGAATGCATCGAAGCGCGGAACCGCGATGTTATACGATGACTGACGTTTTAGGCTACCCGGCGAGAACCCCTAGCCGCGCCGGCCCCGCGTCTTGCAGGCAAGCGCAGGCCGGCGCCGGCCTCGCCATCCGCACCGCGCGTCCAGCGGCGCGGCGGATGCACCGAACCGTCAGTCGGCGCCGTCGCGGCCCGCCTCGGCCGCCTCGTGCGCACGGCGCAGGCGTTCGCGGCTGTTGGTCAGGTGGGTGCGCATCGCGGCGCGCGCCGCCTCCGGATCGCGCCGCGCGATCGCCTCGAAGATCGCCTCGTGCTCGTGGTTCAGGCGCCCGACGTAGCGCTCCAGATCGTCGCCGGCGAAGCGCGCCGAATTCACGCGCGCGCGCGGAATGATCGAGGTGCCGAGCTGCGTCATGATGTCGACGAAATAGCGATTGCCGGTGGCCTGGGCGATCTGCAGATGGAAATGGAAATCGAGCTGGGCCGTGTCGCGGCCGCCCGAGGCGCTCTGCGCGATCGCATCGAGCGCGCGGCGCAGCGAGCCGAGGTCGGCGTCGTTGGCGCGCTGCGCGGCGAGGCTCGCGCATTCGCTCTCGAGGCTGATGCGCAGCTCGAGCACGGCGAGCACGTCGCGCAGCGTGGTGATGGTGGCCGGATCGATGCCGAGCGTGCGGCGCCGCTCCGGCGCCAGCACGAAGCTGCCGATCCCGTGGCGCGTCTCGATCAGGCCGCTCGCCTGCATCCGCGAGATCGCCTCGCGCACCACCGTGCGGCTCACGCCCTGCGTCGCCATCACTTCCGTCTCGGTCGGCAGCTTGTCGCCGGGACGCAGCGCGCCGTTCTCGATCTGCGAGCTCAGCGCGTCGACGACGTCTTGGGCGAGGCTGCGGGCGCGGCGGCGCGGGGGCACGGGAAGCGCGGGCACGGACATGGGGCCTTATCCTTAAAATAGAGATCCGACCGAACGGGAAGCGGATCAGATCGAAATGGCGCGGCCATTATACTGCGTCACAAGTCATCCGATGACTGATGTTTCCCCCAATCCCTTGATGGACGGGGCCGCAGCGGCGTGGCGCACGCGGCGGTCGGATGTCGAATCATCGCACTTCTTGACGGGCGTGGACAGGTCGGCCTGTCAGGCCGCCACCCGCGATCGGCACGGCAAAGCCGGGGCCGCCGCGGCCGCCTCAGCCGGCACCGACGCCGCGCGCCATGCCGGCGGCGGCGAACACGATGATGATGATCAGCGCGGCCTGCGCATGGCAGATACGCGAATAGGTGAACGCACGCGCGACGTCGGGCAGCTCGCCGCGCCGCACCGCCGCGCGCCATCGCAACAGCGCGCTCATCGGCCGGATTTCGAGGATCAGGATGATCACGACGGCCATCATCTTCAGATGAAACAGCGGCTCGTGCAGGTAATAGGCGCTGCCCTTCTCGAAACCGCCGAACGCACGCATCAGCCCCGTGACGAGCAGCACCAGCGCCGTCAGCCCCCAGCCCGTGTCGGCACGGAACACCGCCTTCAGGTCGGCGACCTGCGCGACCGGCGCGGCGGCCACGCGCTTGAACGCGCGGTTGCGCGTGGCGCTCGCGGCCAGCGCGAGGCCGAACGCGCTCAGATGGATCGCGGCCAGCAGCCAGTGGATGATCATCGGAATGTCCTTTTTCGGGCGCGCCGGCAGGCGCGACTGTCGTGCCATGCATGCACGGTGCGGCGGGCAAGACCATCGGGGAGACGGCAGGACCGCCGCTGCGCGAGGCGATCGTGCCACATGGCGGGCGTCAGCCGAACTGCCGCAGCGTCGCATCGAGCGCGCGCGCGGCGACACGATCGCCCTCGGTCGCGAGCGGCGCGCGCATCACGATCTTGCGGTTGTGGCCGACCGCCGCTGGCGAATTCCAGAGCAGTTCGACCTTCGGCCGCGAGAACGGCCGCCCGCGCGGCATGTCCGAGGTCGCCGGCACGCCGGGTCGGGAGGGATCCGGTTCGGCCGGTTTCGGCCCGGCCGTGGCGGCCGCTTCGGGAGCCATATCCGCAGCGGCTTCGACGACTGCTGGGGCCGGCGCGGGCCCGGAATTTGCGCCGACGGGCGCCGGTTCGAGGTTCGCAGGGAGGTTCGACGGCGCCGCGCCCTCGCCCGAATGCGGCCCGGCCGCATGATCGACCGCATGACCGACGACGGCATCGGAGGGGTCGCCGGCGCCGGCCGCCGCGCTCACGCCGCCCGGCGCGATCGCCGGCGCCGGCTCGGCCGGCGAAACCAGTGCAACGGGCGCAACCGGTTCAGCCGCCACCGGCGCAATCGGCGCCACCTCGGCCGGGACCGCGGCAGCCTGAGGTTCACCCACCGTCGCGAACGGCAGCACGGTGCCGCGCGGCCAGCGGATCGCCAACTCGCGCGCATCGTATTGACCGACCTTGCGGCTTTCCATCCAGACGACCACGGTGCGCGTCAGCACGTCGAGCGAGATCGCGTAGCGGCCGATCGCGAACCGGCGCGCGGCGATATTGGTGCGCCAGAGCGGCTGCGGACGGCAAATCCAGACCACGGCGGCATAAAGCACCGGCGCGGCCACCAACCAGCCGTTGCTCGCGATCACCGCGTGCAGCGCGCGGCGCCAGCCGGCGAACCAGACGAACGCGCCGACCGACCAGACGGCGAACAGGAAGCCGAGCAGCGCGAACAGGCGCAGCGCCTGGCGCAGCCATTGCGGCAGCGGGTGGCTCGGCCGCTCGGCGCGCGCGGCGGCGCCCGGCAGCGTCATCAGCAGGAACAGGAACACCAGATTCACGCAGGCCCACGGCGACGACGCCATGGTCGACAGCGTCGACCAATCCATCTGCGCCATCGCGTGCAGCCAGCGAACGAACAGCACGAGACCGATCGCGCGCAACGCGAAAATGACGCCGGCCCCGGGGGCCGGACTCGCGCGCGTGATTTTCGTTCTCGCCAAAACCTCTCTCCTGTCGATCTCGCTGGTGCCGGATTTTACGGCACGGCCATTATAGGGGCATGACCTGCCGCGTCAGACGAAACCCGTCGCATTGCCGTCAAACGCACCGGCCGCGCGGCGCGGATACAACACCGGCGCGCCCCAATGAACAACGCCCCGCAGGGCAAACCCTGCGGGGCGTCGGGGCGCGCCGGACCAGCCGGCGCGTCACTGCATGCGATCAGTTCGCGTTGACTTCGCGCAGCACCGTGCGGCGGTTCTGGCGCAGCAACTCTTCGTAGACCTTCACGTAGTTGGCGGCCATCACCTTCGACGAGAAGCGCGATTCGAACGCGCCGCGCACCTTCTCGCGCGGCAGCGTGTCGAGCCGCTTGACGGCGGCGATCGCCGAGATCTCGTCTTCGACGACGAAGCCAGACACGCCGTTGTCGATCACTTCCGGCACCGAGCCGCGCTTGAACGCGATCACCGGCGTGCCGCAGGCCATCGCCTCGATCATCACCAGGCCGAACGGCTCCGGCCAGTCGATCGGGAACAGCAGCGCGTGCGCGTTGCCGAGGAATTCGGACTTCTGCGATTCGTTGATCTCGCCGATGTACTCGACGTGCGGCAGTGCGAACAGCGGCTTGATCTTCTCTTCGTAATAGGCGCGGTCGGCCTTGTCGAGCTTCGCGGCGATCTTGATCGGCATGCCGGCCTGCTCGGCGATGCGGATCGCGGTGTCCACGCGCTTTTCCGGCGAGATGCGGCCGAGGAACGCGAGGTAGCCCGGCTTGGCGTCCTTCGGCGGCGTCAGCAGGTTTTCCGGCAGGCCGTGATAGACGGTCGGCTGCCAGTTGGCCTGCGGCAGCGGAATGCGCTGGTTGTCCGAGATCGACACCACCGGCACGGTGTTGAACGTGTTGAAGATCGGTTGCAGTTCCGGCAGGTCCAGGCGGCCGTGCATCGTCGTGACGTGCGGCACCGGCTGGCGCGAGAACAGCGAGAACGGGTAATAGTCGATGTGGAAATGCAGCACGTCGAATTCGTCCGCGCGGCGGCGCACTTCCTCGAGCAGCAGCATGTGCGGGGCCATCACGTCGCGGATCGTCGGGTCGAGGCGCAGCGCCTGCGGCCAGAACGCTTCGAGCTTCGCGGACGTCTGCGAATCGCCGCTGGCGAACAGCGTCACGTCATGCCCCATCTCGACCAATGCCTCGGTCAGGTAGGACACCACCCGTTCGGTACCGCCATACAGCTTCGGGGGAACCGCCTCGTGCAACGGAGCGATTTGAGCGATTCGCATCTGAGTAACTCCTAAAATATCGGCAAAAAGTCAGGCTGGATCAACCGTAAGCCTTGCCGTCCGGCGAGCCGGACTGATCAAAACGTCGGACAAAAAACGACCGGCTCGCGGTAACGAGGCGCCGCCTGCTGTCGGCGCACTTGCATTCAACGCATGGTGCTGCGCGTCGTTGACAGCATCCCGTAAAATTTCCTTCATCCTGCGGGAACCGGCACCGGGCATCCTGTAAAAATGACTCAGGGTTAGCCCGAGGGCCATTATCAGATCGAACGATGGCCGCAACGCGGAACATTTCAAAGACTTTACCTTGTTACAAAGGCGCAACATTTTGCAACCCTTGGATTTTCAAGGCGGAATTAGAGTAGGACCATCGCTGCGGCGCCGCGGCAACCTGATCGGTCGGCGTCGCTTTTTCGTTTCGACGATACCCGACGTCCGCGCGTGCCGCGCGGAAAGCATGCGAGCCGCCGGATTTTATCCCAAAATGGATCGCAGACCGTAGCTCGATCGGATGCGATCGGGTGCGGCACAAATCCCGGGCTTGTTTACAATGCCGGCTTTCGTCCGCTTCGTGGACCATCGCGGCACGCTGTCCGCACCGCGCGCGCCGCTTAACCTCCGTTTCGACCACACGCACAAATTTTGGAAGCTCTCACACCTGCCCAGCGCAACGCCCACAACGCGAAGCTCTCGAGCTATGCGAGCCACCCTCTTGCGTTTCTGTTTCGCTACATCCGCAAGCATCCCGTCGCCCACCTCATCGTGCTGGCCAGCGTGCTGGCCGCCGTCGGCTGCGCGCTCGGCTCGCAATACGCGATCAAGCACCTGATCGACGTGCTGGCCGGCGGCCGCCATCACCCGGGCCCGCTGTGGGCCGCGTTCGGCCTGCTGGTCGGCCTGATCGCGGCCGACAACCTGCTCTGGCGCATCGGCGGCTGGGTTGCCGCGCATACGTTCGTCGCCGTCACGGGCGACCTGCGCCGCGACCTGTTCCAGTACCTGAGCGGCCATTCGCCGACCTATTACGCCGAAAAGCAGCCCGGCACACTCGCGAGCCGGATCACCGCCACCTCGAACGCCGTCTACACGTCCGAGAACACCATGGCGTGGAACGTGCTGCCGCCGTGCATCGCGGTGGCGGGCGCGATCGTCATGATCATCGTCGTCAATCCGCTGATGGCGCTGGGCCTGTTTACCTGCTCGGCGGTCCTCGCGATCGTGCTGTTCAAGCTGGCCGGGCGCGGCTCGGCTCGCCACCACGCGTTCGCGACCAAGGCCGCGGCCGTGGACGGCGAGCTCGTCGACGTGATCGGCAACATGGCGATGGTGCGCGCGTTCGGCATGACGCTGCGCGAGCAGAAGCGCTTCGGCCAGACCGTCAAGGCCGAGATGGACGCGCGCCAGCAGAGCCTGCTCTACCTCGAAAAGCTGCGGCTGCTGCACGCGGTGATCACGGCGATGCTGTCGGCCGGCCTGCTCGGCTGGGCGCTGCTGCTCTGGGACCAGGGCAAGGCGACCTCGGGCGACATCGTGCTGGTCAGCTCGCTCGGCTTCACGATCCTGCACGGCACGCGTGACCTGGCGGTCGCGCTGGTGGACGTCACGCAGCACATCGCGCGGCTCGCCGAGGCCGTCAAGACGATCCTCGAGCCGCACGGCATGCCGGACCGCTCCGACGCGACCGAGCTGAAGCCGAGCGGCGGGCGCGTCGAGTTCGAGCACGTCACGTTCGCCTATCCGGGCCGCCGGCCGATCCTCGACCATTTCGACCTGCGCATCGAGGCGGGCCAGCGCGTCGGGCTGATCGGCAAGTCGGGCGCCGGCAAGTCGACCGTGCTCGCGCTGCTGCAGCGCTTCTACGACGTCCAGCAGGGCGCGATCAAGATCGACGGCCAGGACATCGCGGCGATCACGCAGGACAGCCTGCGCCAGCAGATCGCGCTGGTGCCGCAGGACATCTCGCTGCTGCATCGCTCGATCTACGAGAACATCGCCTACGGGCGCCCCGAGGCAAGCCGCGAGGAAGTGCTCGCCGCCGCGCGCGACGCGCGCTGCAGCGAATTCATCGAGGCCATGCCCGACGGCTACGACACGATCGTCGGCGACCGCGGCGTGAAGCTGTCCGGCGGGCAGCGCCAGCGCATCGCGATCGCGCGCGCGATCCTCAAGGACGCGCCGATCCTGCTGCTCGACGAGGCCACCTCGGCGCTCGACAGCGCGTCCGAGGAAGCGATCCAGGCCGCGCTCGACCGGCTGATGGTCGGCCGCACCGTGATCGCGATCGCGCACCGGCTCTCGACGCTGCGCAACTTCGACCGGATCATCGCGATGAGCACTGGCAAGGTGATCGACGACGGCTCGCCCGAACAGCTGCGCAACCGCCCCGGCATCTATCGCGACCTGCTGACCAAGCAGCACGGCCGCCACATGATGCCCGACGACGACGCGACGCTCGGCGACGAACGCGTCGCCTGATGCCTCGCGCGACGCCTGTCGATAAGAAAAACCGCCGGTCCAGCCGGCGGTTTTTCATGGGCGCAATGCAGGCAACGCGCGGCGCGCGGCGCGCGGCTCAGCCGGCCCGCTGCAGATCGCGCAGGAAGTTGTCGCGCCAGACCGAGACGTTGTTCTCGCGCAGCTGCGCGATCATGTCCGCGTAGCGCGCGCGGCGCTCGGCTACCGGCATCGACAGCGCCTGCGCGAGCGCCTCGGCCATCCCGTCGATGTCCATCGGATTGACGATCAGCGCGCCCGTCAATTCGCGCGCGGCGCCCGCGAAGCGCGACAGCACCAGCACGCCCGGATCCTCGGGGTCCTGCGCCGACACGTATTCCTTCGCCACCAGGTTCATGCCGTCGCGCAGCGGCGTCACGAAGCCGACGCGGCCGAGCCGGTACAGCGCGGCCAGCAGCGGCCGCTCGTACTGCCGGTGGATGTAGAGGATCGGCGCCCAGTCGAGCTCCGCGTAACGACCGTTGATGCGCCCCGACTCGCCCTCGAGCTGCAGCCGGATGTCCTGGTAGGCGCGCAGGTCCGCGCGCGTGGACGGCGCGATCTGCAGGAACGACACGCGGTTGCGGTACGACGCTTCGTGCTCGAGCAGCTTCTCGAACGCGCGGAAGCGCTCGACGAGGCCCTTCGAGTAATCGAGCCGGTCCACGCTCATCACGAGCTGGCGGCCGTGCAGCGAGGTGGCGAGCGTGCGCACCGCGCGGCCGTTCGCGCCCGCCTGCGCGAGCGAGGCGATCTCGTCGGGATAGATGCCGATCGGATAGGCATGCGCCTGCAGCACGCGGCCGAACGCGCGGATCGTCACCGGGCCGCTGCCGCGCATGCCGGCTTCGCCGCCGCGCTCGAGGCCGCCGCCCGCCTCGGCGTCGACGTAGTCGCAGAACGCGCGCAGGTCCGGCTCGGTCTGAAAGCCGAGCAGGTCATACGAGCACATCGCCTCGACCAGCGCGCGGTGCGGCGGCACGTTGACGAGCACCTGCGCGGCCGGAAACGGGATATGCAGGAAGAAGCCGATCCGGTTCTTCACGCCGGCCGCGCGCAGCGCCTGCGCGAACGGGATCAGGTGATAGTCGTGGACCCAGATCACGTCGTCGTCGCGCAGCAGCGGCACCAGTTGCTGCGCGAGCCAGACGTTGACGCGGCCGTAGCCCTCGAATTCGTGGCGGTCGTACTGGATCAGGTCGGTCCGGTAGTGGAACGCCGGCCACAGCGTCGCGTTCGAGAAGCCGCGGTAGTACTGGTCGTAGTCGCGGCGCACGAGGCCGATGGTGGCGAACGTGACGGGGCCGCGCTCCTCCACGCTGATCTGCGGCGCGCCCGAGGCGACCACCTCGCCGCTCCAGCCGAACCACATGCCGCCGGTTTCCTTCAGCGCGTCGTAGACGCCGATCGCGAGGCCGCCCGCGGCCGGTTCGCCTTCGGAGATCGGTGCGACGCGATTCGATACGATGATCAGCCGGCTCATGCGCGAGTGCGCTCCGCCGCGATCCAGGCGGCGATCTGCGCGCGCATCGCCTCGACCGAATCGAGCCGCGTGCGCGCCATGGTGTCGCCCGCGCCGATCTTGATCGACAGGCCGCCCGCCGCGTCCACCACCGCGAAGCCTTTCTCGTCGGTCAGGTCGTCGCCGGCGAACACCGGCGTGCGGCCCGCGAACGGCGGCTCGTTCAGGAACGCCGCGATCGCGCGGCCCTTGTCGACGCCTTTCGGCTTGATCTCGAACACCATCTTGCCGGGCTGCAGCACGTAGGCATCGGGATAGTCGGCGACCAGCCGCTCGGCGGCCTCGCGCGCCACCGCCTCGCGCTCGGGCGCGTTGCGAAAGTGCAGCGCGACGGCCGCGCCCTTGATCTCGAGCAGCATGCCGGGATGACGCTCGACCACCGCGGCGAGTTCGTGCTCGATGCGCAGCAGGCGCTCGTCGTGGAAGCCGATACGCTGCGTGTCGCCGTTCGCGTCGCGCCGCTCGGCGCCGTGCAGGCCGGCGACCGGCAGGTCCGTCAGGCCGAGGAAGCCGTCGATGCTGTCGATGCCGCGGCCCGAGACGATCGCCACCGCGCCGCGCGCGAGCGTGCGCAGTTCGGTCAGCAGCGCGGGCAGCGAAGCGGGTACATGGATGCCGTCGGGCGTCGGCGCGAGATCGACGAGCGTGCCGTCGAAATCGAAGAAGAATGCGGTATCGGTCAGGGAGAGGGAAGCCGGGACGGATTGCATCGGATCTCGGAGGAGGGTGGCGTGGGTGGCGTGAAAAAAATGGCCGCCGACGGCGCGAATGCCGACGAAAGCATGACGGCATCTTACCGCGCCGGCCGGGCCGAGGGCAAAGCCGACGGCGCCGCGCGGGCCGCGCGAGGCCCCCGATGCGGGCCGGCCGACGCGGGTTCGCGTGCGATCCGTATCCGTTTTTCGTGATCGCCGGCATCGCGCAGGGCCGCCCCTCGCCCGGAAGAATTGCGCTACAGTCGGACGATTCGAGGACGGGCCGCACGCCGCGACCACGCTGCCGCTTCGTCCTGCCCTGCCCGTGTATTCACCGATACTCACCGGCACACACCGATATCCACCTCCATCGACGAGCCGATCGATGCCCTTCCTGCCCGGCGCCACCCGATGCCCCTCCCGCGGCTTGCGCCACGCCCGCTCGTCGCGCGCCGCGACGGCGTGCGCGGCGCTGCTGCTGGCGGCGGCCTGCGCGCTGGCCGCCTGCTCGCCGCGCGGCACCGGCACCCCCGCCGCCACGCTGACCGACGTCACGGGCCACCTGCCCGATCTCGCGTTCTCGCTGACCGGCGAGGACGGCCGGCCGATCGACGCGTCGGCGTTTCGCGGCCGCGTCACGCTCGTCTATTTCGGCTACACGCACTGCCCCGACGTCTGCCCGGAAACGATGGCGCGGCTCATGCAGGTGCTCGCCCGGCTCGGCCCCGACGCGAACCGGGTGCGCATCCTGTTCGTGTCGGTCGATCCGGCGCGCGACACGCCGGCCCTGATGCGCGCCTACGTCGGCGCGTTCGACGCCGCGCACGCGGTCGGGCTGACCGGCAGCGCGCGCGAGATCGAGACGCTCGCGAAACGCTACCGCGTCGCCTATCAGATGGAAGCGCCCGATGCGTCGGGCGACTATGCGGTCACGCACAGCTCGGCTGTCTACGTGTTCGATGCGCACGGCCGGGCGCGGCTGCTCGCCACCGACCAGGACTCGCCCGAGGCGTTCGCCGCCGATCTGCGCGGCATCCTTGCGACATCGGCCTCGTGAAGCCGCCCCTCAACCCGCCACGGCAAAGGCTCGCGCGATGAACCCGCTCATCTGGCTCGATCCCTGGGAGCCGTCGCCGACGGTGGTGATCGCGATCCTCGGCGCGGCCGTGCTGTTCGCGCGCGGCGCCCGCAAGGCGCGCGTCACGCCGCTGCGGCGGCTGTCGTTCTGGTTCGGGCTCGGCGCGCTCTACGTGGCGCTGCACACGCGGCTCGACTACTTCTTCGAGCACGAATTCTTCATGCATCGCGCGCAGCATCTGGTGCTGCATCATCTCGGGCCGTTCTTCATCGCGCTGTCGTATCCCGGCGCCGCGATCCGTGCCGGCATCCCGTTCGCGTGGCGGCAGCGCGCGTTGCGGCCCGTGCTCGCCGCGCGGCCGGTGCGCGTGGCGCTCGACATCGTGTTCCATCCGGTCGTCGCGGTGCTGCTGTTCGTCGGGCTGATCTATTTCTGGCTGCTCGCGCCGATCCACTTCCTCGCAATGCTCGACTGGCGGCTCTACCGCGTCATGAACTGGAGCATGGTGATCGACGGGCTGCTGTTCTGGTGGCTCGTCGTCGATCCGCGCCCCGCGCCGCCGGCCCGCCTCGCGCCGGGGCGGCGCGTACTGATCGCGATCGCCGCGATCCCGCCGCAGATCCTGCTCGGCGCGCTGATCTTCTTCACGCCGCGCGAACTCTACCCGATCTACTCGATCTGCGGCCGCGCGTTCACCTGGCTGAGCCCGCTGCGCGACCAGCAGATCGGCGGCCTGCTGCTATGGATTCCGGGCTCGATGATGAGCGTGCTCGGCGCGCTGATCGCGCTGCGGCACTGGATGCGCCTGTCCGCGCGCGGCCGGCTGCGCGAGCGGGCCGGCACGGCCCCGCGCGCGACGGGCCGGGGCCACGCCGCCGCCCATCGCTAGAGGCCCGGCGACGGGCGACGGGCGACGTCTGGCGCGCGCGTTACGCGGAACGCATCCAGATGTGCGGAATGCCGTCGTCGTCGTGAATTTCCGAGCTCGGCGCGAAACCGAACGCGCCGTAGTACTTCTGCAGGTGCGCCTGCGCATGCAGGCTGATCGGCGTGGCCGGCCATTGCTCGCGGATCCGTTCGAGCGCATTGGCGAGCAGCGCGTTGCCGAGCCCGATGCCGCGAAACGGCGCCGTGGTCAGCACGCGGCCGATGCGGATGTCGGGCGAGCCGGCATCGGGCAGCAGCACGCGCAGGTAGCCGGCCAGCCGGCCGTCGGCATCGACGGCGCTGAGGTGCCACGCGTCGAAATCGGCGCCATCGATGTCGCCGTAGATGCATCGCTGCTCGATCACGAACACGGCGCTGCGCGCCTCGAGCAGCGTGTAGACGTCGCGCGCGGACAGCGCGTCGAACGGCTGCCAGCGCCATTCGAGCGCGGCGAGCGAAGCGGAACGGGACGAGGACGGCGGGGAGGAAGCGTTGGAAGACGACATGCGGCGGCCCAGAATGAAAACGCGCGCCCGGGCGGGCGCGCTCCAATCGGCCATTATGCCTGCCGCGCGGCCGGCCGGGCAGGCCACGGACGCGCCCCCGGCGCCGCCGGAAGACGGCGCCGGGCAGCGTCCGACTACGCTCAGGCCGGCATCCGGCCGAACCGGCCGCTGTTGAAATCGTCGACGGCCGCGCGAATCTCCGCGTCGCTGTTCATCACGAACGGACCGTAGCCGACCACCGGCTCGTCGATCGGCTCGCCGCTCAGCACCAGCAGCGTCGCGTCGTTGTTCGCCTCGATCTCCACGCCCGCGCCGTCGCGCGACAGATGGATCACCTGCGCCTCGCGCACGACTTCGCTACCGTTCACCAGCACCGTGCCGCGCAGCACCGCGAGCGCCAGCGTGCGGCCGTCCGCGATCTCGAAGCGGGTGCGGCCTCCCTGCGTGAGCCGCACATCCCAGACGTCGATCGGCGTGAAGGTGCGGGCCGGACCACGATGCCCGTCGAACTCGCCCGCGATCACGCGTACGCGCCCCGCGCCACCGGCGAGCGGCACCGACGGAATCTCGGCGTCGCGCAGCGTCTGGTAACCAGGCGCGGCGAGCTTGTGCTTCGCGGGCAGGTTCACCCACAGCTGCACCATCTCCAGCGCGCCGCCGCGCTTCGCGAACGCGTCGGAGTGGAATTCCTCGTGCAGGATCCCGCTCGCCGCGGTCATCCACTGCACGTCGCCGGGGCCGATATGGCCGCCCGCGCCGGTCGAATCGCGGTGATCAACTTCGCCGTCGTAGACGATCGTCACCGTCTCGAAACCACGGTGCGGATGCTGGCCCACGCCGCGCCGCTCGCCGGTCGGCTCGAAGCGGGCCGGGCCCGCGTAGTCGAGCAGCAGGAACGGGCTCAGGTGCGCGCCGGTGCTGTGATAGCTGAACAGCGAGCGGACCGGAAAACCATCTCCGACCCAGTGCGGACGCGGGGCGCTGTAGGTGCCGACGATCTGTTTCATCTGCGTTCTCCTGAATCTGCATGCCCACGGCGATCTGCCCGGGCGACAGGACAAGCATAAGATCGGAACGATCGTTTCGGTAGTATGGGAAAATCGCACTCAGCGTTCTATTTGGTGAACGATGATGCGGGATCTGAACGACCTTTATTTCTTCGTGCAGGTGGTTGACCACGGCGGCTTCGCGCCGGCCGGACGCGCGCTGAACCTGCCGAAATCGCGGCTGAGCCGGCGCATCGCCGGGCTCGAGGAGCGTCTCGGGATGCGGCTGATCCAGCGTTCGACGCGGCGCTTCGCGCTGACCGAGGTCGGCGCGACCTATTATGCCCACTGCCGCGCGATGCTCGTCGAAGCCGACGCGGCCGACCAGGCGGTCGCGCTGCGCCACGCGGAGCCGCGCGGGATCGTGCGCGTGACGTGTCCGATCGCGCTGCTCGATTCGCTGGTCGGCGAGATGCTGGGCGCGTTCATGGCGCAGTGTCCGCACGTCGAAATCCATCTCGAGGAAACCAACCGGCGCGTCGACGTGGTCGGCGAAGGGGTCGACATCGCGCTGCGCGTGCGGCCGCCGCCGCTCGAGGACAGCGAGCTCGTGCTGCGCCCGCTCGCCGAGCGCGGCCAGTGCCTGGTAGCGAGCCCGGCGCTGCTCGCGCGCGCGGCGGCGCCGCGTGTGCCGGCCGATCTCGCCGCGCTGCCGAGCCTCGCGCTCGGCCAGCCGCAGGACGATCACGTCTGGAACCTGCGCGGGCCGGGCGGCGCGCACGCGACGATCCCGCACCGGCCGCGCTTCGTCACGCGCGGGATGTTCGCGCTGCGCGCGGCGGCCGTGGCCGGTGTCGGCGTGGTGCAGCTGCCGACCATGATGATCCGCGACGCCGTCGCGCGCGGCGAGTTGCAGGTCGTGCTGCCCGACTGGGCGCCGCGTCGCGAGATGGTCCACGCGGTGCTCGCGTCGCGGCGTGGCCTGCTGCCGGCGGTGCGCGCGCTGCTGGACTTTCTCGTCGAGCGGTTCGCGGCGCTCGAAGCCGATTGATCGAGTCTCATCGGACCCGGTCGGATCGCCCCGCTCCCCGCCGCCGTGACGCGTTTCGGGCAAACCTCGGCGATTTCTTTTAGACTGCGCGAATTCCGTGCAGCCATGGCCGCGCGCCCCGAAATTCCCGTCCCCTGTTGATCATGTTCGAACTCTCCGCCTCGCCGTCCACCTCGAAACCCGAGCTCTACGCCACGCTCGTCGAGCAAGCGCGCTCGCTGCTCGAATCGGAAACGGATCTCGTCGCGAACGCGGCGAACTTCTCGTCGCTCGTCTATCACTCGCTCGACGGCCTGAACTGGGCCGGCTTCTACTTTTACGACGGCGCCGGACTCGTGGTCGGGCCGTTCCAGGGCAAGCCCGCCTGCGTGCGGATTCCACTCGGCAAGGGCGTGTGCGGTACGGCCGCGCAAACGCGCGAGACGCAGGTGGTGCGCGACGTGCATGAATTCCCGGGCCACATCGCCTGCGATTCGGCTTCGCGATCGGAAATCGTCGTGCCGCTGGTAGCCGGCGACGGCACGCTGATCGGCGTGTGGGACGTGGACAGCCCGGATCTCGCCCGCTTCGACGCGGCCGACCGGGAAGGCATGGAAGCGCTGTGCCGCGTGTTCGTCGCGGCCTGGGCGCGGCGCGGCAAGGCTTGAGCGCGGGCGGCGCGCGGCTCGTTACGGGCCGCGCCGGCCGAACGGTGCAGTTCAGTGCCAGCTGACGAGCCAGCCGTGTCGAGGTATTCCCCCCGACCGGCGCCGCAGGTGACAGGCAACGCGCCCCGCACCAGCTCATATCGCCGGCCCGAAAAAGAAAAAGCCCCGCGTTTGCGGGGCTTTTTCTTTCCAACCTGGAGGCGCGAGCCGGAGTCGAACCGGCCTACACGGCTTTGCAGGCCGCTGCATAACCGCTTTGCTATCGCGCCGAAAGCGGACTGCCGATCATCGCGATACAGCCTGACGCAACGACCGCAGATTTTTGCCCGACAGACCCGGAAGTCTGCCAAACAAAAAGGGAAGCGTTGCTTCCCCTTGTTTTGGAGCGGGAGACGAGTCTCGAACTCGCGACCTCAACCTTGGCAAGGTTGCGCTCTACCAACTGAGCTACTCCCGCATTGTCCTGCATGCGCAGACTTTGCCGAACCACACTGCTTCAACAAAACGCCGCTTGAATCTGGAGCGGGAGACGAGTCTCGAACTCGCGACCTCAACCTTGGCAAGGTTGCGCTCTACCAACTGAGCTACTCCCGCGTTTTGCTGCTTCTTGCTGCCTTCTCCGCTTTACTGCTTCGTTCGCTGCTGCGTTCGTTTCAGTGCAGCGGAGAAGTGAGATTATGTAGAACCCGTTTCAGTGTGTCAAGCGTTTTTCGTGCCCTTTTAGTCGGCACCTTCAACGACCGCCGACACCATCAGATCGCGCCGCCGCGCTCGCGAATCTGCGGCCACGCCAGCTTCATGTAGTACAGCATCGACCAGATCGTCAGCACCGCAGCGAGGTAGATCAGCCAGAGCCCCAGCATGCGCGTGTCGATGGTGATGCCGCCCCCGATCGGCAGCGCGCCATAGTACAGCAACATCGGAATCGCGACCATCTGGCAGGCGGTCTTGAACTTGCCGAGCGAATTCACCGCCACGCTCTTCGAGGCGCCGATCTGCGCCATCCATTCACGCAGCGCCGAGATCGCGATCTCGCGGCCGATGATCACCAGCGCGATCGCCGCGTCGATGCGCGTGAGCTGCACCAGCACCAGCAGCGCGGCCGTCACCATCAGCTTGTCGGCGACCGGGTCGAGGAACGCGCCGAACGCCGAGGTCTGGTTCCACTTGCGCGCGAGGAAACCGTCGAACCAGTCGGTCAGCGCGGCCAGCACGAAGATCAGCGCCGCCGCGAGATTGCGGTGCTCGATGCTCATCATCACGTCCGGCAGGTAGAACACGCCGACCACGAGCGGAATCAGCACGATTCGCACCCAAGTCAGGAAAATCGGGAAATTGAACGGCATGACGGGCTGGACGGGTAAAGGATTTGCAATTGTGCCGCGCCGCCCGCACCGCCACAAGCCGCGCGGACACACGTCGCGTCAATGGAGCTGCCGGTAGATCTGCTCGGCGAGCGCGTGCGAGATGCCTTCGACGCTCGCCAGTTCCTCGACGCTCGCGGCCACCACGCCGCGCAGGCCGCCGAAGCGCGCGAGCAACCGCTGGCGCCGCTTCGCGCCGACGCCCTCGAGTTCCTCGAGGCGCGAGGTCTGACGCGCCTTGGCGCGTTTCGCGCGCATCCCGGTGATGGCGAAGCGGTGCGCCTCGTCGCGAATCTGCGCGACCAGCATCAGCGCGGCGCTCTCCTTGCCGAGTTCGAGCGAGGGTCGGCCGTCCGCGAAGATCAGCGTCTCCAGGCCGACCTTGCGGCCCTCGCCCTTCGCCACGCCGACCAGCATCGAGCAGTCGAGGCCCAGCTCGGTGAACACCTGCCGCGCAACCTCCACCTGCCCCTTGCCGCCGTCGATCAGCACGATGTTCGGCAGCAGCGCGGCCGCGGCGCTGGCGCGCGTCGCGTCGCCGTCGATGCCGGCCTGCGTATCGGCCGCGGCCGCCTCGCCCGCCTGCTCGATCATCTTCTCGTAGCGGCGCGTCAGCACCTGGCGCATCGCCGCGTAATCGTCGCCGGGCGTGATCCCGGTGATGTTGTAGCGGCGATACTCGCCCGACTGCATCTTGTGATGGTGAAACACCACGCACGAGGCCTGGGTCGCCTCGCCCATCGTGTGGCTGATGTCGAAGCACTCGATGCGCAGTTGCGCGAGATCGTCGGCCTCGAAGCCCAGCGTCTCGGCCAGCGCGCGCGTGCGGGCCTGCTGCGAACCCTGCTCGGACAACAGCCGCGCGAGCGCGAGCCGCGCGTTCTGCTCGGCCATCGCGAGCCACGCGCGCTTCTGCCCCTGCGGCTGGCGCAGCACGGCCACCTTGTGGCCGGCCTGCTCGATCAGCAGGTCGATCAGCTCGCGGTTGACCAGCGCGTGGCTGACCACCAGCACCGGCGGCACGCGGTTGCCGAGATAGTGCTGGGCGATGAACGCCTCCAGCACCTCGGTCTCGATCGGCGCGACCATCGTTTCGGCGTCGGCATCGGTGCCGGCTTGCGTGTCGTCCGACGGCGGCTGGCCGGCGGCTTCGTCGGCGCCGGTGGCAACCCCGGCCTCGGCGACGGCCGCCGCGAGAGCCGGCGCCGCGTCATCCGGCGTCCGCGCGTGATCGTCGGGCACCGCGACGCCCGGCGCATCGACATCGACGACGCCAGCGACGCCGGCGTCCGATACGGTGCCGACCGCCGCCGCGAGATCCTCGACAATCATCCCCGCGCCTTCGTCCGGTGCCGCCTCCTGCGCACCGCCCGTCGCCAGCGCGAGCGCGCTGTCGGCGTGCGCGGGGAAGTAGGCCTTGTCGCCGAGGTGCCGCCCGCCGCGCACCATCGCGAGATTGACGCAGACGCGCCCGCCGTGCGCGACCACGGCGAGGATGTCGACGTCGCTCTCGCTGCCGACCTCGATCGCCTGCTGATGCAGCACCGTGGCGAGCGAACTCATCTGGTTGCGCACCGCGGCGGCCTGCTCGAACTTCAGATCCGCGGCGAAGCCATGCATCTTCTGCTCGAGCTCCTTCATCACTTCGCTCTGCCGACCGAGCAGGAAGCGCGAGGCGTTCGAGACGTCGCGCGCGTAGTCCTCCGCCTCGATCGCGCCGACGCACGGCGCGGAGCAGCGGCCGATCTGGTGCAGCAGGCAGGGACGCGTGCGGTTGTTGAAGACCGAATCCTCGCAGGTGCGCAGCTGGAACACGCGCTGCAGGATCTGGATGCTCTCGCGCACCGCCCAGGCGCTCGGGAACGGCCCGAAATACTGGTTCTTGCGATCGACGGCGCCGCGGTAATAGGCCATGCGCGGAAACGCGTGGCCGGTGAGCTTCAGATACGGATACGACTTGTCGTCGCGAAACAGGATGTTGTAGCGCGGCGTGAGCGCC
Organism: Burkholderia plantarii; assembly: GCF_001411805.1. NCBI lineage: Bacteria > Pseudomonadati > Pseudomonadota > Betaproteobacteria > Burkholderiales > Burkholderiaceae > Burkholderia > Burkholderia plantarii. The sequence continues at coordinate 1,118,191 of NZ_CP007212.1, read as the reverse complement.
TTGATCAGGTTGTTTTCGAGCAGCAGCGCCTCGGCTTCCGAGCGCGTCACCGTAGTCTCGATCCTGGCGATCCGCGTGACCATCATCGCGATGCGCGGCGAGAGCTGGGTCTTCGTGAAGTAGCTCGAAACACGCTTTTTCAGATTGCGCGCCTTGCCCACGTAGAGCACCGCGCCGCCGGCGTCGTAATACCGGTAGACGCCGGGAAGGTGCGGCAATTGCGCGAGGATCGGCTTCGGCTCGAACGGCGCTGCCGCCTGGCTCGTCGGGGCTGGCTGGCCGGAATGGCCGGAGGTCTCGGATTGATCGGACGTATCGGGGGATGTCATGCGAAATCCGGGCGCCATGCGCGCGCGAACGGGTCATTTAGAATCGCCAGTTTAGTGCATTCGTCCCGATTCCTTCGATGTCCCCGATCCTCTCCGCCGCAGCCACCTCACCCCCGCGCCCCGGTGCCGGCCCGCTCGCCTGCGACATCTTCTGCACGGTCGTCGACAATTTCGGCGACATCGGCGTCTGCTGGCGGCTCGCGACCCAGCTCGCGCGCGAGCACGGCTGGCAGGTGCGCCTGTTCGTCGACGATCTCGCCACATTCGCGCGGCTCGCGCCGGGGCTCGACCCGGCCGCCCGGCGCCAGACCCGCGACGGCATCGCGATCGAACATTGGGGCGAGCCGGTGCATGCGGGCGACACGCTCGCGATCGCAGACGTCGTGATCGAGGCGTTCGCCTGCGAGCTGCCGGCCGAATACGTCGCGGCGATGGCGCGCCGCGCGCGCGCGCCGGTCTGGATCAATCTGGACTACCTGAGCGCCGAGGACTGGGTCACCGATTTCCACCTGCGCCCGTCGCCGCATCCGCGCTATCCGCTGCGCAAGACGTTCTTCTTTCCCGGGCTCGGCCACGGCACCGGCGGCGTGCTGAAGGAAGCCGGCCTCGATGCGCGGCGCGAGGCGTTCCTGGCCAACGCCGCCGAGCGCGAAACCTGGTGGCGGCAGGCCACCGGCGGCCCGCCGCCTGGCGCCGATACGCTCGTCGTGTCGCTGTTCGCCTACGAGAATCCGGCGCTCGGCGCGCTGCTCGAACAATGGCGCGACGGCGCGCGGCCGGTGCGGCTGCTGGTGCCCGAAGGCCGGATCTGCCCGGCCGTCGCCGGCTTCTTCGGCACCGGCCGGTTCGGCGCCGGCAGCCACGCCGGCGCGGGCCAGCTCAGCGCGCACGGGCTCGCGTTCGTCGCCCAACCGAATTACGACAAGCTGCTGTGGGCCGCCGACCTCAATTTCGTGCGCGGCGAGGATTCGTTCGTGCGGGCGCAGTGGGCGCGCAAGCCGTTCGTCTGGCACATCTACCCGCAGGCCGACGACGCGCACCTGCCGAAGCTCGACGCCGCGCTCGCGCACCTGAGCGCCACGCTGCCGCCGGCCGCGCGCGATGCCACCGCGCGCTTCTGGCATGCCTGGAACGGCGCCGGCACGCCGGACTGGGCCGACTTCCTCACGCATCGCGCCGCCCTCGAGGCCCGCGCGCATGCCTGGGCGGACGAGCTTGCCACACTCGGGGATCTTGCCGGAAATCTGGCGGAATTCTCAAAAACTCAGTTAAAATAAGCGGTTATCCAACGGCGGACCACGCAAGCGAGTCGCTGTCGGCGCCCCGGGCGGGTGGCTTCGATGCCACCGCGAACGGCGCGGACCGGCGGCACGCAGCCGAACCGCGCGTGCGAGCGACGCCGAGCGAGCGTTCCGGCCCCGGCGGCAAGCCGGTACAACGGCGCGTCGCACGCCCCGCTTGCGTTGTCGGCCGTTGCGCAACGTCAGGAAAATTTTTTCGCACAGGACAGTTTTGATATGAAAACCGCACAGGAACTCCGCGTAGGCAACGTCGTGATGGTCGGCAGCGACGCATGGGTCGTCTCGAAAGCCGAATACAACAAGTCGGGCCGTAACTCCGCCGTCGTCAAGATGAAGCTGAAGAACCTGCTGACGAACGCGGGCCAGGAATCCGTCTACAAGGCCGACGACAAGTTCGACGTCGTCGTGCTCGACCGCAAGGAAGTGACGTACTCGTACTTCGCGGACCCGATGTACGTGTTCATGGACGCCGACTACAACCAGTACGAAGTCGAAGCCGAAATGATGGGCGACGCGCTGAACTATCTCGAAGACGGCATGACCTGCGAAGTCGTCTTCTACAACGAGAAGGCGATCTCGGTCGACATGCCGACCGTCATCGTGCGCGAGATCACCTACACGGAGCCGGCCGTCAAGGGCGACACGTCGTCGGGCAAGGTGCTGAAGAACGCCAAGCTCGCGACCGGCTACGAACTGCAGGTGCCGCTGTTCTGCAACACCGGCGACAAGATCGAAATCGACACGCGTACCAACGAATACCGCAGCCGCGCCTAAGTTCGCACAACCTGCACGAAAAGCGCCCTTCCGGGCGCTTTTTCTTTTTGGAGAGCCGTATTGTTGCAGACTCGTGACAGGCCGCGAAACGCTGCGAAACGTCATTCCGAAAAGGCATCAATTTGTATCTTCGGTAACTCTTTTGCTTACATCGGCAAATATCGTACGCTTTACGCGCCGAGGGACATAAAATCCGACTCTAATCAAACAATGGGGCGAACACGCCCGCCATGCACGGCCGCCCTTTGAACATCCAGCACACCATGCCACACGCCCTCATAGTCGAAGACGATCCCAACAGCTTGTCCGGCCTGACGGCGCTGCTCGCCGCGGACGGATTCACGGTCGACACGGCCACCTCGCTCGCCGAGGCCCGGGCCGCGCTGGCGCGGACGATCCCCGACGTCGTGCTCGTCGACCTGAACCTGCCGGACGGCAGCGGCTTCGATCTGCTGCAGCATCTGCCCCAACCGCAACAGCCGAACGGCGGCCTGCCGGTGATCGTGCTGACCGGCAACGCGACGGTCGAGAGCGCCATCGAGGGCTTGCGACATGGCATCTGGGACTACCTGCTGAAGCCGGTCAACATTCCGCGGCTGCGCAGCCTGCTGGCGCGCATCCCGCGCCCCTACGAGCTGATCGAGGAAGTCCAGGCGCTGCGCACCACGCTGCGCAAGCTCGGTCGTTTCGGTCCCCTGATCGGGCGCAGCGATGCGGTCCAGCACGTCTACGACATGATCGAGCGCAATGCGCGCAGCGAGGCCGCGGTGCTGGTGTGGGGCGAGGCCGGCACCGGCAAGGAGACCACGGCGCGGGCGCTGCACGACCTGAGCCGCCGCCGCAAGGGGCCGTTCATCAAGTTCGACTGTCGCGCCGCGCTGCAGCTGCCGCGCGTGATGGAGCTCGGCAGCATCGTGATCGAAAGCATGCTGTTCGGCCGCGAGCGCGGCTCCTACGGCGGCGCCGAGCGGCGCGAGCCGGGCCTGTTCGAACAGGCGAGCGGCGGCACGCTGCTGCTCAAGGACATCACCGCGCTGCCGCTGCCGATTCAGGAATCGCTGCTGCGCGCGCTCGACTCGCAGAGCTTCCGGCGCATCGAAGGCACCGCCGAGGTGGCCACCGACTTCCGGCTGATCGCCACCTCGCGCCGGCCGTCGCGCGAAGCGCTCGACAACGGCACGCTGCGCGAGGATCTGTGGCTGCGGCTCGACGCGGCGTCGATCGCGCTGCCGCCGCTGCGCGCGCGCGACGACGATATGCTGCAGATCGCCGAGGCGTTCGTCGACGACCTGAACCGCCAGGCGCACGAGGCTGGCCTCGGCGCCGTCGACAAGCGGATCGCGCCCGACTTCATCCGAGAGTGTCTCGCCTACGACTGGCCCGGCAACGTGCGGGAACTGCGCGATCGCGTGCGGCTCGCCTACGAGGCATCGGGCGATTTCATCGAGACGCTGCGCGCCAACGACGGCGTGTTCGTGCCGGGCGCGGCGCTGAACGGCAGCAGCGTGCAGGTGCGCGTCGGCACGCCGCTGTCGGATGTGGAAGACCTGCTGATCCGCGCCACGCTCGACGCGGTCGGCGGTACGCGCCATCGCGCGGCCGCGCTGCTCGGTATCAGCCCGAAGACGCTCTACAACAAGCTGCAGCGCATGAAGATGAACTGACGGCGACGCGGGCGGCGCGGGTGAAACGCGCCGCCCGCCGCCGTTCGCGTTCCGGCTTCGGCCTCAGCCGAATGTCTCGCGCAGCAGTGCGCAGGCGCGCTGGTACTCGGGCCGACGCATCAGCTTGTCCCAGTTCGACGCCTTGCCGCGCGGCCGCAGCCGGCGGATCCGCCGTGCCGATTCCGGCGACACCTCCACCATCATCTCCTCAAGTACCCGCTCGGCCGCTTCCGGCTGGTTGCAGACCAGCACCATGTCGCAGCCGGCCTCGAGCGCCGCGTCGGCCGCCTGCGCGAGCGTGCCGCCCGCGCGCGCCGCTTCCATGGAAAGGTCGTCGCTGAACACCGCGCCCGTGAAGCCGAGCCGCTCGCGCAGCACGCGCTGCAGCCAGATCGACGAGAAGCCGGCCGGTCGCGAATCCACCTGCGTATAGATCACGTGCGCCGGAATCACGGCCGCCAGCGCCAGCCCGAGCCAGTCATACGGCGCGGCGTCGAGCTTGAGGATCTGCTCGAGCGGGCGGTCGTCGGTCGGCAGCGCGACGTGCGAGTCGGCCTCGGCGTAGCCGTGGCCGGGGAAATGCTTGCCGCAGTTCGCCATGCCGGCCAGCGCGAGCCCGTGGTTCAGGCTCTTCGCCAGCAGCGTGACGACGCGCGGATCGCGATGGAACGCGCGGTCGCCGATCACCTTCGAGCGGCCGTAGTCGAGATCGAGCACCGGCGTGAAACTGAGATCGATACCGCAGGCGCGCAGCTCGGCGGCCAGCACGTAGCCGACCGCGGTCGCCGCGCGCGTGGCGTGCAGCACGTCCTTGTCCCACAGCTCGCCGAGCCGGCGCATCGCCGGCAGCACGGTGAAGCCGTCGGTGCGGAAGCGCTGCACGCGCCCGCCCTCGTGATCGACGGCGATCAGGATGTCGTCGCGCACGGCGCGGATCGCCTCGGTCAGCGCGCACAGCTGCTCGCGGCTCTCGAAGTGGCGCGCGAACAGGATCACGCCGCCCGTGCGCGGATGCGCGAGGCGTCGCGCGTCGTCGCGCGTGAGCGTCGTGCCGACGACGTCGAGCATGACGGGGCCGGGAGTCGGTTTCATCGAGTCGGGTCCGTGAAATGAAAGGGAGAATCAGCCGGAAGAGTTCAGCCGGAAGAGTTCAGCCGGAAGAATCAGCCGGCGAGGCTCGCCGGCGCCGCGTCCGGCACTTCGGCGACCACGAACGACACCGCGTAGTCGCGTTCGTCGCTGACGGTCACGCGCGCGGTGATGTGCTGCGCGGCGAGCCAGTCGGCCAGTTCCCCGGAGGCCACCACGTAGGGCTGGCCGCTCGGTTCGTTGAGGGTTTGCAGGGCGCGCCAAGTCATCGGCCAGCGCATCCCGAGGCCGATCGCCTTCGAGAACGCTTCCTTCGCGGAAAAGCGCGTCGCGAGGAACGCGATGCCGCGCACCTCGGAGCGCTTGCGGCGCGCATGAAACACGCGCAGTTCGTCGGGGCCGAGCACCTTCTCCGCGAACCTGCCGTCGGTGCGTTCGAGCACCGCCGCGATCCGGCTCACCTGGACGATGTCGGTGCCGATGCCGTAGATCGCCATGAGGCGGGGCTCAGCGGCCGCCGTGGCGCGCCGCCACGCGCGCGGCGACCATGATCGCCTTCATCTCGCGCACGGCGTTGTCCCAGCCCGTGAAGATCGACTGCGCGACGATCGCGTGCCCGATATTGAGCTCGACGATGCCGTCGATCGCCGCGATCTGCTGCACGTTCGTGTAGTGCAGGCCGTGGCCCGCGTTGACCTTGAGGCCGAGCGCGACGCCGGCGTCGACGGCGGCCACCACGCGCTCGTACTCGCGCTGCTGGGCGGCCGCCTCGCGCGCCTCGGCGTAGGCGCCGGTGTGCAGTTCGACCACGGGCGCGCCGGCCTCGTGGGCCGCGCGGATCTGGGTCTCGTCCGGATCGATGAACAGCGACACGCGCACGCCCGCGTCGGCGAGCTGCCGACAGGCCGCGCGCACCGCCTCGAAATGGCCGGCCACGTCGAGCCCGCCCTCGGTGGTCAGCTCGGCGCGCTTCTCCGGCACGAGGCAGGCATCGTGCGGACGCACCTCGCAGGTGATGTCGAGCATTTCCGGCGTGACCGCGCATTCGAGGTTCATGCGCGTGGTGAGCAGCGGGCGCAGCGCGCGCACGTCCGCGTCGCGGATGTGGCGGCGATCCTCGCGCAGATGCAGCGTGATCGCGTCGGCACCGGCCTGCTCGGCCGCGAGCGCCGCGCGGATCGGGTCCGGATAGGCGGTGCCGCGAACATTGCGCAGCGTCGCGACGTGATCGATGTTGACGCCAAGATCGATGGCGTTCAGCGCGGTCAGGAAGAAGCTCATAGGTTTTGCAGGTCGATGAGGATCTGGCGCGTCGCGAGTGGCGTGCCGCCCAGATAGGTATTGAGCAGGAAGCGCATCAGCGTCTTGCTTTGCGCAACCGTCTGGGCACGATGGTAATCGTCCTCCTCCATGTCGAGCAATGTCTGACCCGAGACGATCGGCCAGTGCGACGGTGTGTCCTCCCCGGCCTCGCGCACGCCGCGCTCCGGGTCGAACACATAGCGGCCGTCGGCGATGACGGCGCGGCGCGCCACGGTCCGGTTCAGCGCCCGCGCGTAGCCGGTCTCGCGCAGCAGCACGCGCTCGAACGATCTCAGCACCTGCACGGCCGGCTCGTCGTGGGCAAGCCGCGCGAGCGTCACCAGGTAGTGCTGGAACAGCGCCGGGAACGGATCCTCGCGCGCGCAGAACTTGACCAGCAGTTCGTTGACGTAGAACCCGCAGAGCAGCGCGTCGCCGCCGAGCGGCAGCATCCCGCCCACCCACTCCGCGCCCGTCAGCGTGCGCATCTCCGACTTGCCGGACCACGACAGCGCGAGTGGCTGGAACGTCTGCAGCACGCCGCGCAGCGCCGAATGCGGGCGCTTGGCGCCCTTCGCGACGAGCGCGACGCGGCCGTGGTCGCGCGTCAGCACGTCGATGATCAGGCTGGTTTCGCGATAGGGATGGCTGTGCAGCACGAAGCCGGGCTGCTCGGCGACGCGAAAATCGGATGCGCGCGGCGCGGCGCGGCGCGTCTTGCGGGGCCGCGCCGGCTCGGCGGGCGGCACGGAGGCCGGCGGTTCCACGACGGAGACGGGCACCTCGTCGGCCCCGTCGGAGCCGTCGTGCCTGCCGTCATTCGTACCCATAGGCACGCAGCCCCGCTTCGTTGTCCGCCCAGCCGCTCTTCACCTTGATGAAGGTTTCGAGATAAACCGGGCCGTCGAACAGCTTCTCCATGTCGAGCCGCGCCTCGGTGCTGATCTGCTTGAGCTTGGCGCCCTTCTTGCCGATCACCATCGCCTTGTGCGAATCGCGCTCGACGAGAATCGTCGCGAACACGCGCGTGAGGCGCCCCTCCTCCTCGAACTTGTCGATGATCACGGTGCTCGTGTACGGCAACTCGTCGCCCGTCCAGCGGAACACCTTCTCGCGCAGGATCTCGGCCGCGAGAAAGCGCGAGCTGCGATCGGTCAGGTCGTCCTCGCCGTAGATCGGGTCGCCCTCGGGCAGGTAAGGCTTGACCGTGTTCATCAGGCGGCGGATGTCGTCGTCCTGCTTGGCCGACAGCGGCACCACCTCGGCGAACGGGCGCAGCTCGCCCATCTGCTTCAGGAACGGGAACAGCGTCGACTTGTCGTTGATGCGGTCGAGCTTGTTGAGGATCAGCAGCGTCGGCACCTTGGGCGGAATCAGGTCGAGCACCTTCTGGTCGTCCGGGCCGAAGCGGCCGGCCTCGATCACGAACAGGATCGCGTCGACCGAAGTCAGCGTCGAGGTGACGGTGCGGTTCAGCGTGCGGTTCAGCGCGGTGCTGTGGCGCGTCTGGAAGCCCGGCGTGTCAACGAAGATGTACTGCGCGTCGGGCAGCGTGTGGATGCCGGTGATGCGGTGGCGCGTGGTCTGCGCCTTGCGCGAGGTGATGCTGATCTTCTGGCCGACGAGCGCGTTCATCAGCGTCGACTTGCCGACGTTCGGCCGGCCGACGATGGCGATCATGCCGCAACGGAATGCGGGGGTGGCGGGTGCGTTCATATCAGGCTGCTGCGATTCGAGGCGGGCCGCACGACGCGGCCCGCGGATGGGATCAGGCGTTCAACGACCGGCATCGGCCACGCGCAATGGCGTGACGGACAGGTCGGCGTCCGCGTCGGGCACCACATTCGCGGCGTCACGCACGCGCAACGTGCGGTCCGGCGCGCCCGCACCGCGCGGCGCGGTGTCGGCCTTGTCGGTGGAAACCGGATTGCCGGCGGACGCGGATCTTTCGACGGCGGACTTGTCGGTCGCGGGCTTGTCAGCGGGAACCGGCGGCCCGGCCGCGGGCGCCGGGTCCGTCATCGGCCGGTCGGCGGCCAGCTGCTCGGCCAGGGCCGGCTTCTCCGGCGTAGCCGGCACGGAGGGTGCCGCCGGTTTGTCGGCGCTCGCGGGCTTGTCGGCGGCGGACGGCTTCGCGCCGCGCTCGGTCTTCTCCGGCGCCGCGTCGGCGTGCGCGACCGCGCGAATCACGGCCACCGGCGGCGCGCCGCGTTCGGCGGCCTCGGCCGGCGCCTTCGCCGCGCCCGGCACCGAGATCACGGTGCGCTCCTTGTGCTCCGGCGCCGCGCGCAGATCGAGCGCTTCCTGCACGCCCTTCACGCCCGGCACGATCTCGGGCTCGCTCTTCGACGCACGCGCGCTCTTCGAGCGCTTCGACTTGGCAGCCGCCATCGGGCGCGCCATCACCTCGTCGAGCGCCTTCTTCGCGGCAGCCTGCTCGGCCGCGCGGCGGCTCGCGCCGGAGCCCGACACCTTCACGTCGAGCTTCGGCACAGTGCATTCCACCTCGAACTGCTGATTGTGCGCCGCACCATGGGTAGCCACGACCGTGTAGGTCGGCAGCGCGATCTTGTGGCCCTGCAGATATTCCTGCAGCAGCGTCTTCGCGTCCTTGCCGAGCGTGCGCGGATCGATATGGTCGAGGATCGGGATGTAGAGGCGCTTGATCACCCCTTGGGCGGCTTCGAAGCCGCCATCGAGGAACACCGCCCCGATGATGGCTTCGAACGCGTCCGCGAGGATCGACGGCCGGCGGAACCCGCCGCTGCGCAGTTCCCCTTCGCCGAGCCGCAGGCCGTCGGCAATATTGAGCGCCTGAGCAATCTCGTACAACGACTGCTGCTTGACGAGGTTCGCGCGCACCCGCGACAGGTCGCCTTCGTCCAGTTTGCCGAAACGCTGGAATAAAAGGGCCGCTACCGCGCAATTCAGAACGGAGTCGCCGAGAAACTCGAGCCGTTCGTTATGCGTGGCGCTGTGGCTACGATGGGTCAAAGCCTGACGCAGCAATTCCGCATTGCGGAATTCGTAGCGCAGCCGGCTTTCCAACTGGGACTGAGACATGAGCAGGAGTATAACGCGGGCGCCGGTTCCGTCTAGCGGCGGACGCGGGGCTCGAAAAGGCGTGTCGAAGCGGTGTTACCGCCGGTTCTTGAAGTAATTTGCCAGCATCGCGCGCGGCCATCGCGCGATGCTGGCGAGCGCGGCTCAGTGGAACGAGCCGATCCGCTTCAGGTCGCTGAAGTTCATCCAGATGAAGAACGCGCGGCCGACGATGTCGCTGTCGGGCACGAAGCCCCAGTAGCGGCTGTCCGCGCTGTTGTCGCGGTTGTCGCCCATCATGAAGTAGTGGCCCGGCGGCACCTTGCAGATCACACCGTGCTCGTTGTACGTGCAGTTGTTCTTGTACGGGAAATCGTAGGCGCCCATCACGAACGGCGGCACGGCCGGATTGTTCAGGATCGCGTTCTTGCGCGTGCCGTCGATGGTCTCCTCGTACTGCTTCGCATAGTTCATGCGCTCTTCGTCGAAGAAGTCGGGCAGCGGCGTCTCGGGCACCGGCTGGCCGTTGATCGTCAGCTTCTTGTCGAGGTACTGGACGGTGTCGCCGGGAAGGCCGATCACGCGCTTGATGTAGTCGACCGACTCGTCCTTCGGATAGCGGAACACCACCACGTCGCCGCGCGAGAGCGGGCTGCCCTGGGTAATCTTCTGGTTGCCGATCGGCAGGCGCAGGCCGTACTCGAACTTGTTCACGAGGATGAAATCACCGACCAGCAGTGTCGGCACCATCGAACCCGACGGGATCTTGAACGGCTCGACCACGAACGAACGGACCACGAACACCGCCAGGATCACCGGGAAGAAGCTCGCCGTGTACTCGAGCCACCACGGCTGACGCAGCTTGTCGTCGCGCAGCTTGGCGCGCGTCTCGGCCGCGTTCTCGTCGACGAAGCGTTCGCCGACGCGCGCCTGCTGGCGGTCGAACTCGGCGGCGGCCTCGTCGGCCGCCTTGCGCCGGCGCGGCAGGAACACCAGTTTGTCCAGCACCCACGCGATACCCGTCAAGACGACGAGCACAAAAAGAATCAATGCGAAATTCATAAAAGGATCAGTCCTGTTATTTGTCTTCGACACGCAAGATCGCGAGGAACGCTTCCTGCGGGATCTCGACCGAACCCACCTGCTTCATGCGCTTTTTGCCTTCCTTCTGCTTTTCCAGCAGCTTCTTCTTACGCGTGATGTCGCCGCCGTAGCACTTGGCCAGCACGTTCTTGCGCAGCGCCTTGATGTTCTCGCGCGCGATGATGTGCGCGCCGATCGCCGCCTGGATCGCGACGTCATACATCTGGCGCGGGATGATCTCGCGCATCTTCGCCGCCACCTCGCGGCCGCGGTACTGCGACTGCGAACGGTGGACGATGACCGACAGCGCGTCGACCTTGTCGCCGTTGATCAGCATGTCGACCTTGACCACGTCCGAGGCGCGATACTCCTTGAACTCGTAGTCCATCGACGCGTAGCCGCGCGACACCGACTTCAGCCGGTCGAAGAAATCGAGCACGATTTCCGCCATCGGAATCTCGTAGGTCAGCTGCACCTGGCGGCCGTGGTACTGCATGTTGATCTGCGAGCCGCGCTTCTGCGTGCAGAGCGTGATGACCGAGCCGACGTAGTCCTGCGGCATGTAGAGGTTCACGGTCACGATCGGCTCGCGCACCTCCTCGATGCGGGCCGGCTCCGGCATCTTGGCCGGGTTCTCGACCTTGATCGTGCTGCCGTCGCTCTGTACGACCTCGTAGACCACCGTCGGCGCGGTGGTGATGAGGTCCATGTCGAACTCGCGCTCGAGCCGCTCCTGCACGATCTCCATGTGCAGCAGGCCGAGGAAGCCGCAGCGGAAGCCGAAGCCGAGCGCCTGCGAGACTTCCGGCTCGTACTGCAGCGACGCGTCGTTGAGCTTGAGCTTCTCGAGCGATTCGCGCAGCGCGTCGTACTGGTTCGCCTCGACTGGATAGAGGCCCGCGAACACCTGCGGCTTCACTTCCTTGAAGCCCGGCAGCGGCTCGGTGGCGGCCTTCATCGCGTGCGTGACGGTGTCGCCGACCTTGGCGGCCGTCAGTTCCTTGATGCCGGCGATGATGAAGCCGACCTGCCCCGCCGAGAGCGATTCCAGGTTGCGCGACTTTGGCGTGAACACGCCGACGTGCTCGACCGGGAACTGCGCGCCGGTGGCCATCAGCTTGATCTTGTCCTTCGGGCGCAGCGTGCCGTTGACGATGCGCACCAGCATCACCACGCCAACGTAGTTGTCGAACCACGAATCGATGATCAGCGCCTGCAGCGGGGCGTCCGGATCGCCCTTCGGCGGCGGCACCTTGGCGATCAGCGACTCGAGCACGTCTTCCACGCCGAGCCCCGTCTTCGCGCTGCAGCGCGTCGCGTCGGTCGCGTCGATGCCGATCACGTCCTCGATCTCGGTGATCGCGTTGTCGGGGTTCGCCGCGGGCAGGTCGATCTTGTTCAGTACCGGCACCACCTCGACGCCGAGCTCGATCGCCGTGTAGCAGTTCGCGACCGTCTGCGCCTCGACGCCCTGGCTCGCGTCCACCACCAGCAGCGCGCCCTCGCAGGCCGACAGCGAGCGGCTGACTTCGTAGGAAAAGTCGACGTGCCCCGGGGTGTCGATCAGGTTCAGGTTGTAGACCTTGCCGTCGCGGGCGCGGTACGTGAGCGCCGCCGTCTGGGCCTTGATCGTGATGCCGCGCTCGCGCTCGAGATCCATCGAGTCGAGCACCTGGGCTTCCATCTCGCGGTCGGTCAGACCGCCGCAAACCTGGATGATGCGATCCGCGAGCGTCGACTTGCCATGGTCGATGTGAGCGATGATCGAGAAATTGCGAATATGATCCATTCAGTGCCGATCAAGCGAAAAAGGCGCGCTCGACGACTGCGGAGCACGCCTTGTAAGTCGGTGAAAAAACAGCCTATTTTAGCCGAAAAGGGCTGTCCGGGGCGGCATTTTGGCCGCCGCGACCTGCCGCGCGGCACGAAACCTGCAGGAATGACCGGCCGCGGGCACGCCCAGGCCCTGACGCCCGGGTTCGCCGACGGCATGCGACCTGATTCAGCAAGCCGCCGCGCGACGTTCGAGCGCCGTCCGCACACACCGCGGATCGAGGCGATGCCGGCACAGCTCGACGCCGTCGAGCAGCAACACCGGCACGTCCTCGTCATAGCGCGCGACAAGCGCCGGATCGGCGTCGATGTCGAGATAATCGACGGCCACGCCGAATTCGGTCGCGAGCGGTGCCAGCGCGGCGCGCATCTCGTCGCACAGGTGGCACCAGCCGCGGCCGTACAACGTGAGCGCCATGCGTGGCCTACTTCTGCCGCGGCCGCAGCGGGATGAACTGCGTGTTGTCGCCGCGCCGCACCAGCACCGCGACCATCTTCTGCGGATCGAGCTTCGAGGTGACCTCGACGAACTGCTTCGCGCTGGTGATATCGGTGTCGCCGACCCGGATCACGATGTCGTCGCGCTTCAGGCCCGCCCGCGCGGCCGGCCCTTCGGCCAGGTCGACGTGTACGCCGTTCGGCACCTTCGCCGTCTTCAGCTGGTCCGCCGTCAGGTCGCTGACCGTCAGCCCGAGCGCGTTGCTCTGGCGCGGCTTGGCGGGCTGGCTCGGCTTGCCGTCGGTGCGCGCGTTATTCTCGGCCGGCACCTCCGCGACCGTGATCGGCAGGTCGCGCGCGCTGCCCTTGCGCCAGATCGTCAGCGTCGCCTTGGTGCCCGGCTTGGTATCGCCGACCATGCGCGGCAGGTCGGTGGCTTCGTCCACCTGGCGGCCGTTGAACTTCAGGATGATGTCGCCCGGCTGCACGCCGGCCTTGTCGGCCGGGCCGCCCGCCTCGACGCTGCTGACCAGCGCGCCTTCCGCGCGCGGCAGCCCGATCGAGTCGGCCACGTCCTTCGTGACCTCGCCGATCGCCACCGCAATGCGGCCGCGCGTGACCTTGCCCGTGGCCTTCAGCTGCTCGGCCACGCGCATCGCCTCGTCGATCGGAATTGCGAACGAAATGCCCATGAAGCCGCCGGTGCGGCTGTAGATCTGCGAGTTGATGCCGATCACCTCGCCCTGCATGTTGATCAGCGGGCCGCCCGAGTTGCCGGGATTGACCGCCACGTCGGTCTGGATGAACGGCAGGTAGTCGCCGGTGTTGCGGCCCTTCGCGCTGACGATGCCGGCCGTGACCGTATTGTCGAGCCCGAACGGCGAACCGATCGCGACCACCCACTCGCCCACGCGCACCTTGTTCGAATCGCCGATCGCCACGGTCGGCAGGCTGCTCGCGTTGATCTTGACGATCGCCACGTCGGTGCGCTCGTCCACGCCGATCAGCCTAGCCTTGAACTCGCGCTTGTCGGTCAGCGTGACGTAGATGGTGTCGGCATCGTCGACCACGTGCGCGTTCGTCATCACGTAGCCGTCCGGCGACAGGATGAAGCCCGAGCCCACGCCGCGGTTCTGCTCGGTGTCGGGCGCGTCGGGCGGCGCGTTTTTCGGCGTGCCGGGCGAGCCCGGCGCCCCCGGCAGCGGAATGCCGAAGAAGCGGCGGAAGAACTCCGACATGTCGCCATCGTCCGGCCCCTGCGGGAACGCGCCACCGCGCGGGTCGGCCGGCACGGTCGCGGTGGTGCGGATGTTCACGACCGCCGGGCCGGCCTTCTCGACCAGATCCGCGAAATCGGGCAGCGCCGCGCGCGCCGCCGGCGCGCTGGGCGGTGCGACCGGCACGGTGATCGGTGCGGACGCGCCCTGCACGGACGCGGCAGTTTGCGCCGCCAGCGACGCGACGGGCAGGCAAGCCGTCAGCGCCGCCGCGGCCATCCAGGGACGCAGCGTGAACTTGATCATGTCGGGAAACCGGAAGGTTACTTCGAAGGCTTGTATTCTATGGCAGCCGCGAACTGCTGCAACGTCGCCGGCGGCACTTCGCCGAGCAGCGTGATCCAGAAATCGCCGCGGCGCTTCACCAGCACGTGCGTCGCGCCCGTGCTGCCCGCGCCTTCCTTGCGCGTGCCTTTCTCCGCCGGTTCGAGAAATACCGAGATCGTCGCGAGCCCGTCGGTGAAGACGGCCTGGTCGACCGGAATCGGCGGCTCGTTCGCGTCGCGCGCGGCCATCGGACGGCGCACCTCGCGGATCTTGCGGAAACCAGCCACGCTCGGCGCGATCCGCCAGCCCTGCGATTCGATGTCGACCGACTGCACCGGCGGACGCACCACCGTGCAGCCGCTCAGATTGTGGATGCCGTTCGCGATTGCCGTCTTTTGGGCCGGGTTCTCCTGGCCGATCTGCAATTGCGAGAATGCCACCTGTTCGAGCACGTGATCGTCGGCATCGAGCGTCTGGGTACGCAGCAGCAGGCCCGTCTTCGCGTCGGTCCAGAGCTTGTAGGCGTAACGGTAGCCGTCCTTCGGCACCAGTTCGGCGACCTGCGCGTCGACACCGGCCACGCGATCCTGGCCGAGCGGCTTCAGGTCGTACACGGACAGCACCTCGGCACCGCTCGCGCCGAGCAGCGCCGGGAACGCGTCGCGGTTCTGGCGGCGCTCGACCACACAGAGCCGGCGCTCCGGCACGAACGTGACGAGATCGTCGTTGTGGCGCAGCAGCTTGCGCGGCTTGCCGTCAAGGCTTTCGATCTGCTCGTACTCGCCGCCCTTGGCGGCGATATGGGTGATGCGCGAGGACTGCACGTAAGTGCCGCGCTGGAACACGAACGTGCCGTCGTAGCTTTGCTGCTGCGCGGCCTGCTGGATGCGGTCGAGCCATGCGGCAGCGGCTTGCGGGCCGGCGGCCGGATCGACCGGCTGCTGCGCGATGGCGTGCGAATGAACGGAAAGCAAAGCGGCCGCGCAGAGCACAAGCGCAGCCAGCCGCGTCCAGCCGGAAGTGGCGCGATTCAACAGCAATGTCCGCATCGGGTTTATTGGCCTTGCGTGGCGACGGCGGTACGAATGAGCGGCATCGAACCCGACACGACGGGCTGCTGCGCGAATTGTTGGTGGGCTTCGAGATACTGGTCGAGGCTCGCGTCGCGGATGATGTTGACGTCCTGACGGCTCGACGCGGCCACGCGCTGCAGATCCTGCGGCGCGACCGAGGCGACCTGTACCGTGCCGCCAGCCTGACCGGCCGTGCCCTGCAGCTGCGGCACGACGATCCAGGTCAGCGTGGCCGCGGCGGCGGCAACCGCGAACGCGGGCAGCACGCGGCGGCGCAGCGGCTGACGCCGCGCGGCCGCTTCGGCCGTGGCAGCCGACGCCACCGTGACGGCGGCCGGCGCGATCAGGTGCGGCTCGGCCGCGAACGCGGCCGCGAACCGGGCGCCGAAAGCCTGGCTGACGGCCGGTTCGATCGCGAGTTCGTCGGAACGCAGCGCGTCGCCGATCGCGTGATAATCGGCCCAAGTGCGACGCTCCGTGACGCCGAAACCGGCCAGAACCTGCCCGAGCGAACCAGCCGACGCTTCACCGTCGACCAGTGCGGAGACTTGCTCGCCGTGCGAGCCTGCTTGCGATTGCGTAGAGACCGACCCCATGATGCTCCCCATCTTCCGATACCCCGTCGTGACCACGACTCAATCTGTAACTGGACCCCGAGCCGATCCTGCCGCCGGACAGGCGCCTACCAGCGCTTGCCTTCCGGCGTGTCGAGCAGCGGCCGCAACTTGTTGGCGATCGCTTCCCGGGCCCGAAAGATACGCGAACGCACGGTGCCGATGGGGCAATCCATCATTTCCGCGATTTCCTCGTAACTCAGGCCTTCGATTTCCCGCAGCGTGATGGCCGTGCGCAATTCCTCGGGCAACAGCGCCATCGCCGCGTTCACCGTTTCGGCGATCTGCTTGCTCATCAACATCGACTCGGGCGTGTTGATATCCCTTAGTTGGTCCGCGTCGGAGAAAGTTTCAGCCTCTTCGGCATCCGCTTCAGTCGAGGTCGGCGCGCGGCGCCCCTGGGTCGCAAGGTAGTTCTTCGCCGTGTTGACGGCAATCCGGTACAACCACGTGTAGAAAGCGGACTCGCCGCGGAATTGCGGCAGCGCCCGGTAGGCCTTGATGAACGCGTCCTGGGCCACGTCTTCGACCTCGGCCGGGTCACGCACGAGGCGCGAGATCAGCCGGAGGATCTTGCGGTGGTATTTGGAGACCAGGAGTTCGAACGCCGCCTTGTCGCCTTTCTGTACGCGCTCGACCAGAACCTGATCGATTTCTTTTTCACTCACCTGACAAATCCGTTAACTAGGGATGCAACGCGGAGCGCTATTGTAGCAACGCCACCTGGCGCGCCGCGAAACGCGGGCGGCGCGTGCTGCCAGCCTAGCCGTGCGTGGCCTGCCTGCCGTAGACGGACAGGGCGCGAAAGGCTCGCGCGTCGAGCGCGTCGGCCGACACCACGAACGGCACCGGACGGCCGCGCTCGCGAGCGATCGCGAGCACCAGCAAGCAGTCCGCCCACTGCGTGCAGGCGACCACGGGGCCGAACGCCACGCGCCGGCCGCCGCGATCGAACACGGCCAGCGCGCCACTGCCCGCTTCGATCCGCAAGGCAGCCGGCACGCGGCTGGCGCTGGTCCGCCGCGCGACCGACGCGAGATACGCGCCGCTCAGCATCCCGACGAGCATCGCTCCCGTTTGATCCATGAACCGACCCGGCAGCGCCGCGGCGCCCGCGGCGACGGCCGCCGCGCAAAGCACGACGAACGCCGCCAGCGCGACGCGTAGCGTCGCCGAGGCACGCAGCGCGACGGGCTGCGTGCCGGCGGAAAACGGGAGGAAGGGATCCGTCAAGCGATCCCGCTTCAGACGCGCTTGAAAACCAGCGTGCCGTTAGTCCCGCCAAAACCGAAGGAGTTCTTCAGCGCGACATCGATCTTCATGTCCCGCGCTTCATTCGCGCAGTAATCGAGATCACATTCGGGATCCTGATTGAAGATGTTGATGGTCGGCGGCGACACCTGGTTGTGAACGGCGAGCACCGTGAACACCGACTCGAGGCCGCCCGCGCCGCCCAGCAGATGGCCCGTCATCGACTTCGTCGAGTTGACCACCATCTGCCTGGCGCGATCGCCGAACGCACGCTTGATGCCGATCGTCTCGGCCAGATCGCCGAGTTGCGTCGAAGTGCCGTGCGCGTTCAGGTAGTTGACCTCGTCGGAATTGACGCGGGCGTTGCGCAGCGCGGCCAGCATGCAGCGGCGTGCGCCGTCGCCGTCCTCGACGGGCGCGGTCATGTGATAGGCGTCGGCGCTCATGCCGTAGCCGGACACTTCGGCGTAGATCTTCGCGCCGCGCGCCTTCGCGTGCTCGTACTCCTCGAGCACCATCACGCCGGCACCCTCGCCAAGCACGAAGCCGTCGCGGTCCTTGTCCCACGGACGGCTCGCCGTCGCCGGATCGTCGTTGCGCTGCGACAGCGCGCGCGCGGCCGCGAAGCCGCCGATGCCGAGCGGCGAGACGGTCGCTTCCGCGCCGCCCGCGATCATCACGTCGGCGTCGCCGTACTCGATCAGGCGCGCGGCCTCACCGATGCAGTGCAGGCCGGTGGTGCAGGCCGTCACGATCGCGAGGTTCGGGCCTTTCAGGCCGAACTTGATCGACAGGTGGCCCGAGATCATGTTGATGATCGAGGCCGGCACGAAGAACGGCGAGATCCGGCGCGGGCCGCGATTGAGCAATTCGGTCTGCGTGACCTCGATCATCGGCAGGCCGCCGATGCCGGAGCCCACGACGACGCCGATGCGCTCCGAATTCTCGTCGGTCACTTCGAGGCCACAGTCCTTCATGGCCTGCATGCCGGCGGCGATGCCGTAATGGATGAAGGTATCCATGTGGCGCGCTTCCTTCGCCGGCAGGTACGCTTCGACGTTGAAGTCCTTCACCTCGCCCGCGAAGCGGGTCGAAAAGTTCGTGGCATCGAACTTGGTGATGTTGACGATGCCGGATTTTCCGGCAACGAGATTGGCCCAACCGTCGGCAACATTATTGCCAACAGGCGAAATCAGCCCCAGGCCTGTAACGACAACTCGGCGGCGGCTCACGGTACCCTCTTTTCCATTGAATGACTAAAGCAAAAGCCACAGGGGCCGCAGGAACCAGCCCTGCGAGCCCTGTGGCTGTTAGCGCGGCCGGCATCGATGCCGGCTGCGAGATCGAGCGCCAATGCAGCGTTCCAGAAAACGTTGCAGACGGCGTGTGCCTGACTCAGGCCTTGACGTTCGCGCGAGCGTAGTCGATCGCTTGCTGAACCGTCGTGATCTTTTCGGCCTCTTCGTCCGGGATTTCCATGCCGAACTCGTCTTCGAGCGCCATCACCAGCTCGACCGTGTCGAGCGAGTCCGCGCCCAGATCGTTCACGAACGAGGCTTCGTTCTTGATTTCGCCTTCGGCGACGCCCAGTTGCTCGGCGACGATCTTCTTGACACGTTGTTCGATGTTGTCCATTACCCCTCCGAGGGAAAGTTCAGATTTACAAGTGCGCGCATTTTATCAGGTTTGATGCCGCCAAAAATGCGTGCCGGCGTTGCGGTTCGACAGGCGCCCAATGCGCCTTTCTCCATCCGTCACACGGCGCGGATGGTAAACGAATTCCGTTACGACATGTACATGCCGCCGTTCACGTGCAGCGTCGTGCCGGTGATGTAGCCGGCTTGCGGCGATGCGAGGAACGCGACGGCGTGGGCGATGTCGTCGGTGCTGCCGAGGCGGCCGAGCGGAATCTGGGTCTTCAGCGCCGCCTGCTGTTCTTCAGGCAGCGTCTTGGTCATGTCGGTATCGATGAAACCGGGCGCGACGCAGTTCACCGTGATGCCGCGGCTGCCGATCTCGCGCGCGAGCGCGCGCGTCAGGCCCGCGACGCCGGCCTTCGCCGCGGCGTAGTTGGCCTGGCCCGGATTGCCGAGCGAGCCGACCACCGAGGTGATGTTGATGATGCGCCCGCCGCGGGCCTTCATCATCGGGCGCAGCACCGCGCGCGAGAGGCGGAACACCGACTTCAGGTTGGTGTCGATCACCGCGTCCCAGTCGTCGTCCTTCATGCGCATCGCGAGCTGGTCCTGCGTGATGCCGGCGTTATTGACGAGCACGTCGAGGCGGCCGAATTCCTTCACGGTCGCGTCGATCAGCGCTTCTCCGGCGGCCGCGTCGTTGACGTTGAGCACCGCGCCGCGGCCGGTCGCGCCGGCTTCCGCGAACGCGGCGCCGATCGCCTGCGCGCCGGCCTCGCTGGTCGCGGTGCCGATCACCGTCGCGCCCCGGCGCGCGAGTTCGAGCGCGATTGCACGGCCGATGCCGCGCGATGCGCCGGTCACGATCGCCACCTGTTTGTCGAGATTCTTGTCCATGTTGGTTCCGTGAAGCGGTGGAAGCGGAATGCGTGGGCGCCGCGCGTTACGCGGTGACGAGCTTGAGCACGTCGTCGAGCGTGGCGGGATCGAACACCGAGGCGCCCGCGAGCGTGCCGTCGATGCGCTTGGTCAGCCCCGCGAGCACCTTGCCCGGACCGCATTCGACCAACTGCGTGACGCCGGTGCCGGCGATGTGCTTCACGCACTCGACCCAGCGCACCGGGCCAGCCGCCTGGCGCACCAGCGCGTCCTTGATCGCGGCGGGATCGGACACCACGGCCACGTCGATGTTGTTGACCACCGGGATCACCGGCGCGTTCACCGTGACGCCCGCCAGGTAATCGCGCAGTTGATCCGAGGCCGGCTTGAGCAGCGACGAATGGAACGGCGCCGACACCGGCAGCGGCAGCGCGCGCTTGGCGCCCTTCGCCTTGGCCAGTTCGCAGGCCTTCTCGACCGCGGCCTTGCCGCCGGCGATCACGACCTGCGCCGGTGCGTTGAAGTTGACCGCCTCGACCACGCCCTCGGCCGAGGCCTCGGCGCAGATGGCGCGGACCGTGTCGTCGTCGAGGCCGAGGATCGCGGCCATGCCGCCCTGGCCGACCGGCACCGCGCTCTGCATCGCCTGGGCGCGGAACCGCACCAGCGGCACCGCATCGCGGAACGCGAGCGCGCCGGCGGCGACCAGCGCCGTGTACTCGCCGAGGCTGTGACCCGCGACGATCGACGGCGCCGGGCCACCCGCCTCCTGCCATGCGCGATAGCAGGCGTAGGCGGCCGTCAGCATGACGGGCTGGGTATTGGTCGTCAGATTCAGTTCTTCGGCCGGACCGTCGGCGATCAGCTTGCCGAGATCCTGGTTCAGCGCGTCGGACGCTTCCTGGACGGTGTCACGCACGACGGCGAGATCGGCGAATGCGTTGAGCATGCCGACCGACTGCGAACCCTGTCCCGGAAAAACAAAGGCAAATTTCATTTCGTCCTCATTGAATCGATTCGAGCGGCGCACCGGCGACAGCGGGCGCGGCCGCGAGGGGCGGCCCGGCGCTCAGAAGCGGAATACCGTCGCGCCCCAGGTGAAGCCACCGCCGACGCCTTCGACCAGGACCGTCTGACCGCGCTGGATCCGGCCGTCGCGCACCGCCACGTCGAGCGCCAGCGGGATCGAGGCGGCCGAGGTGTTGCCGTGCTCGCCGACGGTGACGACCATGCGGTCCTGCGGCAGGCCGAGCTTGCGGCAGGTGCTGGTCATGATACGGATATTCGCCTGGTGTGGAATCAGCCAGTCGACCTGGTCGGCCGACAGGTTCGCCTTTTCGAGCGCCTCGACGGCCACCTTCTCGAGCACGTTGACGGCGAGCTTGAATACCGCCTGGCCGTCCATGTGCAGGAACGCGCTGCCGGCGATCACGCCGCCGTTCACGTTGCCCGGCGTGCAGAGGATGTGCGAGTAGCTGCCGTCCGCGTGCAGCGCGCTGCCGAGGATGCCCGGCTCGTCGGAAGCCGACAGCACCACGGCGCCGGCGCCGTCGCCGAACAGCACGCAGGTGGTGCGATCCTTGAAATCGAGGATCCGCGAGAAGGTCTCGGCACCCACCACCAGCGCGTTGCGGTGCTGGCCGCTGCGGATGAAGCTGTCGGCCGTGGCCAGCGCGTAGGCGAAGCCCGAGCAGACCGCCTGCACGTCGAATGCGGCGCCGCCGTTGCGGATGCCGAGCTTGTTCTGCAGCAGGCAGGCGGTGCTGGGGAAGACGAAATCGGGGGTCGAGGTGGCGACGATGATCAGGTCGATCGATTGCGGATCGATGTCGGCGGCCTCGATCGCGCGCTGCGCGGCGACCAGCGCGAGATCGCTGGTCGTCACGTCCGGGTCGGCGAAATGGCGTGCGTGGATGCCGGTGCGCGCGACGATCCATTCGTCGCTGGTTTCGATGCCGTCTTTCGCGAGACGCTCGGCGAGCGCCTGGTTCGTGACCCGGTTGGAAGGCAGATGACTGCCCGTGCCGAGCACGCGGGAATAGAGAGTCGATTGGGCCATTTAAGCTTTCGAGGACAAAGCGGAAGAAGGCTCGGCCTGCTGACCGGCGGACGGGCCCGCCTGGCCGGCACCGCCCGCGTCGTGACCGCTTTCGCCAAGCGGCATCGCGTTTTCCGCCATGGCCCGGGAAAGGCGCTCCAGCACGCCATTTTTGACCGCATCATACCCGCGTTTGATGGCCCACTCAAACGCGTAGGCATCGGCCGAACCGTGGCTCTTGATGACGAGGCCGCGCAGGCCGAGCAACGCCGCGCCATTGTACTGGCGATGATCGACGCGCTTCTTGAAACGCAGCAACACCGGCAGCGCGAGCACGGCCATCAGCTTGGTCAGCCACGAACGGCTGAACTCTTCCTTGATGATGTCGGCGAGCATCTGGGCGAGTCCTTCCGAGGTCTTCAGCGCGACGTTGCCGACGAAGCCGTCGCAGACGATCACGTCGACCGTGCCCTTGTAGATGTCGTTGCCCTCGACGTTGCCGCGGAAGTTGAGCGTGCTGGCGCGCAGCAGTTCGCCCGCACGCTTGATCGTGTCGTTGCCCTTGATCACCTCCTCGCCGATGTTGAGCAGGCCGATCGACGGACGATCCCTGCCCTCGAGCGCGGCGACGAGCGCGTGCCCCATCTCGGCGAACTGCAGCAGGTGCTGCGGCTCGCAATCGACGTTCGCGCCGAGGTCGAGCATCATCGTGTAGCCGCTCGGGTTCGGCAGCGCGGACGCGATCGCCGGGCGTTCGATGCCGGGCAGCGTCTTCAGCACATAGCGCGACACCGCCATCAGCGCGCCGGTGTTGCCGGCCGAGACGCAGGCCTGCGCCGCGCCGTCCTTGACGTGGTTCAGCGCGACGCGCATCGAGGAATCTTTTTTCCGCCGCAGCGCGATCTCGACGGAATCGTCCATCGCGACCACTTCCGTGGCCGGGACGATCGAGAGCGTGGGCTCGTCGAGCGCCTTGAGCTTTTTCAGCTGGGCACGTATCGCGGTATCGATGCCTACCAGCATCAGATGCGCATCGGGGTGCGCACGGACAAACTTGACTGCCGCGGGAACGGTCACGGACGGGCCGTGGTCGCCTCCCATGCAATCGATCGTGAGCTTTACTGTCATGGAGTGCGACGAATTTCAGGCACAAAAAAGCGGCAGTTGAATGCCGCCTTTTTGTCGAGCCAGGAAAGTGTCAAGCGAACCGGTCGTCGTGCGAAGCGCCCGGGCATGGGCCGGACCTCGCGCGACGAAACGCGCTTAGTCGTTCTTCGTCTTGACGACTTTCTTGCCGCGGTAGTAGCCGTTCGGGCTGATGTGGTGACGCAGATGCACTTCACCCGTGCTCGGCTCGACGGCCAGCGGCGTGGTCGTCAGGAAATCGTGCGAACGATGCATGCCGCGCTTCGACGGCGACTTCTTGTTTTGCTGAACTGCCATGACTAACTCCTAAAAATTTTCCGGATTCTAACACAGCCCGATACGGCGCCTAACCACATCCGGGCACTGCCGCCCGACGCCTTCCCGTGCTCCACCTACGTCAGTGTTTCTTGTCGCCGTCCCGCTTCAGCGCTTCGAGCGCCGCGAACGGATTGGGCCGCTTTTCACCGCCCTCGTCGCCTTCGCTTTCGGTCTCTTCGTCGGCCACGAAATCCTCGGCGGGGCCGCTGACACCCGAAACGAGACTTTCATGCACCGCCGGACAGACTTCATGCTTTGGCACAAGCGGCAGCGAGAGCAACAGCTCCTCTTCGATCAAGTCGACGAGATCGAACTGGCGCGAACCCACGATCACATCGACTTCATCGTCCTCATCGAGCGGAATGGCTTCCGCTTCCTCCTCGGTGGCAACGATCCGATACACCATGTCGATATCGAAGGCCTGCGAGTACGGCGTCATGCAGCGCTGGCATTCGAGCCACGCGACGCCGTGCAGCGCGAGCCGCAGATACGGCTGCTGGCCTTCGCTGCCGTCGTCCTGCAGTTCCGACTGCGTCGAGCCTTCCGCCTGCCACGTGAACGCGGCGTCACGATCTGGCGCATCGGCCGGCACTTCGTTTAACATGCGCGGCAGTTGCGAGAGCCGCACCGCGCCGGCCGATTGCCGGGCGCTGCGCGCGAACTCGAACAGGTCGACGACATGCGGATCGAGCGATACCGCAGGTTTGCCAGAAGAAGGATTCATGTGCGCTCCTGCCGTATTGTGCTTGCCACCATCGACGCAGTACCGGATTGCCGGACGCGCCGGCTTGCGGACCGGGCCCGCGACGGTCGATGCCGGGGCCCGAAGTCGGCGCTTCCGGTCGGCACCCCAGTCGGCACCCATTAACCGCCGCCGATGAAAAGCGCAAAACTATATCTGTTTTATCTTTTCAAGTCAATCACTTAAGACCCCGCCTCGCGCCACGCCGCGAGGCCCCTTCCGAAGCGCCATGATGACCACGTTTGCCCGTCCGCCCAGGCTGATCCTGGCGTCCAGTTCCCGTTACCGGCGCGAGTTGCTCGAACGCCTGAGGATTCCGTTCGAGGTCGCCACGCCCGATCTCGACGAGGCGCCGCGCGCCGGCGAAACGCCGGCCGACACCGCGCTGCGGCTCGCCGCCGAAAAGGCGCGCGCCGTCGCCGGCCGCGTCGCCGCGCCCGAGGGCACGATCGTGATCGGCTCCGACCAAGTCGCGACCTTCGACGGCCGCCAGATCGGCAAGCCCGGCACGCACGAACGCGCGCTCGAACAACTGAAATCGATGCAGGGCCGCCGCGTCGAATTCCATAGCGCGCTATGTGTCTACGACAGCCGCACCGATCGCGCGCAAGTCGAGGACGTGATCACTCGCGTGCGCTTCCGCTCGCTGTCCGACGCCGAACTCGACGCCTACCTGCGCGCGGAGACGCCCTACGACGTGGCCGGCAGCGCCAAGTCGGAGGGGCTCGGCATCGCACTGCTCGACGCGATCGACTCCGACGACCCGACCGCGCTGGTCGGCCTGCCGCTGATCGCGCTCACGCGCATGCTGCGCGAGGCAGGCGTGGCGCTGTTCGGCACGGAGGCGCAGGCATGACGAAGGGCACGCTCTATCTGATCCCGAACACGCTCGGCGAAGGCGACGCGTCGATGCTCGCGGCCGTGCTGCCGGCCGCGGTGCAGGCACGCGCCGCCGCGCTCGGCTATTACATCGGCGAGAACGCGAAGACCACGCGCGCGTTCCTGAAGAAGATCGGCACCGAACGGCCGATCCAGGAAATCGAAATCCGCGAATTGAACGTGAAGACGCCGGCGGGCGAGATCGAGCGGCTGCTCGGGCCGATCCTCGCCGGCGCCGACGGCGGCCTCGTGTCCGAAGCCGGCGTGCCGGCCGTGGCGGACCCGGGCGCGCTGCTGGTGCGGCGCGCGCACGAGCGCGGCGTGCGCGTGGTGCCGCTGGTCGGCCCGAGTTCGATCCTGCTCGCGCTGATGGCCTCCGGCCTGAACGGCCAGACCTTCGCGTTCCACGGCTACCTGCCGGTCGACGCGGCCGCGCGCGCAAAGCGCCTGCGCGAACTCGAACAGCAGTCGCGCAAGGCCAAGGAAACCGAGATCTTCATCGAGACGCCGTATCGCAACCAGGCGATGCTGGAGGCGCTGGTCACGAACTGCGCGCCGTCGACGCTGATCTGCGTCGCGGCGGACCTGACGCTCGATACCGAGACGATCGTGAGCCGCAGCGCGGCTGACTGGAAGAAGGCGCCGCCGCTGAACCTGCAGAAACGGCCGGCGATCTTCCTGCTGCTCGCGAACTGAGCGCAACGGCCGGCCCGCCGACGGCGCCCCCCGGCCCCCGGGCCACGCGCACCCGCAGCGGCGCGCGCCTGCCCGGCTACCCGCGAGGCCTCAGCGCAGCCGGATCCCGCTGTCCGACAGCGCCGACTTCACCGCCCCGCCGCCGATCGCCGCGCCGAAGCGCCGTGCCACGCGGTTGCTCAAGCTTTCCTTGACCGTGTAATCGACGATGTCGGGCGCCTTCAGCACGTCGCGCGCGACCGAGTCGGTGGTGCCGAAGCCGTCCGCGAGGCCGAGTTCGACGCTCTTCGCGCCGGTCCAGAACAGCCCCGAGAACAGATCCGGCGAATCATGCAGCCGCTTGCCGCGGCCGTCCTTCACGGCCTGGATGAACTGCGCATGGATCTCGTCGAGCATCGCCTGCGCATGCTCGTTCATCTTCGGCGTTTCCGGCGAGAACGGATCGAAAAAGCCCTTGTTCTCGCCCGACGTATGCAGCCGGCGCTCGACGCCGAGCTTGTCCATCAGGCCGGTGAAGCCGAAGCCGTCCATCAGCACACCGATCGAGCCGACGATGCTGGCCTTGTTGACGTAGATCTTGTCAGCCGCCGCGGCGATGTAATAACCGCCCGATGCGCACATGTCGCTGACCACCACGTAGAGCGGCTTCGACGGGTATTTCTTGCGCAGCCGGCGGATCTCGTCATAGACGATGCCGGCCTGCACCGGGCTGCCGCCCGGGCTGTTGATGCGCAGCACGACGCCGACCGTGCCGGAATCGTCGAAGGCGTCGTCGAGCGCGGAGTTGATGTCGTCGGCGTTCGCGTTGGTGCCCGCCGCGATCTCGCCGTCGATCGTCACGAGCGCGGTGTGGCGGCTGCTCGACAGCTTGCCGTCGCCCGAGAAGTCGAACACCGCGAACACGATCGCCACCAGCAGGATCAGCCAGAGGAAACGGAACGCGATGCGCCAGCGGCGCGCCCGGCGCTGCTCGATGATCGCCGCCATCGCGATCCGCTCGAGCGCCGCGCGCTCCCAGCCGGGTTCATGGCCGGCGCCGCGCGCGGTGCCGGAGGAATCGGGAGAAGTCGGTTGGTCGGTCATGCGTGGGCCAGTGAGGGTCGGAAAAGAGGAATCGGCGACGAATCAGGCCGACGGATCAGGGCGCCGGCGGCCGCAGTTCGGCGTCGGGCAGCCAGTAGACGGCGCGGCCCTCGGGCGTGTCGCGCTCGTCGACCGCGACCGCGCGCAGCCGAGCGCCGCGGCACGGGCCGCCGACGCACTTGCCGGTGTCGGGCGCGTAGATTGCGCCGTGTGTCGCGCACATCAGGTACAGGCCCGAGGATTCGAAGAACTGGCCCTCGTTCCAGTCCAGCTCCATCGGCACATGCGCGCAGCGGTTCAGGTAGCCATAGGCCCGCCCGTCATAGCGAACGAAGAAGACGACAACCTCCTCGCCACGCAGGCGCGCCGTCTGCCGCACGCCGAGCCCGCCGTCGACGAGCGCGTCGGACGCGCAGACAAATACGGCCTCGTCGCTCATGCGTGCAGGCGCAGCCAGTCGGCGAGCGCGCTCACGTCGGTGGCGATGAAGCGCGGCTCCAGCGCGGCCAGCGACTCGGCCGGATGAGCGCCGTAGGCCACTCCGACGCCGGCCGCGCCGGCGCTTGCCGCCATCTGCAGGTCGTGCGTGGTGTCGCCGATCATCACGGTGCGCGCCAGATCCTGCCCCAGTTCACGGCTCAGTTCGTGCAGCATCGCCGGATGCGGCTTCGAGAAGGTTTCGTCGGCGCAGCGCGTGCCGTCGAAAAAGCGCGTCAGCTTGGTCTCGTCGAGCGCGCGGTTCAGCCCGACTCGGCCCTTCCCGGTCGCCACCGCAAGGAGATAGCCAGTATCGCGCAGTTCCTCGAGCAGCTCGCGCACGCCGGCGAACAGCTCGATGCGCTGGTCCTTGACCAGATAGTGGAACCGGTACCGCTCGGCGAGCCGCGCGTACTCGGACGGATCGAGCGTGGGCGCGGCGATCGCCAGCGCGTCGCGCAACCCGAGGCCGATCACGTAGCGCGAGGCCTCGTCGGACGGCGTCGGCAGGCCAAGGTCGCGGCAGGCCGCCTGGATGCTCTGCGCGATGTGCGCGGTCGAATCCATCAGCGTGCCGTCCCAGTCGAAAACAATCAGGTCAAATTGCTGTCGGGCCATGCGATTCATGCGGCGGGTGCGCGCAGGTCGTTGAGTTGGTCGAGGAAGCGCCGGCATTCGTCAGGCAGCGGCGCATCGAATTGCAGCGACTCGCCGGACAGCGGATGCGCGAGCTTCAGGCGGTAGGCGTGCAGGAACATCCGTTTCAGCGACGGACGCGCGTTGGCGCGGGCCAGCGCCTTGTTCAGCGCGAAATCGCCGTACTTCGCATCGCCCGCGATCGGCAGCCCGAGATGCGCCAAGTGTACGCGTATCTGGTGGGTCCGACCCGTTTTGAGTTCCGCCTCGACAAACGCGTATTCCGGCCAGCGCTGGATCAGGTTGAAGACCGTATGCGACGGCAGGCCGTCGTCCTGCACGCGCACGCGGCGCTCGCCGTCGGCGGTCGAATACTTGAACAGCGGCACCTTCACGGCGCGCCGGCGGCCCCAATCGGCCGCCCAGTCGCCATGCGCGCAGGCGTAGTAGCGCTTGTCCATGCGGTTCTCGCGGATCTGCTCGTGCAGCGCGACCAGCGCCGAGCGCTTCTTCGCGAGCATCAGGATCCCCGAGGTTTCGCGGTCGAGCCGATGCACGAGTTCAAGAAATTTCGCGCTCGGCCGCGCGGCGCGCATCTGCTCGATCACACCGAACGACACGCCGCTGCCGCCGTGAACCGCGACCCCGGCCGGCTTGTTGATGGCGATCAGCGCGTCGTCCTCGAACAGGATCTCGAATTCGACGGCCGGCACCGGCGCCGCCTCGCGCGCGGGATCGGCCGCGGCCACGCGGATCGGCGGGATCCGCACCACGTCGCCAAATGCGAGCCGGTACTGCGCATCGATCCGGCCCTTGTTGACACGGACTTCGCCACTGCGCAGGATGCGGTAGATGTGACTTTTGGGCACACCCTTGCAGACGCGCAGCAGGAAATTGTCGATGCGCTGACCGGCAGCGTCCTCACCGACTTCGACCATGGAAACCTGACCGCTTGCGACCGATTTCTGGGATATTTTGCCTAACTCATTCATACTGAATATAATTTTGCCCAGCTTTCCGCTGCGGGCGGCCGGATTGGCCGGTTCGGGCGGATTGCGCAAAGGCGCAAGCGCAAACCGCTATTTTACTTGCGCCCGGGGTCCGCTGCTCGCCCCGCACAAAAGAGAAGCAGCGAGTTGCACGCACGGCACTCCGCGCCGGCAGGGATCGCGCCCACAGGCGGATTCGGTTGGTGGTGTGCTGCGGTAACGGAAGGTTGGACAAAAAGAATTCAATTGGCAGCGGCGGCCCGGCGCGAAGTAAGCCGGTCGCGCTGCCGGTTGCGAATATGACGGCGTGCGCCCGGTGTGGTCTCGCGAAGCGTGCGGAGCCAGGCGACGTCAAACCAAGGTAGAACACCCCAGGCGGGGAAGTCGGGCTGGATTCGATACTCCCCGCTGCGGCCCGGCCGCAGCACATGCCGCCCCAGCGACGTCGCGCGCAACTTGCGCCGCGTGCTGCGTGCGGCATTGCCCGGCAGCAGGCTTAGCGCGCCGCATGGCGCGCGGGGTGGACACCCGTGCTTTGAAGCCGCGTTCGCAGGTGCCCATGGCCGCCGACCAGTCGTATCGGTCCGCGCCTCTTCAGGCAATTCTCCCGCCATCATTCCCGCTCCAGCGTGCTCGTGACAACACAACAAGGCGCGGCCTGCTATCGCCCGCGTTCCGCCTGACAACCGGAACGCACCGCTGGTAGCGCCGCCTGGAGCCGTTTTATGAAACGCATGCTGTTCAATGCGACACAGCAGGAAGAACTGCGTGTCGCCATCGTCGATGGGCAGAAGCTCATCGACATCGATATCGAAACCGCCGGCCGCGAACAGCGCAAAGGCAACATCTACAAGGGCGTCGTCACCCGCATCGAGCCCTCGCTCGAAGCCTGCTTCGTCAACTACGGCGAAGATCGCCACGGCTTCCTGCCGTTCAAGGAAGTCGCCCGCCAGTACTTCCGCGACGGCGTGGACATGCGCTCCGCGCGGATCCAGGATGCGCTGCGCGAAGGCCAGGAGCTGATCGTCCAGGTCGAGAAGGAAGAACGCGGCAACAAGGGCGCCGCGCTGACCACCTTCATCTCGCTGGCCGGCCGCTACCTGGTGCTGATGCCGAACAACCCGCGCGGCGGCGGCGTGTCGCGCCGCATCGAGGGCGACGAGCGTCAGGAACTGCGCGAAACCATGGCGCAGCTCGAAATCCCCGAAGGGATGAGCATGATCGCCCGCACCGCGGGCATCGGCCGCAGCGCCGAGGAACTGCAGTGGGATCTGAACTACCTGCTGCAGCTCTGGCACGCGATCGAGGCCGCCTCGAAGAGCGGCCATTCGGGCCAGCCGATGCTGATCTATCTGGAATCGAGCCTCGTGATCCGCGCGATCCGCGACTATTTCCAGCCCGACATCGGCGAAATCCTGATCGACACGAACGAGATCCACGATCAGGCGCGTGCGTTCATGGACATCGTGATGCCCGACAACGTCGGCAAGGTGAAGCGCTACCACGACGACGTGCCGCTTTTCTCGCGCTTCCAGATCGAGCACCAGATAGAGACCGCGTACTCGCGCACGGTGCCGCTGCCCTCGGGCGGCGCGATCGTGATCGACCACACCGAGGCGCTGGTCGCGATCGACGTGAACTCGGCGCGCGCCACCAAGGGCGCCGACATCGAGGAAACCGCCACCCGCACCAACCTCGAAGCCGCCGACGAAGTCGCGCGCCAGCTGCGCCTGCGCGACCTCGGTGGCCTGATCGTGATCGATTTCATCGACATGGAATCGGCCAAGAGCCAGCGCGAGGTCGAGCAGCGCCTGAAGGACGCGCTCAAGCACGACCGCGCGCGCGTGCAGATGGGCAAGATCTCGCGTTTCGGCCTGATGGAGCTGTCGCGCCAGCGACTGCGCCCGGCGCTGTCGGAAGGCAGCCACGTGACCTGCCCGCGCTGTAACGGCACCGGCCACATCCGCGATACCGAATCGTCGGCGCTGCAGGTCCTGCGCATCATCCAGGAAGAGGCGATGAAGGAGAACACCGCGGCGATCCATTGCCAGGTGCCGGTCGAAGTCACCGCCTTCCTGCTCAACGAAAAGCGTCAGGAAATCAACAAGATCGAGTCGCGCTTCAAGGTCGGCATCGTGCTGATCCCGAACAAGCACCTCGATACGCCCCACTACAAGCTCGAACGCCTGCGCCACGACGACGTACGCCTCGACGATCCGCGCGCCTCGTGGAAGATGGCCGAGGAAGCGGCTCGCGAACTCGAGTCGGAGACTGGCTACAGCAAGCGCACCGGCGACGTGAAACCGAAGCAGGAAGCGGCCGTCAAGGGCATCACGCCCGAGCATCCGGCACCGGGCGCGCCGCAGCGCGAGGCCGCGCCGGCTCCGGTGGCCGCTCCGGTCGCACCGGCGCCCGCGCCGGTCGCCACCTCGGGCAGTGGTTTCTTCGGCTGGATCAAGAGCCTGTTCGGCGGCCAGCCGGCCGCCCCGGCTCCGGCTCCGGCGCCCGTCAAGGAAGTGGCGACGGAAGCGCGCCCGGCCCGCGAGCGCGGCGAGAAGTCCGAGCGCGGCGAACGCGGCGAACGCGGCGGCGATCGCAACCGCAATCCGAATCGCCGCAACGGCCAGCCGGCCGGCGCGCGCGACGCGCAACCGGCGGTGGCAGGTGGCCGTGCGCCGCAGGCACGCGGCGAACGCGAGGGCAAGGAAGGCCGCGAGCCGCGTGAAAACCGCGGCGAGGCACGCGAGGGCCGCGGCAATCGCGAGCCGCGCGAGGCACGCGAAGGCCGTGAGGGTCGCGAGCCGCGCGAAGTGCGCGAAGTGCGCGAAGCCCGTGAACCGCGCGAGGCACGCGAGCCGCGTGAAGGCCGTGAGCCGCGCGAGGCCCGCGAACCGCGTGAAAACCGCGAGCCGCGTGAACGCGTGGTGGCGGCCGACGGCGCGGAAGCCCCGCGTCAGGAACGGCGCGAGCGCGGTGAACGCGGCGAGCGCCGCAAGGCCGTGCCGCACGCGGCCACGCTCGAAACCGTGAATCGCGGCGAGACGGCGCACGCGGAAGCGACGGAAGACGCGGAGCTGCTGGCAC
Source organism: Burkholderia plantarii (assembly GCF_001411805.1). Taxonomy (NCBI): domain Bacteria; kingdom Pseudomonadati; phylum Pseudomonadota; class Betaproteobacteria; order Burkholderiales; family Burkholderiaceae; genus Burkholderia; species Burkholderia plantarii. The sequence continues at coordinate 1,086,250 of NZ_CP007212.1, read as the reverse complement.
CGGGCGCCGAATTCGCCGCCGACGCGGAAGCCGGTGCGCGTGACGGCGAGGAACGCCGCCGTCGCCGCCGCGGCCGTCGTGGTGGTCGCCGTGATCGCGAGGAAGGCGTGGCGGGCGCCGCGCCGGAAGGCGTGGAAGCTGGTGAAGGCGCCGAGCAGGCAGCGCAAGCCGAAGCGGGTCATTCCCACTACGCCGACGCACCGGTGGTGGCAGCCGTCGCCACCGTGACGGCCGCCACGGCCGCGGTCGCGGCTGAAGCGGTGGCCGCGCATGCCGCCGAAGCGACGCAGGCCGAAGCGGCGCCGGCGGCGGCGGCGGCACCGGCTGAAACGGCATCGCTCGCGATCGAGCCGGCACCGGCTGCGATCACGCCGGCGCCGGTCGAGACGGCGCCTGCCGGGCAGGCCGTAACGCCCGCCGCCGAGCCCGTCGTGCTGGCCACGCCGGCCCCGGTGGAACCGGCTCCCGCGGCCGCACCCGCGCCGGTCGAACCGGTCGAGACGGCTCCGCGGGAAACCGCACCGGCCGAGGTGAGCGAAACGCCGGTCACGCCGACGGCACTGATCGTCGAACCGGCGGCTGCGGCAGTCGAGCCGACGCAGGCCGCGCTGTTCGAGCCGGCACCGGCGATCGAACCGGCGCCGCCCTCGGTCGAGCCGGCCGCCGAATCGACACAGGAATCGGCACCGGCCGAGCCCCCGGTGGCGGACGCCGTGCCGTTGGTCGCGCGCGCGCCGGTCGAACCGGCTCCGGTCGCGGCCGAGCCGCAGGTGGAGGCCGAGCCGGCCCCGGTGGTGGCCGCCGAGCCGCAGCCGGTCGCGCCGGCTCCCGCTCCGGCACCGGTCGAAACCGCCGCAGCGCCGGAAGCGGCCCCTGCTCCGGCTCTCGCACCGGCATCGCTCGGCATCGAAGCCGCGCTCGACGCCGCCGGCCTGACCTGGGTCAACACCGACGCGGACAAGCTGCGCGCCGCCCAGCAGGCCGCCGCGCAGATCGCCCCGCCGGTGCGCGCCCCGCGTGAGCGCAAGGCGCTGCCGCCGGTCGATCCGGCGCCGATGCAGCAGGTCGAGACCCGTTCGCAGCAGTAAGCGACACAGGCTTGAGGCCCCGCAAACCCGCCCTCCCGAGGGCGGGTTTTTTCATGCTCGCGCGCTTCGCGTGGATTTCGCACGGATTTCGCGCACGCCTGGCCGCCTCACCGGCGTTTCGCGCGCGCTTCACGCGTCCCCACCCCGGCGCGCCGCCATCTGTGCTCTTTTCCTAGGGGTTTGCGTGCGCCGGTCCGATCGGCCGCTTCCCGTTAAAATGACGGTCTGGTCGTCATTTTCGAACGAGCTTCTGTCACCATGTCCCAACGCATCATCCCGGTCACCGACGTCAGCGGCATTCCGGATATCTCCGGCACCCCGCTCGCGCCGAGCGGCATCCTGCGCGACACTCTCGCGCGGCCGTTGCGGGATCTGCGCATCTCGGTCACCGATCGCTGCAATTTCCGCTGTGTCTACTGCATGCCGCGCGACGTGTTCGACAAGGACTACCCGTTCCTGCCGCACAGCGCACTGCTTTCGCTCGAGGAGCTCGAGCGCGTGGCGCGGATCTTCGTCGCGCACGGCGTCGAGAAGATCCGCATCACCGGCGGCGAGCCGCTGCTGCGCAAGAACCTCGAATTCCTGATCGAGCGACTCGCGCGGATGGAAACGGTGGACGGCCGCCCGCTCGACCTGACGCTGACGACCAACGGCTCGCTGCTCGCGCGCAAGGCACGCAGCCTGCGCGACGCAGGCCTGACGCGCGTCACGGTCAGCCTCGACGCACTCGACGACACGCTGTTCCGCCGCATGAACGATGCCGATTTCGCGAGCGCCGACGTGCTCGAAGGGATCTTCGCCGCGCAGGACGCCGGGCTCGCGCCGATCAAGGTCAACATGGTGGTCAAGCGCGGCACCAACGACGCCGAGATCGTGCCGATGGCACGCCGCTTCAAGGGCACCGGCATCGTGCTGCGCTTTATCGAATACATGGACGTGGGCACCTCGAACGGCTGGAACATGACCGACGTGCTGCCATCGGCCGAGGTGCTCGAACGGATCGACGCGCAGTTCCCGCTGGTGCCGCTCGAAGCGCATTCGGCGGCAGAAACCGCGCAGCGCTGGGGCTATGCGGACGGCAGCGGCGAGATCGGCGTGATCTCGAGCGTCACGCGCGCGTTCTGCGGCGCCTGCACGCGCGCTCGGCTGTCGACCGAAGGCAAGCTCTATCTGTGCCTGTTCGGCTCGTCGGGCCACGACCTGCGCGCGCTGCTGCGCAACGGCGCCACCGATGCGCAGCTCGCGACCGCCGTCGCGCGGATCTGGCAGACGCGCGACGACCGCTATTCTCAGCTGCGCGGCACCGCGCAGGCCGGGCAGCGCGCCGACGCCGGCGCGCCTCGCGTCGAGATGTCCTATATCGGCGGCTGAACGCCGTCGCCGCCCGCCCCGCTCTCGTGACAGATCCCGCGCCGTTGCCACATGACGCCACACGGCGGTTGACCGGCCTGCTGCTGGCCGGCGGCCAGGGCTCGCGCATGGGCGGCGTCGACAAGGGACTGCAGCCGCTGCGCGGCGAACCGCTCGCGCTGCACGTGCTGCGTCGGCTCGCGCCACAGGTCGCGGCGATCGTGGTCAGCGCGAACCGCAACCGCGACACCTACGCGGCGCTGGGCCGGCCCTACGGCGCGCGCATCGTCGCCGACGCGACGCCCGGCTTCGCGGGGCCGCTGGCAGGCCTGCTGGCGGGCCTGCGCGCGGCGGCCACGCCGCTCGTGCTGAGCGCGCCGTGCGACACCCCCTATCTGCCGGACGACCTGGCCACACGCCTGCTGGCGGCGCGCGACGCAAACGGCGCCGCGATCGCGATGGCCGTCAGCGTGGCAGCCGACGGCCGCACGCATCCGCAGCCGACCTTCGCGCTGGTCCCGGTCGCGCTCGCCGACGATCTCGAGGCCGCGCTGGCGGCCGGCGAGCGCCGCGTGCGCGCGTGGTACGCACGCCACACGACCATCGAAGTGCCATTTGACAACGAGCGCGCGTTTTACAATGCCAACTCTTTGCAGGAATTGACACGCCTCGAACGCGACTGACGGCGGCCCGCGTTTCACCCGCCGCGCGCTTTCTTCGACGCGTCCCGCCGCTGCGGCACGCCGCTGCCGCCTGCCGGCGCGAACCCGATCCCCGCCTCGCGGCGCTCCTTCAGCCATGACCACGCCACCGTCTCCCGAAACCCTGTCCGTCGAAGCCGCGCGCGCACTGGCGCTGCGTGCGATCGTGCCGGTCGCGGAAACGGAGCGCGTCGCGCTGTACGACGCGCTCGGCCGCGTGCTCGCCGACGCCATCACGTCGCCGCTCGACGTGCCCGCCTACGACAACGCGGCCATGGACGGCTACGCGTTCGCCGGCGAGGCGCTCGCGACCGCGGCGAACGGCGAACTCGCGCTGCCGGTGGCCGGCATCGCGCTGGCCGGCCATCCCCACGCGGGCGCCCTGCCGGCCGGCGCCTGCATCCGGATCATGACGGGCGCGCCGCTGCCGGCCGGCAGCGACACCGTGATCGCGCAGGAGCGCGTGAGCGCAACCGACACGCTGGTGCGCTTCGCGGCGAACGCGGTCGCGCCCGGCGCGAACTGCCGTCGCGCCGGCGAGGATCTCGCGCGCGACTCGATCGTGCTCGAAGCCGGCCGGATCGTGCGGCCCGCCGATCTGGGCCTGCTCGCCTCGCTCGGTGTCGGCCTGGTCAACGTGCGGCGCCGGCTGCGCGTGGCGTGCCTGTCGACGGGCGACGAGCTGCGCGCGCCAGGCGAGCCGCTCGGCGCCGGCGGCCGTTACGACAGCAACCGCGCGACGCTGTTCGGGATGCTCGCGGCGCTCGGCATCGAGGTGCTGGATGGCGGGATCGTCCGCGACGATCCCGCCGCGCTCGAAGCGGCGCTGCGGGACGCGGCCGCGCGCGCCGACGTGGTGATCACTTCGGGCGGCGTGTCGGTGGGCGACGCCGATTTCACGCGCGAGCTGCTCGAACGTCTTGGTGAAATCCGCTTCGCGAGCCTCGCGATGCGGCCCGGCCGGCCGCTCGCCTGCGGGCGCCTCGCCCCGACCGCGCCGGGCGCGCGCGCGGCGCTGTTCTTCGGGCTGCCCGGCAACCCGGTGGCGGTCGCCGCGACGTTCCAGGTGATCGTGCGCGACGCGCTGCTCGCCATGATGGGCGCGCGGGCCGAGCCGGCACCGCGCTATCCGGCACGCACCAGCGCGGCGATCGACACGCGCGCGGGCCGCACCGATTTCCTGCGCGGCGTGGCCAGCCGTGAACCGGACGGCGCGTGGCGCGTCGCCCCGGCGGGCTCGCAGAGCTCGGCGTCGCTGAAGGGCCTCAGCGACGCGAACTGCTTCATCGTCGTGGGCGCCGACCTCGCCCGCGTCGAAGCCGGCGACAGCGTCGAGATCCTGCCGTTCGCCGGCGCACTCTGAGCAACGATTATTTTCAGCACTTACGGGGCAACTCGATTATGAAAAAGCAAATCTCCTCGATCGCGGCAGGGCAGACGGCCAAGGCACTGATCCTCGTCTACCTGACGTTCAGCGTGCCGATCGTGCTGCTCGGCATCGTCGTCGCGTTCGTGCGCTACGGGTCGGTCGAGCTGAGCACCATCTTCAGCGCGCTGCTGCTGAACGCGATCATCGGCTTCGTGCTGCTGTGGATCGCCTGCCACGCCTACAACTGGGTCGCGTCGCGCTTCGGCGGTATCGAGATCGTGCTGTCGGACGTGCCGGAGGAAGCATGAAATTCGAGATCCGCGACGCAGCACCGAGCGACGTCGCGGCACTCATCGCGCTGACCCGCGAACTCGCCGAATTCGAGTCGCTGACGCATCTGTTCGTCGCGACCGAGGCCGATCTGGCCGATGCCCTGTTCGGGAAAAATCCGGCCGCCGGCGCGCTGGTGGCCACGCATGACGACGACCTGGTCGGCTATGCGCTCTACTTCCAGAATTACTCGACCTTCGTCGGCAAGCGCGGCCTCTATCTGGAAGATCTCTACGTGAAGCCGGCCTGCCGCGGCACCGGGCTCGGCACGCGGCTGCTGCGCGCGGTCGCGGCGCTCGCGGTCGAACGCCGCTGCGGCCGCTTCGAGTGGACGGTGCTCGACTGGAACCGCCAGGCGATCGATTTCTACGAACGGATGGGCGCCGTGGTCCTGCCGGACTGGCGCGTGGTGCGCGTGACGGGCGACGCGCTCGACGCGCTCGCGCAATCGCTGCACGACGACGACTGAGTAACCGTGTCTCGAGTCAAGCGAGATGAAGCGAATCGTCCCAAAGGGTGTTGGATTTGACCATGGCATTGAGCATGGTCAGGAGCTTGCGCATGCAGGCAACCAGCGCGACCTTGGGCAGTTTGCCGGCTGCTTTGAGACGTTGATGGAAGGCCTTGATAGCCGGGTTGTGGCGGGTTGCAGTGAGCGTCGCCATGTACAGCACGCGGCGAATTTCAAAGCGCCCGCCCTGCACACGTCGTCGTCCTTGGCGCGAGCCCGAATCGCAAGCGACAGGGGCAACGCCCACGAGTGCCGCAATCTGGCGACGATTGAGCTTGCCCAGTTCCGGCAGTTGAGCAATCAGGCAGGCACTGGATACCGGGCCGATGCCGCGAGTCGATTGCAGCAATCGGTCGAGTTCAGCAAAGTGTTCGCGAACGTGGCCGACCATTTGAGCATCGATGTCGTCGAGCTGGGCCTGAATGGCGGCGATGATGGCCTGCAAACTGGGATGCAAACGCTCGGGCGTGATTTGCAGCCGCTGCCGCTCGGATAAGAGCATGGTGATCAACTGGCGCCTGCGCGTCAGCAGAGCAGCAAGCCACTGCTGGCGCTCGTCGGAGACGGGGCGCAGCAAGCGGGACAGATCTTCACGACGCACCAGCACCGAGGCCATTTCGGCGAGCATGCGGGCGTCGATGGAATCGGTCTTGGCGAGCTTGCCCATGGCACGCGCGAAGTCACGAGCCTGGCGGGGATTGACGACGGCCACCGGCAAGCCAGCACCTTGCAGAGCGCAGGCCAATTCGGCTTCATAGCCACCGGTCGCTTCCATGACGACCAGATCGATGCCCAATGGCTGTAATGCCGTGGCCAGCGCCGTATGGCCGTCGGCGTCATTGTTGAAGCGTTGAGCGTCCAGACGGGCGCCCAGCAAGGCGACATCGACGTGGGCTTTGGCCACATCGATGCCAACCGTGACGAAGGAAGGAGCAGACATGATCTTCGGATCCCATGCTTGTACATGCGCACTCGGCGGTGCCGGGGCGCGTAACCGTTCGGGTTTCGGGAAGACCAGCACGGCGACCGTGCGCTCTTTACTCAGTCACGGGCTCGAACGCCCAAGCGGCGGACAAACTGCACGGTCTTGTCTGGCTACCGTCAGACTTTACCGTACTGGTCTGGTTTAAACATACAAGCCGGACGGCGCGCGCCGTCTCTCAGCCCGCGCCCTGAGCGGACACGCCGCGCCCCCGGGCCGGCATGCCGGCACCAGGCGCGCCACGACAAGCCCTCAAGCATCCTCGCCATCGCCCGCCGGGCCGGCCGCGCCGCCGAGCAATCCGGCCGCATCCTCACCGGGCAGCGCCTCGACTTTCTTGAGCTTGCGATTCATCACGCGCGTGCGCTGCTCGGCCGCCTCGATCGAGCGCGTCACCGTCTCCAGCTGCGATTTGGTACGCGCGAGCACCTCGCCGAACTTGCCGAACTCGGTTTTCACCGCGCCCAGCACCTGCCAGACCTCGCTCGACCGGCGCTCGATCGCGAGCGTGCGGAACCCCATCTGCAGGCTGTTGAGCAGCGCCGTCAGCGTGGTCGGGCCGGCCACCGTCACGCGATAGTCGCGCTGCAGCAAGTCGGTGAGCCCGGGGCGCCGCAGGATCTCGGCATAGAGCCCCTCGGTCGGCAGGAACAGCAGCGCGAAATCGGTGGTGTGCGGCGGCGCCACGTATTTTTCTGCGATCGTCTTCGCCTCGGCGCGCACGCGGGCTTCGAGCGCGCGCGCGGCTTCCTCGGCACCGGCGGCGTCCGCGCGCTCCTGCGCATCGACGAGCCGCTCGTAATCCTCGCGCGGGAACTTCGCGTCGACCGGCAGCCAGACCGGCTGCGCGTCGGCCTGCCGGCCCGGCAGCCGGATCGCGAACTCGACGCGTTCGCTGCTCTTGGGCACCGTCGCGACGTTCTTCGCGTACTGGTCCGGCGTCAGCATCTGTTCGAGCAGCGCCTCGAGCTGCACCTCGCCCCAGGTGCCGCGCGTCTTCACGTTGGTCAGCACCTTCTTCAGGTCGCCGACGCCGGCCGCCAGCGTCTGCATCTCGCCGAGCCCGCGATGCACCTGCTCGAGCCGCTCCGAGACGAGGCGGAACGATTCGCCGAGTCGCTGTTCGAGCGTTGCGTGCAGCTTCTCGTCGACGGTGCGGCGCATCTCGTCGAGTTTCGCGGCGTTGTTCGCCTCGATGTCCTTCAGGCGCTGTTCGAGCGTCGCGCGCACCTCGCCCATGCGGCGGTCGTTCGCTTCGCTGAGCTGCGCGAGCTGCTGGGTCAGCACCGCACCGAAATGGCGTAGCGCCGCGCCCTGCTCGTCGCGCGCGAGCTGGGCCTGCTGATGCAGCCCGTCGCGCATCGCATCGAACTGCTGGGTATTGGCGGCCACCAGCTTCGCGAGCTGCTGCGCGAAGCCGTCGATCTGCTGGTTCTGCACGGTGGCCACGCTGGTCAGCTGCGCAGCCAGCATCTGCTGCAATTGCGTGAAGCTGCCGGCCAGTTCGGTGCGCGCGCCGCGTGAGCCCGCCGCGAACTCGTCGCGCAGCGCGCGTTCGAGCCGTTCGAGCGCGTGCGCATGCGCGTCCTGCACCTCGTCGAGCCGCTCGCCGAGCCAGCCGATGCCGTCGCCGGCGTGGCCCGCGCCGCGCCAGACCACCACCAGCGCGATCACGAGCGCGACCGCCAGCAGCGCGATCGCGCCGAGCAGCCACGGCGTCATGCGCGTGCCTTGCCGAGCACGTCGGGATTGATCGGGTTCGGCGGGCGGCCGGCACGCGGGCCTTCGCCGAGCGCCGCGATCAGGTTGTCGGCGGCGAGATTCGCCATCGCGCGGCGCGTGGCCTCGCTCGCGCTCGCGATGTGCGGCGTCAGCACGACGTTCGGCACCTCGAGCAGCGCCGGCAGCACGCTCGGCTCGCCCTCGAACACGTCGAGGCCGGCCGCCGCGATGCGGCGCTCGCGCAGCGCGACGGCCAGCGCCGCGTCGTCGACGATGCCGCCGCGCGCGATGTTGGTCAGCGTCGCGGTGGGCTTCATCAGTGCGAGCTCGGCCGCGCCGATCGTGTGGTGGTTCTCCTTCGTGTAGGGCAGTACCAGCACGACGTGGTCGGCCTGCTTCAGCAGCGCTTCCTTCGAGAGATATTCGGCGTTCAGCTCGGCCTCGATCGCGGCCGCGACGCGCGAGCGGTTGTGATAGACCACGCGCATGTTGAAGCCGCGCGCGCGGCGCGCGATCGCCTGGCCGATGCGGCCCATGCCGATCACGCCAAGCGTCGCGCCGTGGATGTCGGCGCCGAGGAAGCTGTCGAATGACCACTTCTGCCAGCGGCCCGCCCGCAGCCAGTGTTCCGATTCGGCGATGCGCCGCGCGGTGGCCATCATCAGCGCCCAGCCGAAATCGGCGGTGGTCTCGTTCAGCACGTCCGGCGTGTTGGTGCCGAGCACGTTGGCGGCGTTGAACGCGGCCATGTCGAAGTTGTTGTAGCCGACCGCCATGTTCGCGACCGCGCGCAGCTTCGGCGCCGCCGCGAGCGCCGCCGCGCCGACCGGATCGCCCGCGGTGAGCGCGCCGTCCTTGTCGGCGAGCCGCGCGTGCAGCGCGTCGGGCGCGAGCGCGTCGCCGTCGTTCCAGTCCACCTCGAAATGCTGCTTCAGGCGCTCGATCACGTCCGGAAAGATCGAACGCGCCACCAGGATTTTCTGCATAACCCGTCTCCGTCGAGCATGTGCGACCGCCGGTGCCTCGGCCCCGCCGGGCCGCGACACGCAACCCATACCTGCCGAAACCCGCCCGTTCAGGCGGAAAAGAACAGCCACGTCGCCAGCGCGAACACCGGCAACAGGATGCCGAACGACCAGCCGAGATAGCCGAAGAAGCTCGGCATGCGGATGCCGCGCGCCTCGGCGATCGCCTTGACCATGAAGTTCGGCGCATTGCCGATGTAGCTGTTGGCGCCCATGAACACGGCGCCGGCCGAAATCGCCGCGAGCGCCGCGGCGCCCGTCGTCATCAGGCTCGCCGCGTCGCCGCCGGCGAGGTTGAAGAATACGAGGTAGGTCGGCGCGTTGTCGAGGAACGACGACAGCAGTCCGGTGGCCCAGAACAGCATCGGCACGATCGGCTCGCCGTCGACGCCCGTGACGAGATGGACGATCGGCGCGAACGCGCCGTCTGCGCCTGCGCGCAGGATCATGATGACGGGCGCGATCGTCACGAAGATGCCGGCGAACAGCTTCGCGACCTCCTTGATCGGCGCCCAGTCGAACGCATTGCCCTCGCGCGCCGAGCGCGGCGTGACCGCGAGCGACAGCAGCGCGACCACCACCAGCGCGAGGTCCCGCACCAGATTCTGCAGCGCCACCTGCGTGCCGGCCACCTCGAACTCGATGCCGGGCTTCCAGATTCCGCTCATCAGCACCAGCACGACGATCGCCACGAGCAGTACGAAGTTGATCCTGCCGTCGAGCCACAGCCGCGCGCCGGCCGCCTGTTGCGCGCCAGGCCGGTTTGGCCCGAGCGCGACGGCCCGCGCGTCGTCGGCCTCGTGGTCGAGCGGGTCCTTGTCGTGATCGAGCGCGCGCCCGAGCACGCCGTCGCGGCGGAAGCGCCACGCGTCGAGCAGGTAGAACACGGCCAGCAGCACGGCGCAGACGAACAGCGTCGGCAGCGCGAGGTGGCGCGTGGTCCAGAAGAAATCGACGCCGTTCAGGAAGCCGAGAAACAGCGGCGGATCGCCGAGCGGAGAGAGCGCGCCGCCCGCGTTGGCGACCAGGAAGATGAAGAACACCACGACATGCACGACGCGCGGGCGCGCCGCGTTCGCGCGCAGCAGCGGGCGGATCAGCAGCATCGCCGCGCCGGTGGTGCCCATCACGCTCGCCAGCACGGCGCCGAGCGCGAGCAGCGCGGTATTGCGCGCGGGCGAGGCGCGCAGCTGGCCATGCAGGCAGATGCCACCCGCCACCGTGTAGAGCGCCGCCAGCAGCACGATGAACGGCACGTATTCCTCGAGCAGCGCGTGGACCAGCGTGGCGCCCGCCGTCGCCGCGCCGAACACGACCGCGAACGGCGCGAGCAGCGCGCAGGCCCAGCCGGCCGCGATCTTGCCGAAATGGTGATGCCAGAACGCGGGCGCGACGAGCGGGAACAGCGCGATCGACAGCAGCATGCCGGCGAACGGGATGCCCCACAGCGCGGACAGCGCGGCGCCGTCGAGCGTGGCCGCCGAAGCGGCCGAGGGCGCGATGCCGAGCGCCAGCGCGATGAACGCGACGAGCCTGAACGGCAGGGCACCGCCGCCGGAAACGACGAGCGCGAGGCGCGCAAGGAACGCGGAGAACGTGTCGGGAAGGGGGAAACGGAAAGCGGCGTGGCGCCGCGCGATGGCCGTCATGCGCCGCGCACGAGGATCGCGTGAACGCGATACGGGCCGTGCGCGCCGAGGACGATGGTCTGCTCGATGTCGCCGGTGCGCGACGGCCCCGACACCAGATTGACCGCGCGCGGCAGTTCGCCCCGTTCCGCGCGGATCAGCGCGAACGCGTCCTCGTGGCCGGCCACGATCCGCGAGACCGGTACCACCACGATGTGCGTCTCCGGCAGCAGCGCGGCCGACACGTAGGTGTCCGGGCCGGACAGCAGCACCAGCGAGCCGGTCTCGGCGGTCGCGCAGAAGCAGCCGGTAATGCCGACCAGATCGCCGTCGGCGGGCTTGCGCGGCGCGACCTCGAGGCCGGCCGCCTGCCAGTCGAGGCCGTCGAGCGTGCGCCAGGCGATCGCCTGCAGCGGCAGCGCCTGCTCGCGCAAATAGCGCGCAGCCTCGGCCGGCACCGCATCGAGCGTGTCGACGAACGCGACGGTGGTGGACATGCGCGCGGCTTCCTCGGCGAAACGCCCGGCCAGCGCGGCCGGATCGGCCGGCATCGGCGGACGCGGGCCGGCCGGGTGGCGCGTCAGATAATCGGCGGCCTGTTCGCGCTCGTGGGCTTCGGGCTCGGCGGGGCGTCCCTGCGCGGCGCGGATGCGCGCGAGTATGTTGCGGCGGGCGGCCGACGTGTCCATGAGTGGTCCTCGTGAGCGTGGCGATGACGAACGATCGGGTTCGATTATAACGGCGCCCTCGCGCGCGACGGCGCCGGCCGAACGGCCGGGGGCGCCGGTCGTCGTGCCGCCCGCTTGCCTGCTTGCCTATTTTCCCGCGTCGTCCTCGACCGGCTGCGCGATGCCGAACACCTGGCGCAGGTAGGCGAGATAGGCCTTGTCGTCGCACATGCTCTTGCCCGGCGAATCGGACAGCTTCGCGACCGGCTGGCCGTTGCAGCGGACCATCTTGATGACGATCTGCAGCGGCCGGTAGCCGAGGTCGTTGGTCAGGTTCGTGCCCACCCCGAACGCGAGCTTGCAGCGATCGCGGAAGCGCTCGTAGAGCTGCAGCACTTTGGGGATGTCGAGCGCGTCGGAGAACACCAGCACCTTGGTGCGCGGGTCGCAGCGGTTCGCCTCGTAATGGCGCAGCATGCGCTCGCCCCATTCGAACGGGTCGCCGGAATCGTGGCGCGCGCCGTCGAACAGCTTGCAGAAGTACATGTCGAAGTCGCGCAGGAACGCGTCCATGCCGTAGACGTCCGACAGCGCGATGCCGAGATCGCCGCGGTATTCCTTGGCCCACATCTCGAGGCCGTAGATCTGCGAATCGCGCAGCCGGGGGCCGAGCGCCTGGCAGGCCTGCAGGTATTCGTGCGCCATGGTGCCGAGCGGCGTGATGCCGTGCCGCATCGCGTAATAGACGTTGCTGGTGCCGGCGAACTGCTCGCCGAGCCCGTCGCGCAGCGTCAGCGCGACTTCCTCGTGCCAGACCTTCGAGAAGCGGCGGCGCGTGCCGTAGTCGGCGATCTTGCAGTCGGCAAACTCGGGGCGCGCGCCGAGCAGCTTCATCTTCTCGCGCAGCCGCCCGCGTCCCTCACCGTAGTCGGGGTCGCTCTGCGTGTTGCGGAAATAGACCTCGTTGACGATCGCCAGCACAGGGATCTCGAACAGGATCGTGTGCAGCCACGGGCCGCGGATCGCGATGTCGATCTCGCCGTTGCCCTTCGGCGACGGCGAGATCTCGATGTACTTCTCGCTCAGGTGGAACAGCGCGAGGAAATCGACGAAATCGCTCTTGATGAACCGCATCTGGCGCAGGTAGTCGAGTTCGGCATCGGAGAAGCGCAGATGGCAGAGCCCGCGCACCTCGTCGCGGATCTCGTCGATGTAGGGGACGAGATCGACGTCCGGAGTGCGGCAGCGGAAGCGGTATTCGACGTTGGCGGCGGGAAAATGATGCAGGACGACCTGCATCATCGTGAACTTGTACAGATCGGTGTCGAGCAGCGAGGTAATGATCATGATTCGGGACTGCCAAAAACGGGATCAGCGGGAGCAGCGGAATCCGGAGCGAGCCGAGCCCGAAGGCGACGCGCGCCCGCGCGCTGCCCGATCTGCCTGCCGCATGTTACCCGAATGCGAGGAGGGACACTTCGTCGCAGCGACCTCGGTCCGACATAAACTAATCACGAAACGATATAAGACCGCTTCGGGCCGGCTGGATACCGGTTTTCCGCTTCAGTTACAATGGCATATTTGGCGCAAAGCTCGCCTCCCCCACACACATATTCGCCAAGCAGGAGCGTTTTGAATGACTCACGTTGTGACCGAAGGCTGCATCAAGTGCAAATACACCGATTGCGTCGATGTATGCCCGGTGGATTGCTTCCGTGAAGGTCCCAATTTCCTCGCGATCGACCCGGACGAATGCATCGACTGCGCCGTGTGCGTGGCCGAGTGCCCGACCAATGCGATCTATGCCGAGGAAGACGTTCCTGGCGATCAGCAGCAGTTCACGCCGCTGAACGCGGAGCTGGCCAAGGCATGGCCGTCGATCACGAAGACCAAGCCCGCGCCCGGCGACGCCGACGAGTGGAAGGACGTGCAGGACAAGCTGCATCTGCTCGAACGCTGATCTCCCCCGGAGCGTGTCGCGGCCGGCCAACGTCCGGCTAGCCCCTCGCAGAAATTTAGCGCGAGGGCTTGACACCCCCGGCACCGCCTCATAAAATCTCGTTTCTCTGCTGTTTGTTCCCCGATAGCTCAGTCGGTAGAGCGCCGGACTGTTAATCCGTAGGTCCCTGGTTCGAGCCCAGGTCGGGGAGCCAAAAAAATGCAGAGGCCAGCGTGGCGTAGCCAGCCGGTTTCTGCATCAAGAACAAACACAGTACCGATTTATTCCCCGATAGCTCAGTCGGTAGAGCGCCGGACTGTTAATCCGTAGGTCCCTGGTTCGAGCCCAGGTCGGGGAGCCAGACAGCGAAAGGCCCGTCATTCGACGGGCCTTTTTGCTTTGGCATTTCGATATCGATATGTCGATGACGATGCATCGAATCGGGCGGCGCTGGAAACGGGAGGATGTCGCCCGATTCCATGCTTCCATGGCGATGCCGTCCGCCCTCACCGGCCGTGCTAGAGTCGAACTCCCTGTCGCTCTCCGCCCGCATCTCGCGCCCGCCGCCCATGAACCGTCATCTTGCCGCCGCCCTCGCGTCCTGCGCCATCGTCTCGCTGATTCCCTTCGCCGCCCATGCCGAGGAAGTCGCCAGCGTCAACACGAACTTCCGCCTGACCGGTTCGGACCGCGTCGTCGTCGAAGCCTATGACGATCCGCTCGTGCAGGGCGTGACCTGCTACGTGTCGCGCGCGCGTACGGGCGGCATCAAGGGCAGCCTCGGCATTGCCGAGGATCCGACCGAGGCGTCGATCGCGTGCCGCCAGGTCGGACCGATCCATTTCACGCAGCCGCTCAAGCAGCAGACCGACGTGTTCAACGAACGGCTGTCGTTCGTGTTCAAGACGCTGCACGTGGTGCGCGTGGTCGACCGCAAGCGCAATACGCTCGTCTATCTGACCTACAGCGACCGGATCGTGAGCGGCAGCGCGAAGAACAGCGTGACGGCGGTGCCCGTGCCGGACGGCACGCCGATTCCGCTCAAGTAAGCCGCGACCGCCGCCACCGACCTCGCCCCGGCCCCGGCCATGCGCTCCGTCCGCCTCCCCGACGCCGCCCGCTACTGGCGCACGCCGCTGCTGCCGGGCGCGGACCTCGTGACCGCCACCTACCGCGACCACTCGTTCCCGCCGCACTGGCACGACGCGTACACGCTGCCCGTGATCGAGACCGGCGCCGAGCGCTACACCTATCGCGGCGGCCAGCGCCTGGCCGACACCGGCAGCGTGCCGGTGATCAATCCCGGCGAGATCCACACCGGTTCGCGCGCCACCGAGGACGGCTGGCGCTATCGCGTGTCCTACGTGCCGATCGAGTTCCTGCGCGCCCTCGCCGACGAGATCGCCGGCAAGCCGCAGCCGGTGCCCTGGTTCCCCGACGACGCGATCGACGACGCCGACTTCGCCCATCGGCTGCTGCTCGCGTATCGCCTGCTCGAGGCGAGCGGCATCGATATCGCCCACCCCGGCGCCGAGGCGCCGCCGGAGGTCAGCGTCGAGCTGGCCACCCCCGCCGTGGGTGCCGCCCCGCTTGAGGCCGAGATGGCGATGCTCGATGCGCTGTCCACGCTGCTGGTCCGCCACGCGATCGAACGGCCGCGCGCCGCGGTGCCGGTCGCCGACGAGCCGCGCATCGCGCGCATGCGCGAACGGCTCGCGGCCGACCTGACGGCGCCCGTCACGCTGGCCGAACTCGCGCAGGCGGTGGGCTTGTCGCCGTTCCACGCGGCGCGGCTCTTCACGCGCGCGACCGGCATGGCACCGCACGCGTGGCGCAACCAGTTGCGCATCCAGCGCGCGCTGGCGCCGCTGCGCGCGGGCGCGCCGGTTGCGCAGGTCGCCGCGGCCAGCGGCTTCGTCGACCAGAGCCACTTCACGCGGCACTTCAAGCGCATGTTCGGGGTATCGCCGGGCCGCTGGCAGGGCATCCGGAAATAGGCCACGCCGGCGGACCACCGCGCGCGCCCACGCCGATGCGCTGCCGTGACGTCGCGCAAGAACGTACAAGACCACCGCGCCGCACTCCCTTATCCTCCGCGGTCCAGGAGGAATCACCGTTGAACCCGTCTCATTCCAGCTCTCCCGCCGCGCGGCCGCCGCTGCGCGAATTCGCCGACGGCGCGCGCGACACGTTTCCGATGATGGTCGGCGCGGCGCCGTTCGGCGTGATCTTCGGCACGCTCGTCACCGCCGGCCCGCTCGCGTGGTGGCATGGCGAACTGATGTCGCTCGCCGTGTTCGCGGGCTCGGCGCAATTCATCGCGATCGGCCTGATCGCCGGCGGCGCCAGCGCGCTGGTGGTGGTCGCCACCACCTTCGTGGTGAACCTGCGCCACCTGCTCTATTCGGCCACGCTCGCGCCCTACGTGGCCCACCTGCCGCTGCGCTGGCGCGCGACGCTCGGCGCCGTGATGACCGACGAGGTGTTCGCGGTGGTCTACGCGCGCTATCGCCACCACCAGCCCGGCGAGGTCGGCCCGCACTACTTCCTCGGCTCCGGCGTCGCGATGTACCTGAACTGGCAGCTCTGGACCCTCATCGGGCTGCTGTTCGGCGCCGCGTTCCCGGGCCTGCAGTCGCTCGGCCTCGATTTCGCGATGGCGGCCACCTTCATCGCGATCGTGGTGCCGCAGCTCGTCGCGCTGCGCTATCTGGCGGCGGCGGCCACCGCCGGCGTGATCGCGCAGCTCTGCCACGCGTTGCCGTACAAGCTCGGCCTGCTCGCGGCCGTGATCGCGGGCGTCGCCGTCGGCGTCGCGCTGTCGCTGCGCGACGTCGCCCGCGCGCGCAGCCGCGCTTGCGAGGAGGCCACCTCGTGATGCGCTACGTATTGCTGATCCTCGGCATGGCCGCCGTCACCTACGCGATTCGCACCACGCTGTTCCTGTTCGGCGAGCGGCTGGTGTTCCCGCCGCTCGTGCGCACCGCGCTCGGCTTCGTGCCCGTGACCGTGCTGACCGCCATCACCGTGCCGATGGCCGTCGCGCCGCACGGCGGCGGCCTCGAACTGGGCTGGCGCAACCCGCAGCTGATCGGCGCGCTCGCCGCCGTGCTGGTGTCGGCCACCACGCGCCGCCCGCTGCTGACGATCGCGGTCGGGCTGGCGGTGTTCTTCGTCTGGCAAGGCATCGTGATGCCGCGCTGGCTGCCGGCCTGATGTTCGATCTGATGTCGCCAACCTGAGGCGCCGCGCGGGCCGCCGGATGCGGCATGCCCGCGGCTTCCTCACGAATTCTGAATCGCCACCCTCAAGTTTCTTCGTCGGCCGCCGATATAGGAGGAAAACCACCCTGGCGCCGATCGCGACCGGGCCGGCCGGCGCGCGGCATCCCGCGCGCGAACGCACCGCCCCACGCGGGCGGCACGGACCGGCGCGTCGCGGGCGTCGGCCGCCCACGCGCTTCGAGAGATTCATGGGACAGATCACCCTGTCGATCAAGGACGACACCATCACGTCGCTGCGCAAGGACTTCGAGGCCTTCGTGCGCGTGTCGCAGAAGCTCGATCCGCAGTTCGCGACCCCGTCGTTCGAAGACTTCCTGCGCGCCAAGCTGCTCGACAACATGGTGCCGCTGACCGAAAACGCCGTGCAGCGCATGCTGCAGGGCGGCCAGTACGCGTGGGCGAAACGCACGCTCGACAAGGAATTCCCCGACGTGCTCGCGATCATGATGCGGCAGGCGGAAACCTTCGGCTTCGGCTTCGCGTCGCGCAGCGAATGGACCCCGGACGAGCTCGTGAAAGCCTGCCAGGACTGGGCCACCGCGCTCGTCACGGAAGCGCAGGGCGATCCGGCCCAGATCGAGCCGCTCGCCGCGCAGATCAAATCGGCGGTCCACGACATCCAGACGCTCGAGGAACGGATGCAGACGCCCGCATGGCGGCTTGCCGAGTCGCTGCGCCAGCGCGTCTACGAGGCGAAGCTCGCTTGCGAAATGAGCGTGGGCAGCCTCGCGCGCGAGAAGCTCGGCGAGTTGCGCGGGCTGCTGCGGCTCGGCATCTCGCACGGCTCGTTCCAGAAGCAGGAAGCCCAGCAGATCATGGAATACCTGCGCCTGCTGAAGCCGGAGATCTTCGTCGAGGAACCCTACGACATCTTCTCGCGGCTCGCCGGCTGGCTGCGCGGCATCTTCATGGTGGCCACGCCGATGCAGGCCAAGGCGCCGGCCCAGCAGAGCCAGCAGCGCCGGCCGTAATCGCGCCGGTCGGGCGCGCTCGCCCGCCCGCCCGGCGCAGTCGGGTCCGGATGCGTCCACCCGGCCACGCACCTGTCCTTTCCGCACGCGGCATTCAATAAACGGAAACGGACCGGACCGCTCGACGCGGAATCCGGCCCGCTCCTCCGTGGGCAATCACGACGGCTTACGCGCAAGCACGCACCGTGATTGGGCGACGGCAGTCGACGCCTGCGGCGCTTATTGCGACTGCGAGCCGTTGCCGCCGTCCGGCGCCGCCATCGGCGACGTACCGTTGGTGTTGCCGTTCACGGCATCGCCCGCCTTCGACTTCGCGCCATGCATCGAGCTGTTCGCCCGCGTCTTCGCATGCGACTTCATCGAATGCTTGGCGCCCGTGCCGCCGGCGCCGGGGCCGGTGCCCGGCGCGGTCGGTGCCGCATCGGTACCGCCGCCCGCGTTCATGCCGGCGCCGCCCGACGGGCCGCTGCCGGCCGGGCCGCCGCCACCGCCGCCGGCACCACCCGCCCCGGCACCACCGCCCGCTCCGCCGCCCGCCTGGGCCATTGCGGCGGTCGCGCCGAACGCCATGGTCGTCACGACAAGCGCGCTCATCAGCTTCATACGAATTCCGGACATGACATTTCTCCTCGGTTGAATGGGACACGGCTCTGCGGCGAGTCGCGCCACGCCGCCGCAACGGGCGGCAGGTTCATGGAATGCCGGCGGCCGGCCGTGCCGGCGCGCCGTCGTTGCCGTCATCGTCGGGACTTGCCCGACGCGCCCCCGCTATCGGGCGGGCTCACGGCCGGCGCATCCGCGCCTGTCGCCGCCCACGCGATCGGGCTCGCCTCGTCGATTCCGGCTCTCCATGCCACGCAGCGTTCGTTCCCGATCCTGCACCGGCATGCCGCGACCGCGGCGCGAGCCGCCCCGATACGCCGCCGCGCCCGCCCCGCCGGGCTTCGCGCGGTATCGACCGGAGCCGCCGGCGCCGCCCTCACGCGGCGCTCGCCGCCGCGATCGCGCTGGCTTATGATGCGAAGCCTTGTCTTTTTTACTCATGCGCGCCCTTCGCGCATGTCATTCGATGCCCAATCTGGATTTCACGCTGACCGGCGAATTCGTCGAACTGCACAACCTGCTCAAGATCACCGGGGTGGCCGACAGCGGCGGCTCCGCCAAGATGCTGGTCGCCTCGGGCGCGGTGCGCGTCGACGGCGCCGTCGAGCTGCGCAAGACCTGCAAGATCCGCGCGGGTCAGGTCGTGCTGTTCGAGGACACGCGGATCGCCGTCCACGGCGCTTAGGGTCGGTTCCTTTCCCCGCCGCGGGCGCCGGTGTGGGTCGCCGATGCGCGTCCGGCGCCGGCGCGACGGCTTCAAACGACGGCACATCAAGCTCCCCCGCCGGTCGATTCGACAGCGGGGGGTGAAACCCGTAAGCTTGCCGTCTCAGTACAACAATGCCGCGCGGGCCCGCATTCGCGCGCACTGCTCATGTCGCGCCACGACTTCTCTCGCGCCGCCCTCGCGCCGCCCTCCTTTTCCCGCCACGCCGCCGACACCGCCCGTCTTGCCGCGCCGCTTGCGATCGCACAGCTTTCGCAGATGGCGATGAGCGTCACCGACACGGTGCTGCTCGGCTCGCTCGGTCCCGACTCGCTCGCCGCCGGCGGGCTCGGCGCCACGCTGTTCTTCGTCGCCGTCACGGTGCTGCAGGGCGTGCTGACCTCGGTCAGCGTCAGCGTCGCGCATGCGCGCGGCGCGCGCGACGACAGCCGGATTCCGCACATCTACTGGACCGGCGTGGCGCTCGCGCTGCTGCTGTCGGTGCCGGCGATCGTGGTGCTGCTGTGCGCCGAGCCGCTGCTGCTGATGTTCCACGAGCCGCCGATGCTGGCCCACCACATCGGCGAATACACGCGCGTGCTGAGCCTGGCCGCGCCCGGCAGCCTGATCGGCGTCGGCCTGATGCGCTCGTTCCTGCCGGCGATCGGCGCGGCGCGACGCCTGCTGTGGGTGTCGATCGCGAGCGTCGGCGTCAACGCGGTGCTGAACTACGGGCTGATCCACGGGGCGTTCGGGCTGCCCCGGCTCGGCTTCCTCGGCTCGGCGGCGGCCACCACCATCACCATCTGGCTCACCGCGATCTCGCTCGTGCTGCTGCTGCACGGCCGCCCCACCTATCGCCGGTTCGTCGCCGCCTCGCGTCCGAAGCTGCCGATGATGGGCGAGCTGGTCGGGATCGGCTGGCCGGTGGCGATCACCTACGGGGTCGAATCGACGCTGTTCCTCGCCACCGGCCTCACGATCGGCGTGCTCGGCGAATCGTCGCTCGCCGCGCACCAGATCGCGCTGAACATCGCCTCGGTCACCTTCATGGTGCCGCTCGCGATCGGCCAGGCCGCCAACGTGCGCGTGAGCTACTGGACCGGCGCCGGCGCGCCGCTCGCCGCGCGCCACGCGGGCTTCGTCGCGATCGGGCTCGGCGTCGCGTTCATGTCGCTGTCAGGGCTCGTGATGATCGTCGCGCCGCATGCGATCGTCGGGCTCTACCTGCGCCTCGACGATCCGGCCAACGCGCGCACCATCGCGCTGGCCACCTCGCTGCTCGGCATCGCCGCGCTGTTCCAGATCGTCGACGGCGTGCAGACGGTCGGCTCGGGCTGCCTGCGCGGCCTCAAGGACACGCGCGTGCCGATGCTGGCCGCCACGGTCGGCTACTGGGGCATCGGCTTTCCGGTCGGCTACTGGTTCGCGTTCCATGTCGGGCTTGGCGCGCGCGGGCTCTGGTGGGGGCTCGCGGCCGGCCTCGCGAGCGTCGCGGTGCTGATGACGTGGCGCTTCCACCGCAAGACCGCGATGCTGGCCGCCGGCCGCTAACGGCGCACGCGCCGCGCCGATCCCCCGTGTGCCGCGAGCCGACGTAAAATCGCCCGCGGCGCTATGCTTGTCGCCTCTGGACGCCGTCGTCAGAACGGCGCCCGTCCCTACCTACGCTTGCGTGCCGCGCCCGCGCGGCATGGCTATTTTTTCAGTGACGGAGTCATCAAGATGAGCGAAGCAGTACGGATGGAACGCGACACGTTCGGTGAGATCGCGGTGCCGGACGCCCGCCTGTGGGGCGCGCAGACGCAGCGTTCGCTGCAGAACTTCAAGATCTCGACCGAAAAGCAGTCGCCCGAGCTGATCCATGCGCTCGCGCTGATCAAGCGCGCGGCGGCCAGCGTCAACCGCGAGCTCGGCGTGCTGCCCGACGACAAGGCGAACGCGATCGTGGCGGCCGCCGACGAGATCATCGCCGGCCGGCACCCGGACGAGTTCCCGCTCGCGGTCTGGCAGACCGGCTCGGGCACGCAGACCAACATGAACCTCAACGAGGTGATCGCGAACCGCGCGAGCGAGCTGCTCGGCGGCGTGCGCGGCGAGTCGCGCAAGGTCCACCCGAACGACGACGTGAACCGCGGCCAGTCGTCGAACGACGTGTTCCCGACGGCGATGCACATCGCCGCCGCGTTCGCGATCCACACCCGGCTGCTGCCGGCGTTGAAGCGCCTGCGCGCGACGCTCGACGAGAAGTCGAAGGCGTTCGCCGCGATCGTCAAGATCGGCCGCACGCACCTGCAGGACGCCACGCCGCTCACGCTCGGCCAGGAGTTCTCGGGCTACGTCGCGCAGCTCGATCAGGGCATCCGCCACGTCGAATCGACGCTGCCGCACCTGTACGAACTCGCGCAGGGCGGCACCGCGGTCGGCACCGGCCTCAACGCGCATCCGAAGTTCGCGGTGGCGGTGGCCGACGAGATCGGCCGGCTCACCCAGCTGCCGTTCGTCACGGCGCCGAACAAGTTCGAGGTGATGGCCGCGGCCGACGCGCTGGTGTTCGCGCACGGCGCGCTGAAGACGGTCGCCGCGAGCCTGATGAAGATCGCCAACGACGTACGCTGGCTCGCCAGCGGCCCGCGCTGCGGCCTCGGCGAGCTGTCGATCCCGGAAAACGAGCCGGGCAGCTCGATCATGCCGGGCAAGGTGAATCCGACCCAGTCGGAAGCGGTGACGATGCTGTGCTGCCAGGTGTTCGGCAACGACGTGGCCGTGAACTTCGGCGGCGCGAGCGGCAACTTCGAGCTGAACGTGTTCCGGCCGATGATCGCGCACAACGTGCTGCAGTCGGTGCGGCTCCTGGCCGACGGCGCGCTCAGCTTCAACGACCACTGCGCGGTCGGCATCGAGCCGAACCATTCGCGCATCGACACGCTGCTCAACGAATCGCTGATGCTGGTGACGGCGCTCAATCCGCACATCGGCTACGACAAGGCCGCGCAGATCGCGAAGAAGGCGCACAAGGACGGCACCACGCTGAAGGCCGCCGCGCTCGCGCTCGGCCACGTGACCGACGCGCAGTTCGACGAGTGGGTGAAGCCGGCCGAGATGATCGGCAAGCCCTGAGCGGGCACGCCCGATGCCGCCGCTGCCCGGTAATGCCGGGCGGCGCGGCGAGATTGCCGGGGCCGGCGTCGCGCGTCATCGCGCCCGCCGGCCCCGGCCGTTTCAGACCGTGCCCTTCGCGACTTCCTCGGGCTTCAGCTCGACGATCTTGTCGAGCGCCGCGCGCACGTCCATCGCGTACTGCGCGAGGCGCTTCTCCTCGTCGGTGGCGGGCACGAACGGCGGCACCGGCAGCGGGTTGCCGTTCTCGTCGACGGCCACGAACACCACCAGGCAGTCGGTGGTCTGGCGAAGCACGCCGCCTTTCGGATCGCCGGCGTGGACCGATACGTGGATGTGCATGCTGGTGCGGCCCGTGGCGACCACGCGCGCCTTCAGCTCGACCAGGTTGCCGACCAGGATCGGCCGCTGGAAACGGATGTTGCCGACGCTGACGGTCACGCAATAGCGGCTCGACCAGATCGCCGCGCAGGCATAGGCGGTTTCGTCGATCCACTTCATCAACGCACCGCCGTGGACCTTGCCGCCGAAGTTCACGGAGGTCGGCTCGGCGAGGAAACGGAACACCGTCTCGGAGCGATCGAGCGGCGCGGTGGGCGAGGAATTCGACATCTTGGGCTCCGTTTCGGGCGGGATCGTGTGGATGCGCCGATTATACGGGGCCGTGACGATGTGCCGCGCGCCGCTTTGTTCTGCCGAGGTGTTCCCGCCGGGATGCGCGTCGGACTCAGTTGTGGACGCTGATCCCCTGGTCGATCGTGCCGTACATCTCGATGCTGCCGTGGCCCGCGCCACCACCCGCGCCACCACCCGCGCCGCCGTTCGCGCATCCCGCGCAGACGAGCGCCACGGCCAGCGCCGCCAGCCAAGCCTTCGTCGGTTTACGCATGATCGTTTCCTCGTCTCGCTCCGGATGGGACGCATTCTACGCGGCGCATCCGGCGGCCGGCGCGCATTCGACGTTTCATGTCGAGCCGAATCATTGAATCCGTGCCGCGCCTACACTGCCGCTATCCCTTTCCCGCGGAACCCGACCATGATCGCCACCGACCCGCACTTTCCCGGCCTGAGCCGGATCGGCGCGCTGCTCGCCGACCCGGGCCGCGCAGCCATGCTGTGGGCGCTGATGGACGGCAGCGCGCGCCCGGCCGGCGAGCTCACGCGGCTCGCCGGGCTCTCGCCGTCGGCCGGCAGCGCGCATCTCGCGCGCCTGACCGACGGCGGCCTGCTCACGCCCGAAGTGCGCGGCCGGCACCGCTATTACCGGATCGCGTCGCCCGATGTCGCCGCCGCGATCGAGGCGCTCGCCAATCTCGCGCAGGCCGCCGCGCCCGCCCTGCCGCCGCGGGCGCCCCGGCCAGCGCGCACCGTGCCGATGGAGATGCGCCATGCGCGCACCTGCTACGACCACATGGCCGGCGAACTCGCGGTGCGGCTCTACGAGCGCATGCTCGATGCCGGCTGGCTCACCGCCCAGACGCGCGAGGTCGAGGTCACGCCGGCCGGCGCGGCGCAGTTCACGCGCTGGCGCATCGATCTCGGCGGCGAACGGCAGCGCCGCCGGCGCTTCGCCTGCACCTGCCTCGACTGGAGCGAGCGGCGCGCGCATCTGGCCGGCGCGCTCGGCGCCGCGCTGCTCGACGCGTTCCGCGCGCAGCGCTGGGTCGAGTCCACCGGCAAGCCGCGCATCCTGCGCGTCACGCCCGAGGGACGGCGCCAGTTCGAGCGGCTGCTTACCGGCCGTTGACGGCGGCTTTGCAGGCCGTTGACGAATCGCGCGCGGCGACATGCTTTGTTACAGCCATCGCGAGTCGCATTACAAAAGCCGGCGTCCGGAAACATCGGGCCCGGGTAGAGTGACGTCACCGGTGCGCCGCCGCGCCGGATATCGAACAACGAGTTCAACATGACATCACGCCGCGCTTCGTTCCTGTCGACTTCACCGACCGCACTGGCCACGCTGGCCCTTGCCGCGTTCACGGCGCTCGGCGCCACCGCGCCGGGCGCGCTCGCCCAGACTCCGCCGCCCACCGCGGCCGCCGCACCAACCGCGCAGCAGCCGGGCGGCGACCCGCCATCGCGCGTGGCGCGGCTCGACTATCTGTCCGGTCCCGTGACGACCGAGCCCGCCGGCGCGAGCGACTGGTCCTACGCGGCCGTGAACCGCCCGCTGACCACCGGCGACCAGCTCTGGAACGATCGCGGCGGTCGCTCGGAAATGCATATCGGCTCGACCGCGGTGCGGCTCGACCAATCGACCTCGCTCGCGCTCCTGAACCTCGACGACAGCAACGCGCAGTTGAAGGTCGCGCTCGGCACGCTGTCGACGCACGTGCGCGAGGTGCCGCCCGGCAGCGCCTATGAAATCGACACGCCGAACCTCGCGCTCGCGATCAACGGCGCCGGCGACTACCGCGTCGACGTCGCGCCGGACGGCGCCTCGACCACCGTCACGGTGCGCAGCGGCAGCGCGACCGTGTACGGCGACAGCGGCCAGATGCCGATCGGCCCCGGCCAGCAGGTCACCTTCACCGGCACCGGCCTGCAGACGGCCGGCAGCGGCGCGGCGCCCGCGCCCGATGCGTTCGACCAGTGGGGCGGCGCGCGCGACGCGGCCGAGGACCGCTCGATCTCGGCGCGCTACGTGTCGCGCGAGATCCCCGGCTACCAGGATCTCGACGCGAACGGCAGCTGGCACGAAACGCCCGAGTACGGCGCGGTCTGGACTCCGAACAGCGTGCCGGCCGGCTGGGCGCCCTATCACACCGGCCACTGGATCTGGCAGGCGCCGTGGGGCTGGACCTGGGTCGACGATGCGCCGTGGGGCTTCGCGCCCTATCATTACGGCCGCTGGGCCTATGTCGACAACAGCTGGGGCTGGGTGCCCGGCCCGATCGTGCCGGCCGCGCCGCCCTGCTACGCACCGGCACTGGTGGCCTTCGTCGGCGGCGGGGGCGGCGGCTTCGACTGGAGCGTCGGGCTGGCCGCGGGCGGCGCGCTCGCCGCCGGCATCGCGTGGTTCCCGCTCGGCCCGCGCGAAGTCTGGCATCCCGGCTGGCAGGGCTGGAGCCCGCGCTACTACGAACGCGTGAACCGGCCGGTGTTCGTCAACCAGACCGTCAACATCACCAACATCCACAACACCTACGTGAACTATCACGTGCGCAACGCCATCACCGCCGTGCCGGCGACGGCGTTCATGCACGGGCAGCCGGTCGCGCACTTCGCGCAGCACGTCGATCCGCAGCAGTGGCGCAACGCGCGCATCGGCGCGGGCGCGCCCGGCATCGCGCCAGTGCGCCAGAGCTTCTCGGGCGGCCTGCGCAACGCGGCCTACCGGCCGCCGCAGGCCGCGTTCGCGCATCCGATCGTGGCCACCCGCAATCCGGCCGTGCCCGCAGCGTTCCACGACCGGCAGGCGCAGCAGTATGCGCAGCATGGCGGCAGCGTGCCGGGCGCGGGCGCGCCGGTAATCCGCGCCGCGACGCCGCCGAACTACGCGGCGCGGCCGGTCCGTCCGGTGGCGGGCGGCGCCGCGCCGAACGGCGGCCGGAACCCGTGGGCGATGCACAACGTGCAGCTCGTGAATCCGCACGGGCCGGTGCTGCAGGCGAGCCGCGGCGGACCGGCTGCGCATCCCGGGCCGGGCACGCCGTCGGCGGCCGCGATGCGAGGCAACGGCATGCCCGCCGCCGGCTTCGCGCGGCCGGGTGCCCCAACGCCGGGCAACGGCGTGCCGCGCCCGCCCGCCGAATCGCGGCAGCCGGGCGGCGCGCAGCCGCCCCGGCAGGCGGCCCCCGGCGACCAGCCGGCGTGGACCCGACCGCATGCGCCGATCGCGCAGCAGCACGCCAACGGCGGCTTCCCGCACAACGACGCGGCGGGCCAGCGCGGCGGCGAAGTCCCCGGCGGCCAACCGCATCCGAACTTCGGCGAGCGATACGGCCAGAACGTGCAAAACGTGCAGTCGCGTGTCAACGGCGTGCCGGTCCAGCCGGGCGGCCAGGGCTTCGCGCCGAACCAGACGCCGCACGCGGCGCCGGGCATGCACGTACCGACCCAGCCGCGCGTCGAGCAGCAGGCGCCGCACGTCAACGCGCCCCGGCCCGAGTTCGGCCAGCAACAACCACCGCATATGGCGGCCCCGCAGCCGCACGTCGAGGCACCCCGCTTCGAACGCCCGCAACCGCAGCCTCGCGTCGAGGCGCCGCGCATGGAAGCACCCCAGCCGCATTTCGAGCGTCCTCAACCGCAACCGCAGCCGCGCATGGAGCCGCAGCGCATTGAGTCGCAGCACATGGCGCCGCCGCACGTGGAAGCACCGCGCCCGGCGCCGGCACAGCCGCATCCGCAGGAGGCACCGCACCCGGGGCACCCCGCGCACGGCTGATCGACGCCTTCAACGCCAACGCCGCCGGCCGCGCATCGCGCGGCCCCGCTCCCGATTCGTGCGGGAGTGAACGGGGCAGCAAAAAGCCCGCGCCAACTTGGCGCGGGCGTGTTTTGCGCTCTCCGATGCCGGGCGGCACGCGCCCGGCGCGTCGCTCAGACCGCCATCGGCGCCGTCAGCGGCGCGTGATGGCGATAGCCGGCCAGCGAGAAATCGGCCGGTTCGATCCGTTCCAGCCATTCGGGCGCGTAGACGCCCGTCTTCGCGTAGTCGGGCACGCGCTCGGCGATCTCGAGGCGCGGGCTCTCGTAGGGCTCGCGCTCGAGCTGCTGGCGCAGCATGTCGAGCTGGTTCTCGTAGATGTGCGCATCGCCGATGAAATAGCTGAACCAGCGCGGCTGGTATCCCGTCAGCCGGCCGACGAGTTCCAGCAGCGCCGCGCCTTCCGTGAGGTTGAACGGCGTGCCGAGGCCCACGTCGTTGCTGCGGATGTACAGGCAGAGCGAGATCTCGCGCTTCGCCAGGTTCGGCAGGAACTGGTAGAGCAGATGGCAGGCCGGCAGCGCGATTTCCTCGAGCTTCACGGGGTTCCAGCCGTGGAACAGGATGCGCCGGCTCGACGGGTCGCGCATGATCGTGTCGAGGCAGTCGCGCAGCTGGTCGATCGCCTTGTGCAGCAGCACCTTCTGCGCGCCCGCCTCGTCGAAGCGCGTGACGATCCGGTAGCCGCGCGAGAGCGCGTCCTCGACCTGCGCCGTCGCCTGCGCGTCGAGCACCTTGTAGCCGGGCCAGCTGCGCCATTGCACGCCGTACACGTCGCCGAGATCGTCCACGCCGGTGCGATACGGGTTCGCGAGCCAGGCGGCGTTGTCGTTCGCGTTGGCGTCCCAGACCTTGCAGCCGAGCGCGCGGAATTCGGCCGCGCTGCGCGAGGCGCGCAGGAAGCCGACCAGCTCGCCGATCGCCGACTTGAACGCGAGCTTCTTGGTCGTGACGGCCGGAAAGCCCTGCTGGAGGTCGAAGCGCAGCATCGCGCCGGGAATGCCGATGGTGCGGACGCCGGTGCGGTTTTCCTGCCAGGAGCCGGTGTCGAGGATGGTGCGGACGAGATCGAGATACTGTTTCATGCGGGTTCCTTCGGCCGCGAGCGCGGCCACACCCGCGATTCTAACAAGCCTCGCGCCGCTCAGCGGCGGCCGGCGCCGCGAGCCCGGCCGCGCCAGGCTCGCGTTCGCGCATGCCGTGCGCGAGCATCAGCCGGTACAGCGTCACGCGCGACACGCCGAGTTCGCACGCGGCCTCGGCCAGGCGCCCGCGATGGCGCAGCAGCGCCACCTCGATCGCGCGGCGCTCGGCGGCCTCGCGCGCCGCCACGAGCGAGACCGGCGCATGGTCGACGAAGCCCGACAGTTCCAGGTCGGCCGCCGTGATCATGCGCCCCTCCGACATCACGATCGCGCGCCGCACGCGGTTGATCAGCTCGCGCACGTTGCCGGGCCAGCCATAGTTGTGAAGCGCCGCGATCGCATCGGGCGCGAAGCCGCGCAGCCGCCGGTGCCCGTCGCCGCGAAAGCGTTCGAGCATGTGTCGCGCCAACACCTCGATGTCGCGGCCACGCTCGCGCAGCGGCGGTTCGACCAGCTTCAACACGCACAGCCGGTGATAGAGATCCTCGCGAAAGCGCCCGGCACGCAGCGCGGCCTCCATGTCGACGTGGGTCGCGCAGATCACGCGCACGTCGACCGGGATCGACGCATGGCCGCCGAGCCGCTCGATGCGGCCTTCCTGCAGGAAGCGCAGCAGGCTCGCCTGGCTTTCCAGCGGCAGGTCGCCGATCTCGTCGAGGAACAGCGTGCCGCCATGCGCGGCCTCGACGCGGCCGATCTTGCGCTGGGTGGCGCCGGTGAACGCGCCGCGTTCGTAGCCGAACAGCTCGGACTGCAGCAGGTGAGGCGGGATCGCGCCGCAGTTGATCGCCACGAACGGCGCCGCCGCGCGCGCCGAGCGCTCGTGGATCGCCACCGCAGTCAGTTCCTTGCCGGTGCCCGACTCGCCGGCGATGAACACCGGCGCGTCGGTCGACGCAACCTTGCGGATGGTCCGGAACAGCGCGAGCATCGCCTCGCAGGCGCCGACCATCTCGCCTTCGCCGAGCGTGCCCGCATGCGGCGGCGGTTCGGTCAGCGTGATCATGCCGTAGGCATGGCCGACCGACTCGACGATGCGCTCGCCGCTGCACGGCATCGTCACGTAGTCGAAGCAGTAGTCGCGCACCAGCCGGCGCAGCGCGGCGTCCTGCATCTGGCCGCGCTGCGTGGCCGCGATCCAGCCGACGTTCGGCGTGGTGAGGCAGGTCTCGACGTCGTGCAGATCGGCCACGCCGACCCCGCCCGACACGTCGAGCAGGCCGCCCGCGATGCCGCCCCGTCCGGCCGCCCGGCGCAATTCGCGCGCCGAATGCACGACCTCGATCTGCCAGCCGCGCGCGTCGAAGCAGCGTTGCAGATCGACGCTCGGCGCCGGAGAAAAATAGATCAGATGCCTAGTGGCGATTCCCATCGCATCATCCTTCGTCTGATTCCAGGCATGTGTGGCCTCACATGCATTCATCGGATCGAACGAAGCCCGGGGGCGTGATTCGATCCGCGCGTCACATTGCAGACATTGAAGTCACCCCGGAAGTATTGCGCGTGGCTGGGTCGCTTCCTCGTGTATTGCGCAACCCTGATTATTCGTATTGTTGATTGACGCGATCGGCCGTGCCGACACGTTTTCAATGTAGTCGCTCCCGATGTCGCGCAAAAAACTTTTGTGAAGCCGGCGCGACGAATCCGTGGCGCCGCAGGCTGGCTTCACGCCCAACCCGCCTCCCTTGTTGCGCCGCGATCGATTGCAGGGTCAGTGTCGAGGCTTTCGTATCGCTTGGATATCCGAAGTAATCCCGACGACCGATGTTTCAGAACTGAAACGTTCTCGGCCGCTCGCACGTGGCCAGATTGGTTCCGATGTTGCCGCGCGCCCTGCCCGGCCAGCTCGCCCGCGCGATGGCACGGATTTCGCGCGATTGCCGGGCCGGAGATCCCCGTCATGCCCCGCTGCGTCACCTGCCCCACCCGATCCGCCCTTCTCGAATCCGCGCCGGTACCATGCTGGCCGGCGTGCTGGCCGGCGTCCTCCTGTCGGTTGCCGACGCGGCGCAGATGCCCGATCACGAGGCCGACGCGGGCCCGCTGGCCAACGCGACGTTCGCCGACGCTAACGCGCTCCGGCTCGCGCCGGCGTCAGACGAAACCACGCGCAGCGCGGCCGCTGCCGACCCCGAACATGGTCGATCTCCACGGCAGCCTCGGCATAGCGAACCGCACCGGCGCCGCGATCGACAATCGGCAGGCAGTGGTGCTCGACCGCGTCTCGCTCGCGCCGCCCGGGCAGAGCGCGATGCGCGGCACGGTCACCACCCCGATCGACGGCGTCGGCGCGACGGCGGGCGCGACAGCCGTCACCGACACCGCGTCGGCCGGCATGCCGAACGCGATGTTCGGCGCCGACGCGGCCGACGGCGTGGCGGGCAGCCTCGGCGTGAACCTCGCCGGCGGCGCCGGCAACCTGCAGCACAACGGTCTCGTGGTCGTATCGCTCGGCGGCACGCACTGAACGCCTCGCCGCGATCGCGCCCGGCATCCGGCAGGGTGCGCCCCGACGTTCGCGGCGCGCCCATGCCAGGGCCGCGCGGTCACGGAAGCGGCCCCGATCGGCGATCCGGTAGAATCGGGCGCTTTCCCGCCCGCACCCGGATTCCCCATGACGACCCTCAGCCTGATCGTCGCGCGCGCCCGCAACGGCGTGATCGGCCGCGACAACCAGCTTCCTTGGAAGCTCCCCGAGGATCTCGCGTTCTTCAAGCGCACCACGATGGGCGCGCCGATCGTGATGGGCCGCAAGACCCACGAGTCGATCGGCCGCCCGCTGCCGGGGCGCCGCAACATCGTCGTCACGCGCGATGCGACGCGGCACTTCGACGGCTGCGACGTGGTCAACTCGCTGGCCGAGGCGCTCGCGGCGGCCGCGCGCGACGGCGCGGCCGAGGCGTTCCTGATCGGCGGCGCGCAGCTGTACGCCGAGGGACTGCGCGACGCGGACAAGCTGATCGTCACCGAGATCGACGCCGATTTCGACGGTGACGCGCATTTCCCGGCGCCCGACCCGACGCAGTGGCGCGAGGTGTCGCGCGAGCGCCATCACGCGGCCGCGCCGAACAACTTCGACTACGCGTTCGTCGTCTATACGCGCGCGCCGGCGCCCTGAGCGCCGCCTGGCGCCCGCTCTCACGCACAGCAAGAAGCGCCGCTTCGAGCGGCGCTTTTCGTTTCGGCCGAACGCGGGGAATCCCGCGCGGTGCTTACTGCCCGGCGATCGTCATCTGCTCGATCAGCACCGAGCCGGTTTCCTTGGTGCCGCGCACGATCGTGTCGGCGCCGATCGCGACGATGTGGCGGAACATCTCCTGCAGCGTGCTCGCCACCGTGATCTCCTCGACCGGGTACTGGATCACGCCGTTCTCGACCCAGAAGCCCGCCGCGCCGCGCGAATAGTCGCCCGTCACGTAGTTCACGCCCTGCCCCATCAGCTCGGTCAGCAGCAGGCCGGTGCCGAGCTTCTTCAGCATCGCGTCGAAATCGTCGCCGGCCTTCGTGCTGGTGCTGCGCAGCGCGAGGTTGTGCGAGCCGCCGGCGTTGCCGGTGGTCTGCGTCTTGAGCTTGCGCGCCGAGTAGGTGGACAGGAAGTAGCCCTCCACCACGCCGTCCTTCACCACGCTGCGCGCGTGCGTGCGCACGCCTTCCTCGTCGAACGGCGCGCTGCCCATCGCGCGCGGCACGTGCGGATCCTCGACCACCTGCACGTGCGGCGCGAACACCGGCTTGCCGAGGCTGTCGACGAGGAACGTGGTCTTGCGATAGAGCGCGCCGCCGCTGGTGGCCTGCACGAACGCGCCGAGCAGGCCCGCCGCGAGCGGCGCCTCGAACAGCACCGGCACCTTGCGCGTGTCGAGCCGGCGCGCGCCCATCCGCGCCAGCGCGCGCTCGGCCGCGTAACGGCCGACCGCTTCGGGGCTGGCCAGTTCGTCGGCGTTGCGCTTCGAGCTGTACCAGTCGTCGCGCTGCATGTTGCGGCCGCTGCCGGCGATCGGCGCGCAGGCCACGTAGTGACGCGAATACGGGTAGCCGGCCAGGAAGCCGCGCGAGGTGGCCAGCACGAACTGCGAATGCTGCGCCGACACGCTCGCGCCTTCCGAGTTGCGGATCTGCGGGCTGACCGCGAACGCGGCGTCTTCCGAGCGGCGCGCGATCTCGACGGCCTCGTCGGCGCTGAGCGCCCACGGGTGGTAGAGATCGAGGTCGCGCGGCGCCGTCTCCAGCAGCTCGGCTTCGGCGAGGCCCGCCGCATCGTCCTCGGCCGTGAAGCGCGCGATGTTGTAGGCCGCCGCGACCGTGTCCTTCAGCGCGCTCGACGAGAAGTCCGAGGTGCTGGCGTTGCCGCGCTTCTTGCCGATGAATACCGTGACGCCGACCATCTTGTCGCGGTTGTGCTCGATCGTCTCGACTTCGCCGCGCCGCACCGACACCGACAGGCCGTCGCCCTCCGAGATTTCGGTCGCCGCGTCGGTCGCGCCGAGCGACTTCGCGTGCCGGAGGATGTCCGAGGCGATTTCTTTCAGTTGCTCCTGCGTGTGCGGGAAGTGGCGCGCGGGTGCGTCGATATGGGCAGGCATCGTCGTGATATCCGGTGGCGGGCGCGGGCACCCGCTTGTTTCGAAATTGGCGTATCCCGCGATCATAACAAGGTCCGGCCCCCGTCACCTATCCGTGCCGCCCCATCCGCGCGACCGGCGGCGGCTCGCGGCGCGATACAATCTCGCCCATGAACCGCAAAACCCGTATCCAACCGATCGAGCCCGCCGACGACGACAGCGGCCACGGCTACGACCGCCCCAGCAAGTCCCAACTGAAACGCGAGATGCACGCGCTGCAGCAGCTTGGCCGCGACCTCGTCGAGCTGCCGAAGGATGCGCTCAAGCGCATGCCGATGCCGGAGAGCCTCGGCGACGCCGTGCGCGAGGCGCGCCGCATCACCGACCACGAAGGCAAGCGCCGCCAGCTGCAGTACATCGGCAAGGTGATGCGCGCGTTGACCGAGCCCGAGATCGCGGCGCTGCAGTCCGCGCTCGACGCGCAGCGCGGCGTGAACAAAGCCGAAACCGCGCGGCTGCACTGGATCGAGCGCACGCGCGACCAGCTGCTCGCCACCGACGACGCGCTGACCGCCTTCATCCGCGACTACCCGGCCGCCGACGTGCAGGAAGGCCGCACGCTGATCCGCAACGCGCGCAAGGAAGCCGAGCAGGGCAAGCCGCCGCGCTACTTCCGCGAGCTGTTCCAGTGGATCAAGACCGCGAGTGGCACGCCGGGCGAGGCCGACGGCGAGCGCGACGAGGATCGCGACGACGAAGACGACCATGACGACGACCAAGCGTAAGCACCCCGACGAGCTGATCGTCGGCCTCGTGTCGATCAGCGACCGCGCGAGCCGCGGCGATTACGAGGATCAAGGCATCCCGGCGCTCGAAGGCTGGCTCGGCGGCGCGCTCACCTCGCCGTGGCGCGCCGAGACGCGTCTGATCGCCGACGAAGCCGCGCTGATCTCGGCCACGCTCGTCGAGTTGATCGACGTGGCCGGCTGCGACCTGGTGCTGACCACGGGCGGCACCGGCCCGGCGCGGCGCGACGTGACGCCGGAGGCCACGCTGGCGGTCGCCACGAAAGAAATGCCCGGTTTCGGCGAGCAGATGCGCCAGATCAGCCTGCGTTTCGTGCCGACCGCGATCCTCTCGCGGCAGGTCGCGGTGATCCGCGAGACGGCCGATCACGCGGCGCTCGTGATCAACCTGCCGGGACAGCCGAAATCGATCCGGGAAACGCTCGAAGGGCTGCGCGACACGGGCGGCGCGGTGACGGTGCCGGGCATCTTCGCCGCGGTGCCTTACTGCATCGACCTGATCGGCGGCCCTTACATCGAGACGCGGCCCGAGGTGACGGCCGCGTTCCGGCCCAGGAGCGCACAGCGACCGCCGCGCGAGGCGTGACGCCCGGGGCGGCCCGGGCGGGCGCTCTGGCCGCGGAGTAAGCGGCGCGGCGGCATCGCCACGGCCGCAGCTGCCGTGCGCGCCACCACCGCCGTCACGACAGGAAGCGTCAGACGCCGTCGGGCGCCGTGCTCGCCGCCGGAATCAGGAAATGCTCGCGGTAGTACTTGAGCTCGTCGATCGACTCGTGGATGTCGGCCAGCGCCGTATGCATCGCGCGCTTCTGGAAGCCCTTGTAGATGGCCGGCTGCCAGCGGCGGCAAAGTTCCTTCAGCGTGCTGACGTCGAGGTTCCGGTAATGGAAGAAGCGTTCGAGCTCGGGCATCCAGCGCGCCATGAAGCGGCGGTCCTGGCAGATCGAGTTGCCGCACATCGGCGACTTGCCCGGCGAGACGTACTGCGCGAGAAACGCCTCGATCTGCGCGGCCGCGTCGGCCTCGCTCACGGTCGAGGCGCGCACGCGGTCGATCAGGCCCGAACGGCCGTGCGTGGACTGGTTCCAGGCGTCCATCTTCGCGAGCGTCTCGTCACTCTGGTGGATCGCGAGCACCGGGCCTTCCACGGCCTTGTCGAGCGTCGAGTTCGTGACGACCACGGCGATCTCGATGATGCGGTCGCTATCCGGGTTCAAACCCGTCATTTCCATGTCGAGCCAGACGAGGTTCAGTTCGTTGCGCACGAGCGTGCTCTGGCCGGCGGATTCGGGGGTATCGGTCATACGGTTTTCCTGGAGAATCGGCGGTGGCGAATGCGCCGCCTAGGCAGCCGAAGACCGATGAGCGGGCCCCGACCGCAAGAACATATAATTCTCGCATAGATACTACTGGCTCCCCCCGATGTCCGCCCAACCGTTCACCCTGCTGTTCGCCGCCGCCATCCTCGCGATGGTCGGCACCAAGCTCTGGCTCGCCTCGCGCCAGATCCGCTTCGTCGCGGCCCATCGCGCCAGCGTGCCGGGCC
Source organism: Burkholderia plantarii (assembly GCF_001411805.1). Taxonomy (NCBI): domain Bacteria; kingdom Pseudomonadati; phylum Pseudomonadota; class Betaproteobacteria; order Burkholderiales; family Burkholderiaceae; genus Burkholderia; species Burkholderia plantarii. The sequence continues at coordinate 1,051,762 of NZ_CP007212.1, read as the reverse complement.
AGTTCCGCGAGACGATCGCGCTCGACGCGCACCAGCGCGCGGCCGACTACACCGTGGCGCGCACACGCCTGGCGATGCTCGAGGTGGTCGCGAGCGCCGTGGTGCTGATCGCGCTGACGCTGCTGGGCGGCGTGGGCGCGCTCGATCATGCGCTGCGCGGCTGGCTCGGCGCCGGCTATGGCCAGCAGATCGCGCTGATCGTGATCGTGCTGCTGATCACGAGCGCCGTCGAGCTGCCGTTCAACTACTACCGCCAGTTCGGCATCGAGAGCCGCTTCGGCTTCAACCGCATGACGCGCCGGCTGTTCTTCACCGATCTCGTGCGCGGCACGCTGCTCGGCGCCGCGTTCGGCCTGCCGCTGCTGTTCGTCGTGCTGTGGCTGATGAACCGCGCCGGCCCGCTCTGGTGGCTGTGGGCCTGGGCGGTCTGGATCGCGTTCCAGCTGGTCGGGCAGGTGATCTTCCCCACCTTCATCGCGCCGCTGTTCAACAAGTTCGAACCGCTCGGCGACGAGGCGCTGCGCTCGCGCATCGAAGGCCTGATGAAGCGCTGCGGCTTCGCGGCGAAGGGGTTGTTCGTGATGGACGGCAGCCGCCGTTCGGCGCACGGCAACGCCTATTTCTCGGGCTTCGGCGCGACCAAGCGCATCGTGTTCTTCGACACGCTGCTCGAACGGCTGTCCGGCAGCGAGATCGAGGCCGTGCTGGCCCACGAGCTCGGCCATTTCAAGCTGCGCCACGTATTGAAGCGGATGATCGTCGCGTTCGCGCTGAGCCTCGTGCTGCTCGCGCTGCTCGGCTGGCTCGCGGGCCGCGTCTGGTTCTACACCGGGCTCGGCGCGCTGCCGTCGATGGCGGGCAGCAATGCGGGCCTCGCGCTGGTGCTGTTCTTCCTCGCGTTGCCGGTGTTCCTGTTCTTCTTCACGCCGCTCGGCAGCCTCAGCTCGCGCAAGCACGAATTCGAGGCCGACGCGTTCGCGGCCAGCCAGACCGACAAGCAGGATCTCGTCAACGCACTCGTGAAGCTCTACGAGGACAACGCCTCGACGCTGACGCCCGACCCCGTCTACACCGCGTTCTACTACTCGCATCCGCCGGCCTCGCAGCGGATCGATCGCCTGATGCGGCACGCATGACGCGCGGCCGCCAGAACGCGCCGGCCCGGCCGGCCAAAGCGGGCCAGGGCGCCGGGCGCCTCGAGGGGCGCGTGATCGCCGCGCACGGGCGCCATTACCTCGTCGCGCCGGCGGCCGGCGGGCCGATGCTGCAATGCTTCCCGCGCGGCAAGAAGAGCGAGGTCGCGGTCGGCGATCGCGTGTTCTACGAGCAGAGTTCGGCCGACCAGGGCGTAATCGTCGAGATCGGCGAGCGCCGCAACCTGCTCTATCGCTCGGACCAGTTCAAGTCGAAGCTGTTCGCCGCGAACCTCGACCAGTTGCTGATCGTGCTCGCCACCGAGCCGTACTTCAGCGAGGACCTGCTCGGCCGCGCGCTGATCGCGGCCGAGGCCAACGAGCTGAAGCCGATCGTGGTACTCAACAAGATCGACGTCGAGGCCGCGCTGCCGGTCGCGCGCGAGCGGCTCGCGCCGTATCGCGCGCTCGGCTACGACGTGGTGGAGCTGTCGGTGAAGGGCGCGCCCGAGGCCACGCTCGCGCAGCTGATGCCGCGCCTGGCCGGCCATTCGACGATCCTGCTCGGCCAGTCGGGGATGGGCAAGTCGACGCTGGTGAACCTGATCGTGCCCGAGGCCGAGGCGGCCACGCGCGAGATCTCGGCGGCGCTGAACAGCGGCCGGCACACCACCACCTTCACGCGGCTCTATCCGCTTGCCGACGGCGGCGCGCTGATCGATTCGCCGGGGTTCCAGGAGTTCGGGCTCCATCACCTGACGGAAGGCCGGCTCGAACGCGCGTTCCCGGAGTTCCGGCCGCTGCTGGCCGATTGCCGCTTCTACAACTGCCATCACCTGCATGAGCCGGGCTGCGCGATCCTCGCCGCCGTCGAGGACGGGCGGATCGCGAAATCGCGCCACGCGCTCTATGCGCAGCTCGTCCACGAGGCGAGCCAGATCGTGCGCTGAGCACACCGCCCACTCCGCCGCCCCCCGCGATGCGCTTCACGGCTCCCGACCTCGCTACCGCTCACCACTGGGTCAACGTGCTGAGCACGGCCGGCGTCGGCTGCGAACTGCACAACCGCTTCGCCACCGGCGCGCTCGGCGGGCTGCCGCCCGATCAGTGCGCGCCGGAGATCTGGCTGCACGACGAGCGCGATACCGCACTCGCGCGCCGGCTGCTCGCGGCAGCCGCCGCCGGACCGCCCGCTGGCGCGTCGCGCTGGCGCTGCGGCGGCTGCGGCGAGCTGCTCGAAGCCCAGTTCACGGCCTGCTGGCGCTGCGCGCGGATCCGCGACCCGCGCGACGACGAGGCGCCCGGCGACGGCTAACGCGTACCGGCCAGGAACGCTCATGCCCTACGGCGTCGTCAACGAAAAAGCCGGCTCGCAGGCCGGCTTTTCCAATTTCCGCGGCGCCTCTCGCGCCGCGCGGTCACGACACCCAGACCGCGAGCGTCAGCATCAGCAGCAGGATCATCCACAGGATCACGGCGCGCCAGACGAGGCCGACCGCCGACTGCAGCGTTCGCGGCGTGCAGTCGTCGCCGACCGCGAGCGGGCCGCTGTCGCCGACCGCGAGCGCGTCAACGCTCGACGGCTCCGCGAGCGGGCCGGCCAGCCGCGCGCCGAGCGCGCCGCTTCCGGAGGCCAGCAGCACGCCGTCGTTCGAATCGGGCCATTGTCGCGTGTGGTTGCGCCACGCGTAGATCGCGTCCTCGAAGTTGCCGACGATCGCGAAGCCGAGCGCGGTCAGCCGCGACGGAATCCAGTCGATCACGAAGAACGCGCGCTGCGCGAAATTCGAGAACGCGGCGGTGCGGTCGTCGCCCGGCACCGACCAGCTGCGCGACAGGTATTCGGCGATCCGGTACAGCACGGCGCCCGCCGGGCCGAACGGCAGCACGAACCAGAAGAACACGCCGAACACGTGGCGATGCGAGGCGACCACGGCGTGGATCAGCGTGTGGCGGACGATCTCGCCGACCGGCATGTCCACGGTGTCGAGCCCGGTCCACTCGTTGAGCACTTCGCGCGCGCGCGGCACGTCGTCGTTGTTGAGCGCGAGATGGATGTCGGTGAAGTAATGGCTGAACTGCCGGAAGCCGAGCGTGAAATAGACCACCACCACGTTCCAGACGAACGCGAACGCGAAGCCGAGCTTGAACAGCAGGTAGTAGACGAGCGCGACGGCCAGCACCCAGGGCACCACCACCACCAGCCACGCGAGCACGCCATGCTTCTTCTTGCCGGCATCGAAGCCGTGCGCCGCGGTTTCCGCATGGAACTGGAACAGCGCGAATACCGGATTTCCCGGCGACAGCGCGCGCACCTGCTCGATGATGAGGGCGAGGAGAACCGAAAAGAAAGTCATGCGAAAGGCCGTGCCGTTCTGGGTTATACGATTTTTCACATAACGATAGCACAGCGGACCCGCCCGATGCGTCGGGCTGGCCCCGTGCGCCATGCGCGGGGCGCCGCCGGCTCAGGCGCGCGCGACCAGGAAACGGTACAGATTACGTAACATGCCCGCGGTTGCGCCCCAGATGAAGTAATGGCCGTCGTCGCGTCCGTTCGGATAGGGCATCGCAAAAAAACGACGCTCGCCGCCCTCCCATTTGAAGAGACGCACCTCGTGGTGCTCGGGCGCCATCAGGAACGCGAGCGGCACCTCGAAGATCTCGGCCACCTCGAGCGTGTCGGCCTTCACCGTGAACGGCGGATGCACGATGCCGACCACCGGCGTCACGCGATAGCCGGTGCCGGTCAGGTATTCGGGCAACTCGCCAAGCACCTCCACGTGCTCGCGGCTCAGCGCGATCTCCTCGTCGGCCTCGCGCAGCGCGGTGGCGGTCGCGTCGGCATCGCCCGGTTCGTGGCGGCCGCCGGGAAAGCTGATCTGGCCGGCGTGATCGGTGAGATGGTCGGCGCGCTGCGTGAGCAGCACGGTGAGCCCGTCGGCGCGCGCGACGAGCGGCACCAGCACGGCCGCGACGCGCGGATCGCGATCGGCGTGCCGCGCCTCGTGGGCTTCCTGTGTCCAGTCGTAGGTCTGGCTGAAGCGCTCACGCAGGCCCGCCGGCGTCAGCACCTCGCGCGGGACGTCCGGCAGGCCGGCGCCGGTCGATTCGACTGGCAGCACTTCGGGATCGATGATCGGACGGCGTATCACGGGCTCGCTCGCGGAAAAGTCAGACGGAACCGTATTGTCGCGCCGGAATAAAAAAAGCACCCGGGTGGGTGCTTTTTCCTTACAGCATTTACGCCTGCTGGGCCGCGGCGCGATCCTTCGACACCAGCTTTTCCTTGATTCGAGCCGACTTGCCCGAACGCTCGCGCAGGTAGTACAGCTTCGCGCGACGGACATCGCCACGACGCTTGACGACGATGCTCGCGAGCAGCGGCGAGTACGTCTGGAACGTACGCTCGACGCCTTCGCCCGACGAAATCTTGCGGACGATGAACGACGAGTTGAGGCCACGGTTGCGCTTCGCGATCACGACGCCTTCGTAAGCCTGAACGCGCTTGCGGTTACCTTCCACCACGTTCACGTTCACGATCACCGTATCGCCGGGGGCGAATTCGGGGATCGTCTTGCCTGCGAGCGCGCGCTCGATTTCTTCCTGCTCAAGTTTTGCGATCAGATTCATGACTGCTCCCAATGCCATCGTGTCGGCGTTTGCGCCTGTCCGGTTCGGACCTGGCCCCGATAGAGGATGGATTCACAACTGGCGCCGCGCACGCATGCGCGACACCGCCTGGTTCCCGGTCCGCCGCGAAAACGCCTCAGTTCAAGGCTTTCTTCGCGGCCTTCGCGAGACTTGCCAGCCAGGCCTCGTCGGCCCGGCTCAACAACTGCTTGCTGCGCGCCCGTTCGATCAGGTCCGGGCGCTTCTGCCACGTGTTGCGCAGTGATTCCTGGCGCCGCCACTTCTCGATTTCGGCATGATGGCCGCCGAGCAGCACGTCGGGCACCCGCACGCCCTCGTAATCCTCGGGCCGCGTGTAGTGCGGACAATCGAGCAGGCCGTCGACGAAACTGTCCTGCACGGCCGACTGCGTATCGTTCAGCACGCCGGGCAACTGACGCACCACCGCATCCATCAGCGCCATCGCCGGCAGTTCGCCGCCCGACAGCACGAAATCGCCGAGGCTGATTTCCTCGTCCACGCAGCGATCGAGCAGACGCTGGTCGATCGCCTCGTAGCGGCCGCACAGCAGCACGACACCGGGCTCCTCGACCATCCGCATCACGCGTTCATGCGTGAGCGGCGCGCCTTGCGGCGACATCATCACGACCCGCGTCGCGGCGATCCCCTGGGCGGCCTGCGCGGCCTTCGCCGCGCCGATCGCCGCCTCGAGCGGCTTCGGGATCATCACCATGCCGGGACCGCCGCCGTAGGGGCGATCGTCGACCGTGCGGTAGTTGTTCGTGGTGAAATCGCGCGGATTCCACGTGCGCAACCCGAAACTGCCTTGCTTCACGGCGCGGCTGGTGATGCCCCAGTCGGTCAGCGCGGCGAACATCTCGGGAAAGAGCGTGACGACATCGAACTGCATCGCGCGCTCCTTGGCGTCATTCATTTCAGTAATCGGCTTCCCAGTCGACGACGATACGCTTCGCCACCTGATCGACCGTTTTCACGTACACGCCGACGAACGGAATCAGCCGCTCGCCGGTGACCGGGCGCCCATCCTTGCCGCTGGCCGGATAGTCGACCCGCATGATCGAATGCACGCCGTTGTCGATCATGTCGCCGACGTGGCCGAGCGCAACACCTGCTTCGTTGACCACTTCGAGGCCGATCAGATCGACCCAGTAGAATTCGTCGGTGTCGAGCGCCGGGAAATCCTCACGGCGCACGAACACGCGGTAGCCGCGCAGTGCCAGCGCCTGATCGCGATCGACCAGGCCGGCCGGATGCGCGACGACGGTATCGGCATGCAACTTGGACTGCGTGACCTGCGCGGACAGCCTTTCGGCGTCCTTGCCGAGCCACCAGAGGCGCGCCTTCAGCAGCGCATCGCCGCCGCGGCCCGCGCCCGCGTGGGGCACGACCTTGACCCAGCCCTTCAGGCCGTAGGCATCGACGATCGCGCCGACCTCGACCGCATCGTCAGGCCAGGACTGCGCCGGCTCGATGCTGGCCGAGGCATGCCCCGGGTTCCCGCCTGCTGCTTCCGGCTTCGCGTCGCCCTTGGCGGGCGCGCGCTCGACCGGCTTGCGGACGAACACACCAAACTGTGAAGCTTCGCGTGTGCCGCGCTTTGCATCGCCGGATGAATCGTGACCGGACATTCAGACCACCTCGCGGCCGCGACCACCGGAAAACCGTGCCATGTCAGGCAGCCGGCTGCGCCTTTTGCGCTTCCTTCACGAGGCGAGCGACGGTCGGCGACAGTTGCGCGCCGACGCCTTGCCAGTACGTCAGGCGATCCTGAGCGATACGCAGCGATTCGCCCTTCGTCGCGACCGGGTTGTAGAAGCCGACGCGTTCGATGAAGCGGCCGTCACGACGATTGCGCGAATCGGTGGCGACGATGTTGTAGAACGGGCGCTTCTTCGAGCCGCCGCGAGCCAGACGGATGATAACCATATGAAATCCTTCGGGAAAACCGGGTTCGAAACTGCTGAAACGAGCGATTATAGCTGGAAACCAGCGGCATAACAAACACTTACCACGCCGCGCCGCAAAAAAGCGCGGCACGCGAGGCGCGACGGCACCAACGTCGGCCCGCCACGCCCGAGACCGGCCGACGCACGAACCCGTTCCCCGGCGTACCCGACTGCCGGCGATCCGCCGGCCAAGCCGCTCGCAAGCTTCTACAATCCCCGCATGGTGCCTCGCGCACGCTCCCCGCCCCGCTCCGCCATGCGCCCGACCCGTTTCGCCTCTCGCCGTTCGCTCGCCGCCGTGCGCCGCTGCCTGCGTGCGACCGGCGCCGCCTGTCTCGTCCTCGCCACGGCCATCGCCGACAGCGATGCCGCGCCGCCCGTCGAGCGGCTCGGCGTGCCGCCCGGTTTCCACGTCGAGCTGTTCGCCGCCGACGTGCCGACCGCGCGCGAAATGGCCTGGTCGCCGCGCGGCATCCTCTACGTCGGCTCGACCGACGGTGCCGTCCACGCGCTGACGGTCGAACGGGGCCGCGTCACCGGCCGCCACGTGGTCGCCTCCGGGCTCGAGATGCCGGTCGGCGTGGCCTACCGTGACGGCGCGCTCTACATTTCCGCGATCTCGCGGATCCTGCGGCTCGACGACATCGACGCGAAGCTCGCCGCGCCGCCGAAACCGGTGGTCGTGATCGATTCGCTGCCGTCCGACCGGCAGCACGGCTGGAAATTCATCGCGTTCGGGCCGGACGGCAAGCTCTATGTGCCGACCGGCGCGCCCTGCAACATCTGCGAACCCGATCGCGACCGCTACGCGATGCTCGGCCGAATGAACCCGGACGGCAGCAATTATCAGGTGTTCGCGCGCGGCATCCGCAACACCGTCGGCTTCGACTGGCATCCGGCCACGCACGCGCTGTGGTTCACCGACAACGGCCGCGACATGCTCGGCGACGACGTGCCCGACGACGAGCTGAACCAGGCGCCGCGCGCGGGCCTCGACTTTGGCTATCCGTATTGCCATGCCGGCGACACGCCCGACCCGCAATACGGCAAGGGCCATCCGTGCAGCGGCTTCACGCCGCCGGCGCTGAAGCTCGGCGCGCACGTGGCGGCGCTCGGCATGCGCTTCTACACCGGCACGATGTTTCCGGCCGGGTACCGCGATGCGATCTTCATCGCCGAGCACGGTTCGTGGAATCGCAGCAGCAAGGTCGGCTACCGCGTGGTGAGCGTGACCGCTGGGCCGGACGGCCGCGGCGCACGCATGCAGGTGTTCGCGCAGGGCTGGCTGCGGCCCGACGGCAGCGTCTGGGGGCGGCCCGCCGACGTGCTGCCGCTGCCCGACGGCTCGCTGCTCGTCAGCGACGATTACGCGGGCGCGATCTATCGGATCACTTATACCGGGCACTGACGGCGGCGGCTGATCGCGGCGTTGCGCGCGGCGTAGAATGAGGCCGGCGGCACCTGCGCCGTCCCTTCCCCGCCTCGCCTTTCCTATCGGATCGCCATGTCCAGCCAGCCGTCGCGTTCCCTGCCCGCTCCGCACTCACCGCACTCGCCACGTTTTCGCTCGAAGACGCTGGCCGCCGCGCTCGCGTTCCTGCTCGGCGCGTTCGGCGCGCATCGCTTCTATCTGTACGGACGCCGCGACCTGGCCGGCTGGGCGCATCTGGTCGGCACGCTGCTCGGCGCGCGCGGCGTGCTGCTGCTCGTGTCCACCGAGCGCGCGTCGGTGCTCGGCTGGAGTCTCGCCATGCCCGGCGCGATTTCGCTGCTGGCCGCGTTCCTGGCCGCGATCGTCTACGGGCTGCGCCCCGACGATCGCTGGGACGCACGATTCAATGCCGACACCGGCCGCCGCAGCCGGTCGGGCTGGACGGTCGTGTTCGTGGTGATCTTCTCGCTCCTGATCGGCGCGTTCCTGCTGATGACGGGGCTCGCGCTGTCGTTCCAGACCTACTTCGAATCGCAGGTGCAGGCGGCCAAGGCGCTGTCGCAATAGCCAGCCTGTGAGCCTGCCGCGCCGGCACCCTTCTCAGAACAGGTTCAGCTGCGGCGTCTCGGGCGCCGCGCGCGCGGCGCCCTTCACGCGCTCCGGCGCCTGGAACTGCGAGAAATCGAGGATGCCGCGCGCGCGCTCGTTCAGGCCAAGCCGCTTGACCGCCTTCTGGAAACGCTGCTTCAGCAGATCGGCCCACAGGCCCTCGCCCTTCATCCGGCTGCGAAAATCGGACTCGTAGTCCTTGCCGCCGCGCATGTCGCGCACGCGCGCCATCACGCGCTCGGCGCGGTCGGGGAAGTGCGCGCCCAGCCATTCGCGAAAGAGCGGTGCCACTTCCCACGGCAGCCGCAGCACGATGTAGCTCGCGTGCGTCGCGCCGGCCTCGGCGCAGGCTTCCAGCACGCGCTCCAGGTCCGGCTCGGTGACGAACGGGATCACCGGCGCGATGCTCACGCCCACCGGCACGCCGGCCTCGCGCAGCGCGCGGATCGTGCGCAGCCGCCGCGACGGCGTGGCCGCGCGCGGTTCGAGCGCGCGCGCCAGATCGGCGTCGAGCGTGGTGATGGTCACGGCGGCGATCACCTGCTCGCGCCCGGCCATCGGCGCGAGCAGGTCGAGGTCGCGCTCGATCAGCGACGACTTGGTGATCGCCGCGAACGGCTGCCCGTGATCATGCATCACCTGGATCACGTCGCGCGTGATGCGGCGCTCGCGCTCGCAGGGCTGGTAGGCGTCGGTGTTGACGCCGAGCGCGATCGGCTCGGGTACGTAGCCGCGCTTGCCGAGCTCGCGTTCGAGCAGTTCGGCCGCGTTGACCTTGGCGTAGATCCGGCTCTCGAAATCGAGCCCGGGCGAGAGCCCGAGGTAGCTGTGTGTCGGCCGGGCGAAACAATAGATGCAACCGTGCTCGCAGCCGCGGTACGGGTTCAGCGAGACGTTGAACGGGATATCGGGCGAGGCGTTGCGCGTCAGGATGCTTTTCGCGCGCTCGTCGAACACCAGCGTGCGCAGGCGCGGGCCGGCCGCGTCGTCGCCATCTGCCTCGTCGCCCGCGTCGTGGCCGGCGCCCGCCTGCCAGCCGTCGTCGACGCGCTCGCGCTGGTCCGTCTCGTAGCGCCCCTGCAGATTGCCCACCGCGCCACGGCCCTTGCGCGGCACGGGCGGCGCCACCGGAAATTCGACATCGGATCGATCACTCATCATGCCTCTTCGTCTCGCCGGCACAAGCGAAACGTCGCATGAGCCGAATACTGTTTATTTATACAGTATTCGGCTCATGCTGCCAAGTTGTCGCAGTAAGTGTCCGGCCGTCAGTCGTCGACGGCGATCGTCAGCGTCTCCTTGATTTCCTCCATCACCACGTAGCTCTTCGACTGCACCGCGCCGGGCAGTTGCAGCAGGATGTCGCCGAGCAGTTTGCGGTAATCTGCCATCTCGCCGATGCGCGCCTTGATCAGGTAGTCGAAATCGCCGGACACGAGGTGGCATTCGAGCACCTCGTCGATCTTCATCACCTCGCGCCGGAACTGCTCGAACATGTTGCCGCTCTTGTGATCGAGCGTGATCTCGACGAACACCAGCAGCGCGGCGCCCAGCTGGGCGGGGTCGACGCGTGCGTGATAGCCGGTGATCACGCCGTCGCGCTCCATGCGTCGCACGCGCTCGATGCACGGCGTGACGGTCAGTCCGACCTGCTCGGCCAGGTCCTTCATCGCCATGCGTCCGTCCTGCTGGAGCAGCCGCAGGATCCGGCGGTCGAGCTTGTCCAGCGCGCGTACTGGTTGACGTTGGGTTCTCATCGTGTTTTTTCTGAATTTCTAAAAAATACAATAACAAAACCTAGATCTTCGACAATACCATAGCGAAAAAAACTAGGCTGGATCGCGCGAGCAGCGGTTAGACGAATGCACTCTCGACGCCCCGGCTTTTTCCATTTCGGAGCAGCTATGCGAGTCGTGATTCTGGGAAGCGGTGTGGTGGGCGTGACGAGTGCCTATTATCTGGCGCGCGCCGGCCATGAGGTGACGGTGATCGACCGCGAGGCCGGCCCCGCGCTCGAGACCAGCTTCGCGAACGCCGGCCAGATCTCGCCCGGCTACGCGGCGCCGTGGGCCGCGCCCGGCGTGCCGCTGAAGGCGGTCAAGTGGATGTTCGAGAAACATGCGCCGCTCGCGATCCGGCTCGACGGCTCGCGCTTCCAGCTGCAATGGATGTGGCAGATGCTGCGCAACTGCACGTCCGAACGTTACGCGGTCAACAAGGGCCGCATGGTGCGGCTGGCCGAATACAGCCGCGACTGCATGCAGGCGCTGCGCGCCGACACGCAGATCCAGTACGAAGGCCGCACTGGCGGCACGCTGCAGCTGTTCCGCACCCAGGCGCAGTTCGACGGCGCCGCGAAGGACATGGCCGTGCTGCGCGAGGCCAACGTGCCGTTCGAGCTGCTGACCGCGCAGGAGCTCTCGCGCGCCGAGCCGGCGCTGGCCGCGGTTTCGCACAAGCTCACGGGCGGCCTGCGCCTGCCTGGCGACGAGACCGGCGACTGCCAGCTGTTCACCACGCGCCTCGCGGAAATGGCCGCGGAACTCGGCGTGCAGTTCCGCTACAACACGCCGGTCGATGCGCTGGCCGTGGCGGGCGGCCGGATCGCCGGCGTCCAGTGCGGCGGCGAACTGGTGCGCGGCGACGCCTACGTGGTCGCGCTCGGTTCGTACTCCACGCGCCTGCTGTCGAACCTCGTGAAAATCCCGGTCTATCCGCTCAAGGGCTACTCGATCACGGCGCCGATCGTCGATGCGTCGGCCGCGCCGGTCTCCACGGTGCTCGACGAGACCTACAAGATCGCGATCACGCGCTTCGATTCGCGCATTCGCGTGGGCGGCATGGCCGAGATCGCCGGCTTCGACAAGCGTCTCAACACGGCGCGCCGCGAGACGCTCGAAATGTGCGTGAACGATCTGTTCCCGGGCGGCGGCGACACCTCGAAGGCGACGTTCTGGACCGGCCTGCGCCCGATGACGCCGGACGGCACGCCGGTGGTGGGCCGCACGCCGATCCCGAACCTCTACCTCAACACGGGCCACGGCACGCTCGGCTGGACCATGTCGTGCGGCTCGGGCCAGTTGCTCGCGGACCTGATGTCGGGCAGGAAGCCGGCGATCCAGGCCGACGACCTGTCGGTCCACCGCTATCTCAGCGAAACGGCCGGCGCCACGCGCCCCGCCTACGCATAAGCGGCGGGCCGCCTCGGGCGGCGCGTGCAAAACGAAGAAGGGCGCCCGAGGGCGCCCTTCTTCACATGGAACTCACAACAGACGAAGCGTCAGAACTGGTCCTCGGTCAGCGCGAGCACGCTGTCGGCGCCGCTCGCCGTGACGATCGACGCGGCAATCCCGGGCGCCTGCACCAGCACGTGCTGCGCATAGAACTGCGCGATCGCGATCTTCGCGTCGTAAAAGGCCGCGTCGTCGGCCCGCAGGCGCCCGGCGGCCAGCAGCGCGCGCGCCATCTGCCAGCCGCCCAGCACGATGCCGGCCAACTTCAGGTACGGCACGCTGCCGAGGAACACGGCGTTCGGATCGCCCTTGGTGTTCGCGACGACGAACTCGACCACTGCCTCGAACGACTTCAGGCCGTCCGACAGGTGCCGGCGCATCGCGGCGCAGGCCGGCGTGTCGTGGGCGCCGAGCGCCGCGACGGTCTCGCCGATCGCGGCGGCCAGCGCCTTCGCCACCGCGCCGCCGTCGCGCGCGGTCTTGCGGCCGACCAGATCGTTGGCCTGGATCGCCGTGGTGCCTTCATAGATCGCGAGAATCCGCGCGTCGCGGTAGTACTGCGCGGCGCCCGTCTCCTCGATGAAGCCCATGCCGCCGTGGACCTGCACGCCAAGGCTCGCGACCTCGTTGACCATCTCGGTGCTCCAGCCCTTCACGATCGGCACCAGGTACTCGTAGATCGCCTGGTGGCGCGCGCGTTCGGCCCCGTCGGGATGCGCGCGCGCGTGGTCGCTGTGCGCGGCCGCGACGTAGGCCAGCGCGCGGGCGCCCTCGGTCAGCGCGCGCATCGTGCCAAGCATGCGCCGCACGTCCGGGTGATGGATGATCGTGACCGACTGCTTCGCCGAGCCGTCCACCGGCCGGCTCTGCACGCGCTCCTTCGCGAACGCGGCGGCCTTCTGGTAGGCGCGGTCCGCCACGCCGATGCCCTGCATGCCGACGCCGAAGCGCGCGGCGTTCATCATGATGAACATGTATTCGAGGCCGCGGTTCTCCTCGCCGACCAGATGGCCGATCGCGCCGCCGTGGTCGCCGTATTGCAGCACCGCGGTCGGGCTCGCCTTGATGCCGAGCTTGTGCTCGATCGACACGCAATGCACGTCGTTGCGCGCGCCCAGGCTGCCGTCCTCGTTGACGAGGAACTTCGGCACGGTGAACAGCGAAATGCCCTTCACGCCGTCGGGCGCGCCCGGCGTGCGCGCCAGCACGAGGTGGACGATGTTGTCCGTCATGTCGTGCTCGCCCCAAGTGATGAAGATCTTGGTGCCGAACACCTTGTACGAACCGTCGCCCTGCGGTTCCGCACGCGCGCGCACCAGCGCGAGATCGGAGCCGGCCTGCGGCTCGGTCAGGTTCATCGTGCCGGTCCATTCGCCCGACACCAGCTTCGGCACGTAGCGCGCCTTCTGCGCGTCGGTGCCGGCCGTCAGCAGCGCCTCGATCGCGCCGTCGGTCAAGAGCGGACAGAGCGCGAACGAGAGGTTCGCGGCGTTCAGCATTTCGATGCAGGGCGTGGCGATCAGCTTCGGCAGGCCCTGGCCGTCGTATTCGGCCGGATGCTGGAGCCCCTGCCAGCCGCCCGCCGCGAACTGGCGGAACGCCTCGCCGAAGCCGGCGGTCGCCGTCACCTCGCCGTCGCGCCACGCGCTCGGCTGCTGGTCGCCTTCGACGTTGAGTGGCGCGAGCACCTCGCCGCAGAACTTCGCCGACTCGTCGAGCACGGCCTGCGCGGTGTCGAAGCCGGCGTCCTCGAAGCCCGGCAGCTTCGCGACCTCGTCGATGCCGGCCAGTTCCTTCATCACGAACAGCATGTCCTTGACGGGCGCGATGTAGCTCATGGTGCTCCTCTCCTCTGTCTGCTTATGGGTAAAAAAAGGGGCGCTCGCCGCGCCCCTTGTTCCGTGCGGTCAGCCGCATCGGCAGTCGATACGCGGGTTCGCCGCGCCCCGGGTTCAGCCGAGCGCCGCCACCAGTTCCGGCACGACCGTGAACAGGTCGCCGACGATGCCGTAGTCGGCCACGCTGAAGATCGGCGCTTCTTCGTCCTTGTTGATCGCGACGATCACCTTCGAGTCCTTCATGCCGGCCAGATGCTGGATCGCACCCGAGATGCCGACCGCGACGTACAACTGCGGCGCCACGATCTTGCCGGTCTGGCCGACCTGGAAGTCGTTCGGCACGTAGCCCGCGTCCACCGCCGCGCGCGAGGCGCCCAGCGCGGCCTGCAGCTTGTCGGCGAGCGGCTCCAGCACCTTCGTGTAGTTCTCGCCGCTGCCGAGACCCCGGCCGCCCGACACGATGATTGCGGCGCTCGTCAGCTCCGGACGGTCGAGCTTGGTGACCTCGCGGTTCACGAACTGCGACTTGCCGCTGTCGGCTGCCGCCTCGATCTTCTCGACCGACGCGCTGCCGCCCTCGGCCGCCACCGGATCGAAGCCGGTCGCGCGCACCGTGATCACCTTGACCGGATCACTCGACTGCACCGTCGCGATCGCGTTGCCGGCATAGATCGGGCGCTCGAACGTATCGGCGCTGTCGACCGCCGTGATGTCGGAGATCTGCGCGACGTCGAGCTTCGCGGCGATGCGCGGCGCGACGTTCTTGCCGTAGGCGGTAGCCGGAGCGAGGATGTGCGAATAGTCCTTCGCGATGGCCAGCACGGTGGCCTCGACGTTCTCGGCGAGACCGGCGGCCAGTTGCGGCGCGTCGGCCAGCAACACCTTCGCCACGCCGGCGATCTTCGCCGCCGCGTCGGCCGCGCCCTGTGCGTCGTGCCCGGCCACCAGCACGTGAATGTCGCCGCCGATCTTCTGCGCGGCGGCTACGGTGTTGAGCGTCGCCGCCTTGATCGAGGCGTTGTCGTGTTCGGCAATGATCAGGATCGTCATCTTGTCGTCTCCCCTTTACAGCACTTTCGCTTCGGTCTTCAGCTTCTCGACCAGCGTCTTCACGTCGGCCACCTTCACACCCGCCGCGCGCTTGGGCGGCTCGGCCACCTTCAGCGTCTTCAGGCGCGGCGTGACATCCACGCCGAGGTCTTCCGGCTTGACGTTCTCGAGGGGTTTCTTCTTCGCCTTCATGATGTTCGGCAGCGTCACGTAGCGCGGCTCGTTCAAACGCAGGTCGGTGGTCACCACCGCCGGCAGCGTCAGCGCCAGCGTTTCCGAACCGCCGTCCACTTCGCGCGCGACGGTAGCCTTGCCGTCGGCGATCGTGACCTTCGAGGCGAACGTCGCCTGCGGCAGACCCGCCAGCGCGGCCAGCATCTGGCCCGTCTGATTCGAATCGTCGTCGATCGCCTGCTTGCCGAGGATCACCAGCTGCGGCTGTTCCTTGTCGACCAGCGCCTTAAGGAGTTTCGCGACCGCCAGCGGCTCGACGCCGTCACCAGCCTCGACCAGGATCGCGCGGTCGGCGCCGATCGCCAGCGCCGTGCGCAGCGTTTCCTGCGCCTGCGCCACGCCGATCGAGACGGCCACCACTTCCGTCGCGGTGCCCGCTTCCTTCAGGCGCACCGCCTCTTCCACGGCGATTTCGTCGAACGGGTTCATCGACATCTTCACGTTCGCGATATCGACGCCCGTTCCGTCCGACTTCACGCGCACCTTCACGTTGTAATCGACCACTCTTTTTACCGGCACCAGGATTTTCATGCACACGCTCCAAAGTTACGAATACGACCGACGGCCATTTTATAGCGTCGCCCACCGGGGGGCGGTGATCCGGGCCATCCGGCCCTCGACCGTCGAGGATAACGTCATTCGGCGATACGCCGGCAATAGCGAACGATCGTTCTATTTTAAGAGAGAAAAAACCCGGACGCCAAGCCCGGGCTCTCGACCCTCGCCTCTAATCGCCGGCACGCCCGATGCTCGCGCCCGCGGCGCTCACCACGACGCTATCACCGCGCCGCCGAATCTGCCTTCGAGATATTGCTTGACCTGCGAGGAATGGTAGGCCGCCACCAGCTTCGCGACCCACGGTTTGTCGCGATCCGCGGCGCGCACCGCCAGCACGTTTACGTAGGGTCCGTCGGCGCCCTCGATCGCGATCGCGTCCCGTTTCGGCTGCAGGCCCGCCTCCATCGCGAAATTGGTGTTGATCACGGCCGCGTCGACGTCCGCCAGCGAACGCGGGATCTGCGCGGCGTCGAGTTCGACGATCTTCACGCCCGACGGATTGCCGACCACGTCGAAACGCGTCGCGCTCAGGCCCGCGCCGTCGCGCAGCCGGATCACCCCCTGCTTCTGCAGCAGCAGCAAGGCCCGGCCGCCGTTGGTCGGATCGTTCGGAATCGCGATTCGTGCGCCCTTCGGCAGCGCCGCGAGCGACTTCACGCGCGTCGAATAGACGCCCATCGGAAACGTCACCGTGTTCGCCACGCCGACGATCCGGTAGCCGCGGTCCCTGACCTGCGCGGCCAGATACGGCGCGTGCTGGTAGCTGTTCGCGTCGAGGTCGCCGGCCGCGAGCGCCGCGTTCGGCTGCACGTAGTCGGAGAACTCGACGATGCGGATCTCAAGGCCCTGTTCGGCGGCCACGCGCTTGACGACTTCCATCACCTGCGCATGCGGGCCGGCCGTCACGCCGACGCGGATCGTCTCGGCCGCCGCCCGCGCGACGCCGAACCCGGCAAGCCATCCGGCCAGCAGCAAGCCGGCGAATACGGTACGTCGTTGCATCGGTCGAACTCCGGAAAGGAATCACGAAACGGCGCCGGCGCGGCAGCGGCCCGACGGCTTGGCGGTTCAGCGACTTTCGGCTTAGCGATGGCTGAGCCGACGCACCAGCCAGTCGCCGAACGACTGCACGATCTGCACGAACACGATCAGGATCACCACCACGGTCCACATCACTTCCGGCTCGTAGCGCTGGTAGCCGTAGCGGATGCCGAGATCGCCGAGCCCGCCGCCGCCGATCGCGCCGGCCATCGCCGAATAGCCGACGAGCGACACGAACGTGATGGTCAGGCCGGCGACGATGCCGGGCCACGCCTCGGGCAACAGCACCTTGAACACGATCTGGCGCGTGGTCGCGCCCATCGCGAGCGCCGCTTCGATCAGCCCGCGGTCGACCTCGCGCAGCGCGGTCTCGACGAGCCGCGCGATGAACGGCGCCGAGGCGATCGTCAGCGGCACCACGGCCGCCGCGGTGCCGATCGACGAGCCGACGATCAGCCGCGTGAACGGGATCACCGCCACCAGCAGGATGATGAACGGCGTCGAGCGCACCGCATTGACGAGGCCGCCCAGCGCGCGATTGACGGCGAGGTTCTGCAGCACGCCCTGACGGTCGGTCAGGTAGAGCAGCACGCCGAGCGGCAGCCCGACCAGCGCGCCGACCACGCCCGAGATGCCGACCATGATCAGCGTCTCCCAGAACGACTGCACGAACATATCCAGCATTTCACTCAACATGCGACAACTCCTCGACCACCACGCCCTGCTCGCGCAGATACGCGAGCGCCTGCCCGACCTTGCCGGGTTCGCCGCCCGCGAGCACCGCGAGCGAGCCGAACGCCTGCCCCTGGATCTCGTCGATCTGGCCGTGCAGGATGTTGAAGTCCAGTTCGTAGCGGCGGATCGTCTCCGAGAGGATCGGCTGATCGACGCCGCTGCCCGTGAACGCCAGCCGCAGCAGGTGGCTGCGCCCGCTCTTGAGCTTGTCGGCCACGCGCGCCTTCAGCGCTGGGGGCAGCTCCTGCGCGATCACGTCGCCGAGCAGCGCGCGCGTCACCTCGTGGCGCGGCTGCAGGAACACGTCGATGACCGGGCCGGTTTCCACCACGCGGCCCGCGTCGAGCACGGCGACGCGGTCGCAGACCTGCTTGATCACTTCCATCTGGTGCGTGATCAGCACGATCGTGAGCCCGAGCTCGCGGTTGATCCGGCGCAGCAGATCCAGAATCGCGCGGGTGGTCTCGGGATCGAGCGCCGAGGTGGCCTCGTCGGACAGCAGCACCTTCGGCTTGCTCGCGAGCGCGCGCGCGATGCCCACGCGCTGCTTCTGGCCGCCGCTGATCTGCGCCGGGTAACGGTCCTTCTGCGCGGTGAGGCCGACCAGTTCGAGCAGCGGCAGCACTGCCGCGTCGATGTCGGCGCGCTTGACGCCGGCCAGTTCGAGCGGCAGCGCGACGTTCTCGTAGACGGTGCGCGACGACAGCAGGTTGAAGTGCTGGAAGATCATGCCGATGTCGCGGCGCGCGGCGCGCAGATCGGCCGCCGACAGCAGCGTCAGGTCGCGACCGTCCACCACTACGTTGCCCTCGGTCGGGCGCGTCAGCAGGTTGATGGTGCGGATCAGCGTGCTCTTGCCCGCGCCGCTGCGGCCGATGATGCCGAACACCTCGCCGCGGGGAATCGTCAGGTTGACGTCGTGCAGCGCCTCGATCCAGCCACGCGGGCCGGGAAAACGCTGCGACAGATTGCGAATTTCGATCATGTAAACAAAACGGCGGAAGCTGCGGTGCCGATCGTGTCGGGCCCCGCCGGCGGCCGCCGTCATATCCGGGAATAGCCGCGCATTTTAGCGCAAGCATCTCATTTCACTTAATAATCGATTCGGCTTCTTTCATAACCTGGAGAAATTAGAGGATCGGACCCGCGCGGCGTGCGGAGCGCGCGACTATGATCGTCGGCATCACGAAAACGACGGAGACCTCGCCGATGAACGCCACCGCCCCGCAGGCCCGAGATCCGGACGGCTCCGACGGCGCGGCCTGGACGCGGGTGCGCAGCGCCGACGGCGTCGAACTGGCCGCGTGCCGCTGGCCCGTCGAGGCGCCGCCGCGTGCGACGATCGCGCTGCTGCACGGGCTCGCCGAGCACGCGGGGCGCTACGACGCGCTGGCGGCACGGCTCGCGACGGCCGGCATCGAACTCGTCGCCGTCGATCTGCGCGGCCATGGCCGCTCGCCGGGCCGGCGGGCCTGGGTAGAGCGCTTCGACCGCTATCTCGACGATGCCGACGCGCTGATCGCGTTCGCCAGACGCGACGGCGTGCCGCTATTTCTGATGGGGCACAGCATGGGCGGCGCGATCGCGGCGCTTGACGCGATCGAGCGTGCGCCGCACATAGCCGGGCTGCTGCTGTCGAGCCCGGCGCTCGCGCCGGGCCGCGACGTGCCGCGCTGGATGCTCGCGGCGAGCCATGTCATGAGCCGGATCTGGCCACGCTTTCCGGCGCTGAAAATCGACGCGGCGCTGCTGTCGCGCGATCCGGCCGTGGTGGCCGCGAACCGCGCGGACCCGCTGGTCCATCACGGCGCGGTGCCGGCGCGCACCGGCGCCGAACTGCTCGTCGCGATGGAACGCATCGCGCGCGGCCGCGCGGCGCTGACGCGGCCGACGCTGATCTGGCACGGCACCGCGGACCAGTTGACCGAACCGGCCGGCAGCCGCGAGTTCGCCGCGCAGGCGGGGCCGTCCGACCTGACGCTCACGCTCTACGATGGCAATTACCACGAGACGCTCAACGAGCTCGAACGCGAGCGCGTGACCGGCGCGCTGATCGACTGGGTGCGGGCCCGCACCTGACACGCCCGGAACCTTGAAAGCGAGTGTCATCGATGGCGCCGCACGAACGATCGCGCGGCGTCGCCGGCCTCGTCAGACGCTCGCCAGCACGCGCAGATGCGCCACCACGCTGCGGCCGAGCGCCGACAGGTGATAGCCGCCCTCCAGGCAGCTGACGATGCGGCCGCGCGCATGACGGCGCGCGACCTGGCAGATCTGCCCGGTCAGCCATTCGTAGTCGGCCTCGACGAGCCCCATGCGGCCGAGTTCGTCCTCGCGATGCGCGTCGAACCCGGCCGACACGAACAGCATCTGCGGCCGGAACGCCTCGAGCCTGGGCAGCCAGAGCAGGTCGACGATCTCGCGCACCGCCATGCCCTGGGTGCGCGCCGGCACCGGCACGTTGAGCATGTTCGACGCGGGATGATCGGTACCCGAGAACGGGAACAGCGGGTGCTGGAAGAAGCCGCACATCAGCACGCGCGGATCGTTCGAGAACGCCGCTTCGGTGCCGTTGCCGTGATGCACGTCGAAGTCGATCACGGCAACCCGTTCGAGCCCGTGGACGTCGAGCGCGTGACGCGCCGCGATCGCGACGTTGTTGAAGAAGCAGAAGCCCATCGCGCGTGCGGGCTCGGCGTGATGGCCGGGCGGACGCACGCTGCAGAACGCGTTGTCGTAGCGCCCCTCGATCACCGCGTCGGTCGCCGCGATGGCCGCGCCCGCCGCGCGCAGGGCCGCGCGCCACGTATGCGGATTCATCCGTGTGTCGGGATCGAACTCGAAGTAGCCCTCGGCCGGCGCGTTCGACTTCACGTAGTCGATGTGCGCGCGCGTATGGACACGCGCGAGCGCGGCCTCGCTCGCGAACGGCGCGCTCTCGTGTACGAGCAGTTCGTCGATCCGGCTCGCGATCAGCTGGTCCTGGATCGCCGAGAGCCGCGACGGGCATTCGGGATGCCACTCGCCCATCTCGTGCAGCAGACAGTCGGGATGCGTGTAAAGGGCGGTTGCCATGGCCTGTTCCGCGGCGCGAACCCAGCCGGCGCCGCAGGTCTCCTTCAATTAATGACGCCGCGCGGGTCGCGCGCGAATTCGCCGCTAACTTACCACAACGGCTTCGCGGCGATCCGTCGCCGTGGAGGCGTCAGTTATACTGGCCCGACCTCCACCGCGTCGTCCACCCTCCGGTACCCATGACTTTCCGATCGTCCGCCGTCTTCCATCCGCTTCGTTTCCGCTCACGTTTCCCGCTCGCGTCGCTGTCGCTCGCGGCCGTGGTCGCGACGCTGGCCGCATGCGCGCAGACGCCGACCGAGCCGCAGGCCGCGGCACCGGCAACGTCCACCGCGCCGACCGTGCCCGCCGCCCCGGCCGCGCCTGTCGTGCCTCCCGCGCCGCCGGCAGCCGGCGCATCGCAGCTGGTGCCTGCCGCCGGTCTGTCGGCCTCCGAAGAACAGATCGTGCCGCAGCAGTACGCGAACAATCCGAAGATCGACGCGTTCATCAGCGAAGTGGCCGCGCGCGACGGCTTCGATCCGGCGAAGCTGCATGCATTGTTCGCGAGTGCGAACTATTCGGCGACGGCCGTGCGGCTGGTGCGGCCGGCCCCGTCGCCGTCGGTCAAGAACTGGCGCGTCTATCAGGCGCGCTTCCTCGATCCGATCCGCATCAACGCCGGCGTGAAGTTCTGGCGCGCGAACCAGGCGACGCTGCAGCGCGCGTCGGCCGAATTCGGCGTGCCGCCCGAGGTGATCGTCGGCATCATCGGCGTCGAGACGATCTACGGCCGCTACATGGGCAACTTCCCGACGCTCGACGCGCTGACCACGCTCGCGTTCGACTATCCCGACACGCCGAACCGCGACGACCGGCAGGCCACGTTCCGCAAGAACCTCGAGGACTTCCTGGTGTGGACGCGCGACAGCCAGCTCGATCCGACCAGCGTGCTCGGTTCGTACACGGGCGCGATCGGCATTCCGCAGTTCCTGCCGAGCAGCATCCGCAGCTACGCGGTCGATTACGAAGGCAACGGCCACATCGACCTGCGCGCGAGCACGGCCGACGCGATCGGCAGCGTCGCGAACTACCTGAAGCAGCACGGCTGGGAGCCGGGCCGCCCGGTGGTCTGGCAGATCGCGCCGGACGCCGGCAGCCAGGGCGTGGCGCAGGCCGCGGCCGACGGCAAGCCGGAGCCGCACCTCACGCTGTCGCAGCTCACGCAGGCCGGCCTCGCGCTCGACGAGCCCTCGGTGAATCTGGCCGCCGAGGCCGGCACGCCGGTCACGGTCGTCGATCTGCCGAGCCCGGGCCGCGCCACCGAGTACAAGCTCGGCCTGAAGAACTTCTACGTGCTGACGCGCTACAACCGCAGCTTCTTCTACGCGCTGGCCGTCTATCAGCTCGGCGAACGCGTGAAGCAGAAGATGCTGGCCACGCAGTGATGCAAGACGCTGCGGCGCCTCCGCAAAGCCCATGAAAAAAGCGCCGGTCAAGGCGCTTTTTTCATGGGCGGCGAAGCAGCGAGCCGCACGCGCGGCTCGCGTAAATACGACGCTCAGGCGGGAAACACGCCCGTCGACAGATAGCGGTCGCCGCGGTCGCAGACGATGAACACGATCGTCGCGTTCTCGACCTGCCGCGCGATCCGCATCGCCACCTCGCAGGCGCCGCCGGACGAGATCCCGCAGAACAGGCCCTCGATCGCCGCGAGCTTGCGCGCCATCGCTTCCGAGGCGGCCTGGCTCACGTTCTCGACGCGGTCGATGCGGCTGCGGTCGAAGATCTTCGGCAGGTAGGCCTCGGGCCACTTGCGGATGCCGGGAATGCGCGAGCCTTCCTCCGGCTGGGCGCCGATGATCTCGATGCTCTGGCGCTGCTCCTTCAGGAACTGCGTGGTGCCCATGATGGTGCCGGTGGTGCCCATCGCCGAGACGAAATGCGTGATGCGGCCTTCGGTTTCGCGCCAGATTTCCGGGCCGGTCGTCTCGTAGTGCGCGAGCGGATTGTCCGGGTTCGCGAACTGGTCGAGGATCACGCCCTTGCCTTCGCGCTGCATCTGGTCGGCGAGGTCGCGCGCGAGTTCCATGCCGCCCTTGGTCGGCGTCAGCACGATTTCCGCGCCGTAGGCGGCCATGCTCTGGCGGCGCTCGACCGACAGATCCTCGGGCATGATCAGCACCATCCGGTAGCCGCGGATCGCGGCCGCCATCGCGAGCGCGATGCCGGTGTTGCCGCTCGTCGCCTCGATCAGCGTGTCGCCGGGCTTGATGCGGCCGCGTTCCTCGGCCTTGCGGATCATCGACAGCGCCGGCCGGTCCTTGACCGAACCGGCGGGATTGTTGCCTTCGAGCTTCGCGAGGATCACGTTGTTGCGGGCCCGGATCTCGTCGTCAGTGACGCGGACCAACTGCACGAGCGGCGTGTTGCCGATCGTGTCTTCAATAGTTTTGTAAGCCATGAGCGATAAGTGAATGCGAGGCCGATGAATCCGTCGATTGTAATCCAGCGCCGGATCGGTCGTGTCGGCGCCGGGAATGTCCCTGTCCGCGTCTCGGTCGTTGGCCGCAATCGTTTCTCATGGTCATTCATCGCGCGCCGCGCTCGCGCCTCACGTAAAAAAACCCGCAGCAACGCTGCGGGACACCGTCGAACCAGGACGGCTGAAGGAGTTGCTCCGAGGCATGCCGCACCGCGCGCCTGTCGCGCGCGGTGCGGCATCACTTGCGCGCAGCCTTGTTCGGCGCGGCAGCACCTCGCGCGGCGGGCGCCGCCGGGGTCTTGGCCGGGGTCTTGGCCGGGCCGACCGTGAGGCCCTCGGACACCAGCCGGTCGACCGATTTCGGACCGATGCCCTTCACGCGCCGCGCGAGGTCGGCGGTATCCTTGAACGGGCCGTGCGCGTTGCGCTCGTCGACGATCGCCTGCGCCTTCGCGGCGCCGATGCCCTTGATGCCACGCAGCGCGTCGCTGTTCGCCTGATTGACGTCGACGGCGGCCCACGCCTGCGCAAGCCCCGCGAACCACATCGCCACCACCAGAATCTTCTTCAGCATCGGGATCTCCCATCAGGAAAAACGGCCGGCGGCTGCCGACCGTGAGACCCAGTGTAGGGACGATGCCGCGTGGCTTACAGCTGGCCGAACAGCCAACGCACGTAGCGGTCGACGCCTTCCTGAACGGTCAGGAACGGCGCGTCGTAGCCGGCCGCGCGCAGCTTCGACTGGTCGGCCTGCGTGAAGCACTGGTACTTGCCGCGCAGCGCGTCGGGGAACGGCACGTACTCGATGAGCCCCTGCCGGACCTGCTCGTCGAGCGTGAGCGGCGGCTCGCCGCCGAGCGCGCGCAGCGTGTTGACGACCGAGGTCGCGATGTCGTTGAACGGCTGGGCGCGTCCGGTGCCGAGGTTGAAGATGCCCGACTTCTCGGGATGGTCGAAGAAGAACAGGTTGACCTTCACCACGTCCTCGACCGACACGAAGTCGCGCGTCTGCTCGCCGGCGCCATAGCCGTTGTACTCGCCGAACAGCTTGACCTTGCCCTCGGCACGGAACTGGTTGAAGTTGTGGAACGCCACCGACGCCATGCGGCCCTTGTGCGTCTCGCGCGCGCCGTAGACGTTGAAGTAGCGGAAGCCCGCGATCTGGCTTTGCGCCTGCGGCAGCACGCGGCGGATCACCTGGTCGAACAGGAATTTCGAATAGCCGTAGACATTGAGCGGTGCCTCCACCTCGCGGACCTCGACGAAGCGCGTCGAGCCGCCGTAGATCGCCGCCGACGACGCGTAGAGGAACTGCGTGCCGTTCGCGAGGCAGGTGTCGAGCACTGCGCGGCTGTAGCGGAAGTTGTTGTCCATCATGTAGCGGCCGTCGGTTTCCATCGTGTCCGAGCAGGCGCCCTCGTGGAACACGGCACGCACCTTGCCGAAATCGCCGCGCGCGAAGCGCTCGACGAACTCGGTCTTGTCGAGGTAGTCGTCGATCTCGCAATCGACGAGGTTCTTGAACTTGTCCGCGCGGGTCAGGTTGTCGACCGCGATGATGCGCGTCTCGCCTCGCTCGTTAAGCGCCTTCACGAGATTCGCGCCGATGAAGCCGGCCGCGCCGGTGACGATGAGAGTCATGATCGTCCTGCTGTCAGAAGGATGAATAAGTCGCGCGGCGCGCCCGGGCGCCGCTCAATGGAACAGTTCGTCGTATTCGACGGTGGCCGTGCCGAGCTTGCCGACCACGATGCCGGCCGCGCGGTTCGCGAGCATCACGGCCTCGTCGAGCGACATCCCGGCGCCGAGCATCGCGGCCACGGTCGCGATCACGGTGTCGCCCGCGCCCGACACGTCGAACACCTCGCGCGCGAGCGCTGCCACGTTCAGCTCGCCCGCGTCGGAGAACAGCGTCATGCCCTCCTCCGAGCGCGTCAGCAACAGCGCATCGAGCGCGAGCTGCGCACGCAGGTCGGCCACGCGCGCGCGCAGCTCGTCCTCGGAGCGCCACTGGCCGATCACCTCGCGCAGCTCGGCGCGGTTCGGCGTGATCAGCGAGGCGCCGCGGTAGCGCGCCCAGTCGGCGCCCTTCGGGTCGACCAGCACCGGCAGCCCGGCCGCGCGCGCGGTTGCGATCATGGTCGTGACGTGCGTGAGGCCGCCCTTTGCGTAATCGGACATCAGCACCACGCCATACGTGGGCAGCAGCGTCTCGAAGCGCGCCAGGCCGGCCAGCAGCACTTCATGCTGCGGCGACGCCTCGAAGTCCACGCGCAGCAGCTGCTGCTGCTGCGCGAGCACGCGCAGCTTGATGGTGGTCGGCAGCAGCGCGTCGCGTTCGAGATGCGTCTCGACGCGGCTCTCGCCGAGCAGTTCGACGATACGCTCGCCCGGCTCGTCGGTGCCCACCACGCAGAGCAGCCCCGCGTTCGCGCCGAGCGTCACGATGTTGCGCGCGACGTTCGCGGCACCGCCGAGCCGCTCCTCCTGGCGCTGCACGTGGACGACCGGCACCGGCGCCTCGGGCGAGATGCGGTTGACGTTGCCGAACCAGTAGCGATCGAGCATCACGTCGCCGACCACCAGCACGCGCGAGGCCGCGAGGCGCTCGCGCGCAACCGATGCGGGCACGGCGGCCGCGGGCTCAGCCGCGCGCGGAGGATTGAGCGGCGACATGCGGGCGTCCGATGGCGTAGTAGTCGATCCCGAGTTCGGCCATCGCGTCGGGTTCGTAGAGATTGCGGCCGTCGAAGATCACCGGCGCGTTCAGCACCGACTTCAGATGCGTGAAGTCCGGGCTCTTGAATTCCTTCCATTCGGTGACGACGACGAGCGCGTCGGCGCCCGTCACCGCCTCCTCCTTGGTGGCGACGAACGTGAGGCCCGCGCCGGCCGCCGGCTGGTCGGCCAGGTCCAGCGCGAACACGCGGCGCGCCTCGTCGATCGCGACCGGATCATAGGCGCGCACCGAGGCGCCGCGCGCGAGCAGCGAGGCGATCAGCGTGCGGCTCGGTGCCTCGCGCATGTCGTCGGTGTTCGGCTTGAACGCGAGGCCCCAGACCGCGAACGTGCGGCCCGACAGGTCGGCGCCGTAGCGCGCGTCGATCTTCGCGAGCAGCACGCTCTTCTGCGCATGATTGACGGCCTCGACCGCATCGAGGATGCGCAGCGGCTGGCCGTTCTCGGCCGCGGTGCGGATCAGCGCCTGCACGTCCTTCGGGAAGCACGAGCCGCCGTAGCCAACGCCGGCGTAGAGGAAGTGATAGCCGATGCGCGGATCGGAACCGATGCCGCGGCGCACCGCCTCGATGTCGGCGCCCACGCGCTCGGCCAGGTTCGACAGCTCGTTCATGAACGAGATGCGCGTGGCCAGCATCGCGTTGGCCGCGTACTTGGTGAATTCGGCCGAACGCACATCCATGTAGAGGGTGCGCTCGTGGTTGCGGTTGAACGGCGCGTAGAGCTTCTTCATCTTCTCGCGCGCGATCGCGCCGGCCGCGTCGTCGTCGACGCCGATGATGATCCGGTCGGGCCGCATGAAATCGTCGACGGCCGCGCCTTCCTTCAGGAACTCGGGATTCGAGACCACCGAGAAGCGGTGCGCGTCGCTGCCGGCCAGGCCGCGCGCGGCGAGCGCCTCGGCCACCACGCCCAGCACGCGCTGCGCGGTGCCGACCGGCACCGTCGACTTGTCGACGATCACCTTGGTGCCGGTCATGTAGCGGCCGATGTTGCGGGCCGCTTCGAGCACGTATTGCAGGTCCGCGGAACCATCCTCGTCGGGCGGCGTGCCGACCGCGATGAACTGGATCTCACCGTGCGCGACGCTGGCCTCGACGTCGGTCGAGAACGTGATGCGTCCCGCCGCGCGCGTGCGCGCGATGATCTCCTGCAGGCCGGGCTCGTGGATCGGAATCCCGCCGTTGTTGAGGATCTCGATCTTGCGCGGATCGACGTCGAGGCAGAACACGTCGTGGCCGATTTCCGCGAGGCAGGCGCCGGTGACGAGACCGACATAGCCGGTGCCGATGATGGTGATTTTCATAGGTTTCCCGGTGATTCGTTCCGGAGGTTAAGCATGATTCTGCGCCGTGTTCGTGACGAAGCGTCGTGGCGCCTAGTTCGGCACGCCGGCCTCGACGCGCCGTGGCGCGTAGGTCTCCCAGCCGCTGCAGCCCGGGCATTGCCAGTAGAACAGGCGGGCGCGGAAACCGCAGTCGTGGCAGGTGTAGCGCGGCAGGTTCTTGGTGCGCTGCTTCACCAGCGCGCGCATCATTTCCAGTTCGGCGCGGCGCGGCTCGTCGGCCGCCGCGATCTGCGCCTCGAGCAGGTGCAGCATGCCGGACAGGTTCGGCGCCTTCTGCATCTGGGTGCGCGCGAGCGCATGCGCCGACTCGGTGCCGCGCAGCTCGGAAACGTACTGGAACACGATGTCGAGCAGGTCGTTCGACGGATAGCGGTCGGCATAGCCGGTCAGCAGTTCGGCGCCT
This sequence comes from Burkholderia plantarii, assembly GCF_001411805.1. Classification (NCBI taxonomy): domain Bacteria; kingdom Pseudomonadati; phylum Pseudomonadota; class Betaproteobacteria; order Burkholderiales; family Burkholderiaceae; genus Burkholderia; species Burkholderia plantarii. Next base: position 1,024,270 of record NZ_CP007212.1, on the reverse strand, counting down.
TCCGGACCGCGGCCGAGCGCGAGATACGACTTCATCAGTTTCTCGGCGACGAGCGGCAGATAGGCCGCGTTCTGCTGCTCGACGCGGCGCCAGTGCGCGATCGCCGCGTCGTGGTCGCCGGCCGCCGCGGCCGCGTCGCCGGACAGGATGGTCGCGCGCACGTTTTGCGGATTCACCGCGAGCGCATCGCGCAGCTGGGCCGCGGCCGCCTCGGCGTTTTTCTTCGCGAGCGCGTCCTGGGCCAGCTCGCAATGGAACTGGGCGATCTCGATGGCGAGCGGGCCGCCGTCCATCGCCTCGATCTTGCGTGCCGTCACGATCGACTTGTTCCAGTCCTTCTCGATGCCATAGATCGTCAGCAGCGCTCGCTGCGCGCCAAGCGCGTAGTCGCCGTCGGCGAGCAGGTGGAACGATTCTTCGGCGCGGTCGAGCAGGCCGGCCTTGAGGAAATCCTGGCCGAGCTCGTAGAGCGCGTGGTCGCGCTCGTTGACCGGCAGGTCGTCGCGGTTCAGCAGGTTCTGATGCACGCGGATCGCACGGTCGGTTTCACCGCGCCGGCGAAACAGGTTGCCGAGCGCGAAATGCAGCTCGACCGTTTCGGGGTCGAGCTTGGCGACCTCGATGAACGCGTCGATCGCCTTGTCCGGCTGCTCGTTGAGCAGGAAATTGAGGCCGCGGAAATACGAACGCGGCAGGGTCGCGCTTTCGGACAGCAGCTTGTTGAGGTCGTAGCGCGCCGCCACCCATCCGCATGCGAACGCAACGGGTATGGCCAGCAGCCACCAGAAATCCAGATCCATGCGTGATATCGAAGCAAGGTCGGGGCCGCCTGCGAGGCGGCGCCGACGAACGTTAAATGACGGGCGGCATCGGCGGCTGATCGATCACCACCGGGGTTTCGCGCGCCGAGCGCAGGTCGCGCTTCAGGCGCCCGTTCTCGAGGCGCATCCGCAGCACGGCGGGCAGCGCGGACAGCAGGCCGGCGAGCAGCCCGACACCGAAGAACGCGAGGCCGATCAGGATCAGCGGCGCCTGCCAGTTGTAGCCGGCGAGGAAGTTCAGCGTCGCGGGTTGCGTATTGGCGAGCGCCAGTACGAGCAGCAGGACGAACACCAGTACCCGGATCAGCCAGACGACGAATTTCATTGAGCCCTCCTGTCGAACTTGTTGCACGGCCGAGGTTTCCCGTTCGCCGCGCTTGAAGTGCCCGTATTGTAAAGGATGCGTTTCACGATCCGTGCAACCGATCGCAGCCGGTGCCGCTTCAATCGTTGCAGCCGCTCAAGGCCGGCGCGGCACGGCCACCCTGCCCCGCCGGCGCGGCACCGATCGCGCGAGCAATAAAAAAGCGCCCGCTAGGGGCGCTTTTCACAGCCATGCCGGCAGGCAGGCTTCGGGCGGCGTGACGCTTACTGATCGTCGTCGCCGCCGCTGTCGTGCTTCAACGGCTCGCCAGCGCGGCCATCGACGCGTTCGCGCAATTCCTTGCCGGGCTTGAAGTGCGGTACGTACTTCTCGGGTACCTGTACCTTCTCGCCCGATTTCGGATTGCGGCCCACGCGGGCCGGACGGCGGTTGAGACCGAAGCTTCCGAAGCCGCGGATCTCGATGCGATGCCCCTTGGACAACGCATCCGACATCGCATCGAGCATCGTTTTCACCGCGAAATCCGCATCCTTGAGGACAAGTTGCGGAAATCGCGTTGCCAACTGGGCGACCAACTCGGATTTGGTCATACTTCAGCAGACCTCGCGAGGCTTACTGGTTCTGGCCGTCGAGCTTTGCCTTCAGCAGCGCGCCGAGGTTCGTCGTGCCGCTGGCAGCCGAGCTGTTGTCCGACTGCAGGCCACGGATCGCCTCTTGCTGCTCGGCCGAATCCTTCGCCTTGATCGACAGGTTGATGCCGCGCGACTTGCGATCGATGTTGATCACCATCGCGTTGACCTTGTCGCCTTCCTTCAGCACGTTGCGAGCGTCTTCGACGCGATCCTGCGAGATTTCCGACGCGCGCAGGTAGCCTTCGACATCGCCCGTCAGCGTGACGACGGCGCCCTTCGCATCGACCGTCTTCACGACGCCGTCGACGATCGAGCCCTTGTCGTTCATCGCGACGTAGTTGCTGAACGGATCGCCTTCGAGCTGCTTGATGCCCAGCGAGATGCGTTCCTTCTCGACGTCGATGCCGAGCACGATTGCCTCGACTTCGTCGCCCTTCTTGTACTTGCGAACGGCTTCCTCGCCCGACTCGCTCCACGACAGGTCCGACAGGTGGACCAGGCCGTCGATGCCGCCCGGCAGACCGATGAACACGCCGAAGTCGGTGATCGACTTGATCGCGCCCGTGATCTTGTCGCCCTTCTTGAAGTTGCGGCTGAAGTCATCCCACGGATTCGGCTTGCACTGCTTCATGCCGAGGCTGATCCGACGGCGGTCTTCGTCGATCTCAAGGACCATGACTTCGACTTCGTCGCCGAGCTGCACAACCTTCGACGGGGCGACGTTCTTGTTGGTCCAGTCCATTTCCGACACGTGGACCAGGCCTTCGATGCCCGATTCCACTTCGACGAACGCGCCGTAGTCGGTGATGTTGGTGACCTTGCCGAACAGGCGCGTGCCCGACGGGTAGCGGCGCGAGATGCCTTCCCACGGATCGTCGCCGAGCTGCTTGATGCCGAGCGAGACGCGGTTCTTTTCCTGGTCGAACTTGAGGATCTTCGCGGTGACTTCCTGGCCGACCGAGAGGACTTCGCTCGGGTGACGCACGCGACGCCATGCGATGTCGGTGATGTGCAGCAGGCCGTCGATGCCGCCGAGGTCCACGAACGCGCCGTAGTCGGTGATGTTCTTGACCACGCCGTTGACGATCGCGCCTTCCTTCAGCGTCTCGAGCAGCTTCGCGCGCTCTTCGCCCTGGGTCGCTTCGATGACGGCACGGCGCGACAGCACGACGTTATTGCGCTTGCGGTCGAGCTTGATGACGCGGAACTCGAGCGTCTTGCCTTCATACGGGGTCGTGTCCTTGACAGGACGCGTATCGACGAGCGAACCCGGCAGGAATGCGCGGATGCCGTTCACCATCACGGTCATGCCGCCCTTCACCTTGCCCGTGATGGTGCCGGTGACGAGTTCGTTGTTGTCGAGTGCCTTTTCCAGCGACAGCCACGAAGCCAGACGCTTCGCCTTGTCGCGCGACAGGATCGTGTCGCCATAGCCGTTTTCCAGCGCGTCGATCGCGACGGAAACGAAATCGCCCGACTGAACCTCAACCTCGCCCTGATCGTTCAGGAATTCCTCGATGGGAATGTAGGCCTCGGACTTCAGGCCCGCGTTGACGACCACGAAGTTGTGGTCGACACGCACGACTTCGGCGGAGATCACTTCGCCGGCGCGCATGTCTTGGCGGGTCAGCGACTCTTCGAACAGAGCCGCAAAGGATTCGGTATTCGGGGTGGAGGTTTGCAGGTCGGACATAAAAATCGGATTGTGCATGGTGCCGCGCCACGCTCGCGCCATCTGGCCGAGCTTGCCGGTGCGAACGCCACACGGGGTTAAGGGTTGAAACAAGCTTCGAGACCGGCCCATGCCGATGGCCCGAAGCACCTACCGCGACTGCTGGTTACTGCCTGCTGCATGACTGCCGGAGTGTTGCTTTACTGCCACTTCGGTGCCGCGACGGCTGATGCCGTCAGGCGGATGGCGCCGACTCCCGGTACCACGCCTGCACCTGCTCGACCGCTTGTTCGATCGACAGGCCGGACGTGTCCAGCAGCTTCGCATCCGCCGCGGGCTTGAGCGGCGCGGCCGCGCGGTTGCTGTCTCGCGCATCCCGCTCACGCAAATCCCGGAGCAAGTCATCCATATTAGCAGAAAAACCTTTTTGCATCAATTGCTTATGCCGCCGGGCGGCGCGAGCCTCGACGCTGGCCGTCAGGAACACCTTGAGGCCCGCATCGGGAAAGATCACGGTGCCCATGTCGCGACCGTCCGCGACCAGGCCCGGGGTCTTGCGGAAGGCCCGCTGGCGCGCCACCAGCGCGGCGCGCACGCCGGCGTGGACCGCGATCGCCGAGGCGCGGTTGCCCACCGCCTCGGCGCGGATCTGGTCCGAGACGTCCACGCCGTCGAGCTGCGCGCAGCCCTCGCGGAACGTGATGTGGAGATCGTCGACCAGCTTCGCCAGCCCCGCCTCGTCGTCGGGCTCGATCCCGTAGCGCACGCTCGCGAGGGCCGCGAGCCGGTACAACGCGCCGCTGTCGAGCAGGTGAAAGCCGAGGTGTGCCGCCACGAGCGCGGCGACCGTGCCCTTGCCGGACGCGGTCGGACCGTCGATCGTGATGACGGGGGTCGGGTGGAATGGTCGAGTCGATTTCATCGGAACAAACGGGTCAGCGCTGCGCGAGCGCGGTAAAACGGTCGAAATAATCGGGGAAGGTCTTGGCGACGCACTTCGGATCGTTGATCCGCACCGGCACGCCGCCGAGACTCACGAGCGAGAAGCACATCGCCATGCGGTGATCGTCGTAGGTGTCGATCGCGGCGTTCGGCACGAGCTTCGCCGGCGGCGTGACGACGAGATAGTCGGCCCCCTCCTCGACGGTCGCGCCGACCTTGCGCAGCTCGGCGGCCATCGCGGCGATCCGGTCGGTTTCCTTGACGCGCCAGCTCGCGATGTTGCGCAGCGTGCTGGTGCCCTCGGCGAACAGCGCGGCCACCGCAATAGTCATCGCCGCGTCGGGGATCAGGTTGAAGTCCATGTCGATCGGCTCGAGCTTGCCGTGGTCGTGGCCGATGCCGCGCACCTCGATCCAGTCGTCGCCCATCGAGACGTTCGCGCCCATCTGCATCAGCGCGTTGGCAAAGCCGACGTCGCCCTGGATGCTGGCGCGGCCCACGCCCTCGATGCGCAGCGGGCCGCCGCCGAGCGCGCCGGCCGCGAGGAAGTACGACGCCGACGACGCATCGCCCTCCACCATGATCGTGCCCGGCGACTGGTAGCGCGCCGCCGGCACGCTGAAGCGCTGCCAGCCGTCGCGCTCGACCGTCACGCCGAAGCGCGCCATCAGCTTGATCGTGATCTCGATGTAGGGCTTCGAGATCAGCTCGCCGTCGATCTCGACCACGCTCGCGTCGCCCTTCTTGCCGACCAGCGGCAGCGTCATCAGCAGCGCGGTCAGGAACTGGCTCGATACGTCACCACGCACGCGGATCGGCGCATCGACGGCGATCGTGCCGGCCCGGATCCGCAGCGGCGGATAGCCCTCGTTCTGCTCGTAGTCGATCACGGCGCCGATCTGGCGCAGGCCATCGACGAGGTCGCCGATCGGCCGTTCGTGCATGCGCGGCACGCCGTGGACGCGGTAGTCGCCGCCGTTGACGGCCAGCGCGGCCGTGAGCGGGCGCACCGCGGTGCCGGCGTTGCCGAGGAACAGGTCGGCCGTCTTCGCCGGAAACGCGCCGCGTGTGCCGTTCACGACGCAGGTATCGGCATGGCGTTCGAGCCGCACGCCGAGCGCTTCGAGCGCGGCCAGCATCACGCGCGTGTCGTCGGAGTCGAGCAGATTGGTGATCGTCGTCACGCCCTCGGACAGCGCGGCGAGCAGCAGCACGCGGTTCGAGATGCTCTTGGACCCGGGTAGACGCACCGTGCCCGACGCATGGGAGTAGGGACCGACATCGAGGAATTCCATAAAGATCCTGTTATGACTGAACGGAACCGGGCGCGGCTTTCCCGCCGCGCTCCTGCCAGGCCGTGCGCGCGACGCGCGAACGGGTGAAGACTGCCTCGAGCGCGGCGGCGTCGCCCGCCTCGATTGCCGCGCGCAAGCGCGCGAGCACCTGGGTGTAGGCGTCGAGCTCGTCGAGCAGCGCCTCGCGGTTCGCCACGCAGACGTCGCGCCACATTTCCGGGCTCGACGCGGCGATCCGCGTGAAATCGCGGAAACCGCCTGCCGCGAACGAAAATTTCAGCTCCGCGTCGGCTTCGCCGAGAATCTGCTCGACCAGCGCGAACGACAGCACGTGCGGCAGATGGCTGACAGCGGCGAACACACGGTCGTGCTGCGCGGGCCTCATCTCGCGCACCACCGCGCCAGTGGCGCGCCACATCGCGGCGACGCGCTCGACCGCGGCCGGCGCGTTCTCGGGCAGCGCGCAGAGCACCACGTTGCGGCCGACGTAGAGATCGGGCAGCGCGGCCTCGACGCCGCTCGCCTCGCGGCCCGCGATCGGATGGGCCGGCACGAACTGCGCGATGCGCTCGCCGAGCGCCGCGCGCGCGGCCGCGACCACGTCGGATTTGGTGCTGCCCGCGTCGGTCACGATCGTCGCCGCGTCGAGCAGCGGCGCGATCCGTTCGAGCAGCGGCCCGGTCTGCGCGACCGGCACGGCGAGCAGCACCAGGTCGGCCCCCGCCAGCGCCTCGCGCAGCTGCGCGTCGTCGTCGAGCGCGGCGATCGCGTCGACCACGCCGAGTTCACGCGCGCGCTCGACCGAGGCCGGCGAACGCCCCACGCCTATCACGCTGCCGGCCTGCCCGGTATCGCGCTCGCGCAACGCGCGCGCGAGCGAGCCGCCGATCAGGCCGACGCCGAAAATCACCAGTTTGTTGAACGAGAAATCAGACACGGCAGCCGCCTGTTAGCCGGGTCGGGCGCGCGGCAACGGCCCGCGTCCGACACGATGGAACCACTCGCCCCCGGCACCGGGCCGGCGGATCGTCGACAAGCCTCACCGGGCGCGCGGATACGAACCGAGAATCTTCAGGAACGCGGCCTTCGCGCCGAGCTCCGCGAGCGCCGCCGCGACCTGCGCTTCGTCGCGATGCCCTTCGATGTCGATATAGAAGTAATACTCCCAGGTGCCCACGCGCGCCGGGCGCGATTCGAAACGCGTCATCGACACGCCGTGCCGCGCGAGCGGTTCGAGCAGCTTGAACACCGCGCCCGGCTCGTTCTTCACCGAGACGATCAGCGAGGTCTGGTCGTGGCCGCTCGCGCCGGTCGGCGCCTTGCCGATCACGACGAAGCGCGTGCGGTTGTGCGGATCGTCCTGGATCATCGCGTGCGCGACCGGCAGCCCGTAGTGGGCGGCCGCGCGGTCGCCCGCGATCGCCGCGACGCTCGGGTCGCCGGCCGCGAGCCGCGCCGCCTCGGCGTTGCTCGCCACCGCCTGCCGTTCGAGCTGCGGCGCGTTGGCCGACAACCAGCGCTGGCACTGCGCGAGCGCCTGCGGATGCGCGCAGACGCGCGTCACGCCCTTGAGCGAGCCCGAGCGCGTCAGCAGGTTGTGATGAATCGGCAGCGACAGCTCGCCGCCGATCAGCAGCTGCGTATGCAGCAGCAGGTCGAGCGTGCGCGACACCGCGCCTTCCGACGAGTTCTCGACCGGCACGATGCCGAATTCGGACGCGCCGGCCTCGACGCCACGAAACACCTCGTCGATCGACGGGCACGGCAGCCCCTCGATCGACTGACCGAAATACTCGAACATCGCCTGTTCGCTGTAGGTGCCGACCGGCCCCAGGAACGAGACGTGGATCGTCTTCTCGAGCGCGCGGCTCGCGGCCATGATCTCGCGCCAGATGGCGTTGATGTGCCCGCTGACGAGCGGGCCGTCGCTCATCGCCTGCAGCCGCGCGATCACCTGCTGCTCGCGCTCGGGCCGGAACACCGGCGCGTTGAATTCCTTCTTGACTTCGCCGACCTCGAGCGCGATCGCCGCGCGCTGGTTCAGCAGCGCGATCAACTGCGCATCGATCGCGTCGATGCGCTCGCGCAGCGGTTTGAGTCGGGAATTGAGTTCGTCGTCCATGCTGGTTTGCCGTGCTTTGATGAGCGCGCCGCCGTCAGGCATGCGCGCGCTCGAATTCCTTCATGTACTCGACGAGCGCCTTCACGCCCGCGAGCGGCACCGCGTTGTAGATCGACGCCCGCATGCCGCCGACGGACTTGTGGCCCTTCAGCTGCAGCAGCCCGCGCGCTTTCGCACCGGCAAGGAAGTCTTCGTTGCGCGTTTCGTCGGCCAGGAAGAACGGCACGTTCATGCGCGAACGCGACGCTTTCTCGACCTTGTTGATATAGAAGCTGCTCGAATCGATCGCGTCGTAGAGCAGCGCCGCCTTCTCGGCGTTGCGCGCCGCGATCGCGGTCAGGCCGCCCTGCGCCTTCAGCCACTTGAACACGAGGCCGGCGATGTAGATCGCGTACGTCGGCGGCGTGTTGTACATCGAATTGTTCGCGGCGACCGTCTTCCACTCGAATGCGGACGGGCAGATCGGCAGCGCCCGGTCGAGCAGGTCTTCGCGCACCACCACCAGCGTCACGCCCGCCATCCCGATGTTCTTCTGCGCGCCGCCGAACAGCGCACCATATTTGGTGACGTCGATCGGGCGCGACAGGATGTGCGAGGAGACGTCGGCCACGAGCGGCAGGTCGCCGGTATCGGGGATATCGAACGCCTCGACACCGTCGATCGTCTCGTTGGTGCAGAGATGCACGTAGGCCGGATCGGCCGACAGCTGCCATTCGGAGAACGCCGGCACGCGCGTGTAGCCATCCTCGGTACGCCCGCTCGCGGCCAGATGCGGCGTGCAGTATTTCTGCGCTTCCTTGAACGACTTCTGCGACCACGAGCCCGTCACGACGAAATCGGTGGTCTGGCGCGTGCCGAGCAGGTTCATCGGCACGATCGCGTTCTCGGCGATCCCGCCGCCCTGCAGGAACAGCACGCGGTAGTTGTCCGGCACCGCCATCAGTTCGCGCAGGTCGGCCAGGGCGGTTTCGTGGATCGAGGTGAATTCGCGGCCGCGGTGGCTCATCTCCATCACGCTCATGCCGCTGCCGTTCCAGTCGAGCATCTCGTCGGCCGCCTGGCGCAGCACATCCTCGGGCAACGCCGCGGGCCCCGCGGAGAAATTAAACACGCGCATCGTAGAACCTCGGGAGGGACGCGACCGCGCCGGAACGAACCGGGTGCCGCGCCAAAAAAGAAATGGCCGCCTGCGCTTGCGCGCAAACGGCCATTATCGCACCGACGTCCCCGCCCCGCCAAACCGGCGGACTGCACCGGCGTGGGGCAGAACGCGTGCTTACTTGCCGGGCTTGATGGCCGCGACTTCCTTGTCGGCCTGGGCGCGGGTCGCCTGGATCGCTTGCGGCATGTACTTCTGCATCAGGCCGTTCACGACGTCGCGACCGACCTGATCCTGCACCTGGATGAACTTGCGGCCCGTCGGGCTCTTGTAGAACGTCGTCAGATCCTTGATCTCCGACGTGCTGTAGTACTTCGCGTAGGCGTCGTACTGCGCCTGCATCGCGTCGTTCTTGAAGCCTTGCGTGTCGAACACCTTGCCCGAACCGTCAACCAGCTTCTGCACCGCGTTCTTCTGCAGCGTCGGCACGGCCGCCTGCTTCTGTGCGTCGGTCAGCGTCTTGTTTTCCGACAGCGCGTCCGACAGGATCGCCGGCACCAGCTGCTTCGACTGCATTTCCGCGCTGTTCGCGATCGCGCCGACCAGCTTCGGTGCGTCGATGGCGTTCAGCAGGTCGGTGATCGCCGCCTTCTTGTCCGCATCGATCGGCGCCGCAGTGGCCGAAGCAGCCGGTGCCTGATTCGACAGCGACTGCGCCAGCGCGAAAGTCGGCACGATGGCTGCCAGCAGCACCAGTTGCTTGAATTGTTTTTGCATCATCACTCCCTCATGGAAATATGAACGATTGTTGCACCGTCGGGCGCGACCGCTTCAGCGGTTCCCGCCCGACGGCCGGCCGCCGCCGCCCGGTCAGGCGTCGCCGCCCTCCGGTACGTCGTCGGCGTCGACATCGCTGTCCGCGTCCGCCTCCGCAATCTGCTGCAGGCCAGAAAGCTTGGTGCCCTCATCGAGACTGATGAGTGTAACACCTTGCGTTGCGCGGCTCATTTGGCGGATCTCCGACACGCGCGTGCGGATCAGCACGCCCGCGGTCGTGATCAACATGATCTGATCCTCCGGATCGACCAGCGTCGCGGCCACCACGCGGCCGTTGCGCTCCGAGGTCTGGATCGCGATCATGCCCTTCGTGCCGCGCCCGTGGCGCGTGTATTCGGTGATCGGCGTGCGCTTGCCGTAACCGTTCTCGGTCGCGGTCAGCACCGACTGCTCCTCGCCGCCCGCCACCAGCATCGCGATCACCTGTTGACCATCCTCGAGCTGCATGCCGCGCACGCCGCGCGCCTCGCGGCCCATCGGGCGCACGTCGTTCTCGTCGAAGCGTACCGCCTTGCCCGAATCGGAGAACAGCATCACGTCGTGCTCGCCGTCGGTGATCGACGCGCCGATCAGGAAGTCGCCGTCGTCGAGGCCGACCGCGATGATGCCCTTCTTCATCGGACGGCTGAACGCCTCGAGCGGCGTCTTCTTCACGGTGCCGAGCGAGGTCGCCATGAAGATGTACTTGTCGGCCGAGAACTCGCGCACCGGCAGCACGACGTTGATCTTCTCGCCTTCCTGCAGCGGGAACATGTTGACGATCGGCCGGCCGCGCGAGTTGCGCGAGCCCTGCGGCACCTCGTAGACCTTGACCCAGTAGACGCGGCCGCGGTTCGAGAAGCACAGGATGTAGTCGTGCGTGTTGGCGATGAAGAGCGTCTCGATCCAGTCGTCTTCCTTCATCTGCGTGGCCTGCTTGCCTCGCCCGCCGCGCTTCTGCGCACGGTATTCGGACAGCGGCTGCGACTTCACGTAACCGGCATGCGACATGGTCACGACCATGTCCTGCGGCGTGATCAGGTCCTCGGTGTTCAGCTCGGTCGCGTTCAGCTCGATCCTCGAGCGCCGCGCGTCGCCGAACTCGGCCTTCACCGCGGTCAGTTCCTCGGTGATGATGGTCGTGATCCGCTCCGGGCGCGCGAGGATGTCGAGCAGGTCGGCGATCTGCGCCATCACCTCGCGATACTCGCCGATGATCTTGTCCTGCTCGAGGCCGGTCAGGCGCTGCAGACGCATCTGCAGGATTTCCTGGGCCTGCGTCTCGGACAGGTTGTACTCACCGTTGGCCTGCATCCCGAACGCCGGGTTCAGGCCTTCCGGGCGGTACGCCTCGCGGCCGCCCGCCGACGCGTTCTCGGTCTCGGCGCGCGTGAGCATCTCGCGCACCAGCGACGAATCCCACGACTTCGCCATCAGTGCCTGACGTGCGATCGGCGGCGTCGGCGCGGCCTTGATCAACTCGATGAATTCGTCGATGTTGGCGAGCGCGACGGCCAGGCCCTCGAGCACGTGGCCGCGCTCGCGCGCCTTGCGCAGTTCGTAGATCGTGCGCCGCGTCAGCACCTCGCGCCGGTGCGCGAGGAAGCAGACCAGCATCTCCTTCAGATTCAGCAGCTTCGGCTGGCCGTCGACGAGCGCGACCATGTTCATGCCGAACGTATCCTGCAGCTGCGTGGACTTGTAGAGGTTGTTCAGCACGACCTCGGGCACCTCGCCGCGCTTCAGCTCGATCACGACGCGCATGCCGCTCTTGTCGGACTCGTCGCGGATGTCGGAGATGCCTTCGAGCTTCTTCTCGTTGACGAGCTCGGCGATCCGCTCCAGCAGCGAGCGCTTGTTCACCTGGTACGGCAGTTCGTCGACGATGATCGCCATGCGCTGCCCGCGATCGATTTCCTCGAAGTGCGTGGTCGCGCGCATCACGACGCGGCCACGGCCGGTGCGATAGCCGTCGCGCACGCCGGCCACGCCGTAGATGATGCCGGCCGTCGGGAAATCGGGGGCGGGGATGATCTCGATCAGCTCGTCGACCGTCGCTTCCGGATTCGCGAGCAGATGGTGGCAGGCGTCGACGACTTCGGACAGGTTGTGCGGCGGGATGTTGGTCGCCATCCCGACCGCAATGCCCGACGAGCCGTTGATCAGCAGGTTCGGGATCCGCGCCGGGAGGATCGTCGGCTCGTTCTCGCTGCCGTCATAGTTCGGTCCGAAATCGACGGTTTCCTTGTCGATGTCGGCCAGCAGTTCGTGACCGATCTTCGCCATGCGGATTTCGGTGTAGCGCATCGCGGCGGCGTTGTCGCCGTCGACCGAACCGAAGTTGCCCTGACCGTCGACCAGCATGTAGCGCAGCGAGAAGTCCTGCGCCATCCGCACGATCGTGTCGTAGACCGCGCTGTCGCCGTGCGGGTGGTACTTACCGATCACGTCGCCGACGATACGCGCCGACTTCTTGTAGGCCCGGTTCCAGTCGTTGTTCAGTTCGTGCATCGCGAACAGCACGCGCCGATGCACGGGCTTCAGGCCGTCGCGGACATCCGGGAGGGCACGTCCGACGATCACGCTCATCGCGTAATCGAGATACGAACGGCGCATTTCCTCCTCTAGGGAGATGGGCAGGGTCTCTTTGGCGAATTGATCCATGTATCCGTGTCGTTTCGGAGCGAAGACGGGACCGCCTTTCGCGTGAACGCCGTGGTCACGACGCAACGTGCGATTCTATCATGCGGCAAAACCGCGCCAACGCCGTTGGCCCCCTCTATATGTATATAGCGAAGATTGGCCGCAGGGCCGGCACCGCCCGCCCGGGTTGGCTCCGGCGGGCGCCCCGGGCGGGCGGTGCGCGACGCGATGGTCCGGAATCGACCCGGCATCACCCACGGGGTCGTTATGTCACCGCCCCCTTTCAGCCCTCGCTCATCCGCCCCCCATCCGTCGACATGCTGCTGCCATCGTTGCCGTCGATCATCGACGGTTTGCCCACGCGCACCACCCGCCGCCTAGCGCGCGATTGTGTCGGAACCGTGTACGACGAGCAGGATTTTCTTGACATTCCCTCAAACATCCTGCAGGCGATTGTTGCACTGGAACCACAAACGCCGGGGCGTTCTTGGGGTGGGGAGGATTTTTTTTCGTGGCAAGGGAACGATATGGCAAAATGCCGAAGCACTGAAATTCAGCCGCTGCTCTGCCGGAGCGGTGCCGCGTTTTTTGTGCCGCACCAATGTTATACTCCGAGCAATGTATGACTTGTCATCGTCATCAGGCTCGCAGTAAACCTGCGGTAATCTCAATTTCGAGAGGAGAAATATGAATAAATTTTCAAAGCTCGCGTTCATTGCAGCTACCGCAGTTGTGGCTGCATCCGCCTCGGCTCAGTCGGTGCCGGCGTCGCGACAAGCCGTGAATGACAACTGGGTGAATGGCACGGGCGAATACGTGTGGATGAACGGCACGAACGAGCTTTGCTGGCGCGATGCGTTCTGGACGCCGGCAACGGCCAACGCCAAGTGCGACGGCGCGCTGGTCGCGCAAGCACCGGCTCCGACGCCGGTCGCTCCGGTCGCCCCGCCGGCGATCACGAGCCAGAAGATCACGTATCAGGCCGACGCGCTGTTCGACTTCGACAAGGCGACGCTCAAGCCGCTGGGCAAGCAGAAGCTGGACGAGCTGGCTGCCAAGATCCAGGGCATGAACGTCGAAGTCGTGGTCGCTACCGGCTACACCGACCGCATCGGCTCGGACAAGTACAACGACCGTCTGTCGCTGCGCCGTGCGCAAGCCGTCAAGTCGTACCTGGTCAGCAAGGGCGTCGAATCGAGCAAGGTCTACACGGAAGGCAAGGGCAAGCGCAATCCGGTCACGACGGGCTGCAACCAGAAGAACCGCAAGCAACTCATCTCCTGCCTCGCACCGGATCGCCGCGTGGAAGTGGAAGTGGTTGGCACGCAGCAAGTGCAGAAGTAAATGGGTCGGCAGTAACCTCTCGGGTTACCGCAGCCTTGAAGCCCCGCCTCGGCGGGGCTTTTTCATTTCGACGCCTGGCCACCGACCGCCCGGTGGCAGCCGATCCCGCCCGCTTATATACTCGGGGCTCGCTCCATCTCCGCGTTTTCCGCTTGCCGACATGACCAACGCCGACCCGCACGAACTACAGAAATTCAGCGATCTCGCCCACAAGTGGTGGGATCCGAACGCCGAGTTCAAGCCGCTGCACGACCTGAATCCGGTCCGTCTCGGCTGGATCGACGCGCATGCGCACCTGCCCGGCAAGCGCGTGCTCGACATCGGCTGCGGCGGCGGCATCCTGTCCGAGTCGATGGCGGCCCTCGGCGCCCATGTCAAGGGCATCGACCTGTCGACCGAGGCGCTCGGCGTGGCCGACCTGCACAGCCTGGAAAGCGGCGTGACGGTCGACTACGAGGCGATCGCGGCCGAGGCGATCGCCGAGCGCGAGCCGGGCAGCTACGACGTGGTCACCTGCATGGAGATGCTCGAGCACGTGCCGTCGCCTGCCAACATCGTGGCCGCCTGCTCGACGCTCGTGAAGCCGGGCGGCTGGGTGTTCTTCTCGACGCTGAACCGCAACGTGAAGGCGTATCTGCTTGCCGTGATCGGCGCCGAGTACGTCGCGCAGCTGCTGCCGAAGGGCACCCACGACTACGCGCGCTTCATTCGCCCATCCGAGCTCGCCGGCTTCATCCGCGCGACCGACCTGCACGTCGCGGAGATTCGCGGCATCACCTACCACCCGCTGACGAAGCGCTTCGCGCTGTCGAACGACACCGACGTGAACTATCTCGTCGCCTGCCGCCGCCACGCCTGATCCGGATCGCCGCCCGCATGTCCACCTCCCCCGCTCCGCTCGCCGCCGCCGTCGCGGCGCCGTCTCTCGCTGCCTGCGACGCCGTGCTGTTCGACCTCGACGGCACGCTCGCCGACACGGCGCCCGACCTCGCCGGCGCCGTTCACAAGATGCAGCGCGAGCGCGGCCTGCCCGAAACGCCGCTCGACGCGCTACGGCCGCTCGCCTCGGCCGGCGCGCGCGGGCTGCTCGGCGGCGGCTTCGGCATCGCGCCGGGCGCGCCCGAATACGAGGCAATGCGCGTGGAATTTCTCGCCAACTACGCCGCCGCGATCTGCGTGAATACGACGCTGTTTCCCGGGATCGCCGAACTGCTCGACGCGCTCGACGCGCGCGGCGTGCGCTGGGGGATCGTCACGAACAAGGCGACGCGGCTGACCGAACCGCTCGTCGCGCTGCTCGGCCTCGCGCCGCGCGCGGCCAGCATCGTCTGCGGCGACACCACCGCGCACTCGAAGCCGCACCCGGCGCCGCTGCTGCACGCAGCCGACCAGATGGGCATCGCGCCGCAGCGCATCGTCTATGTCGGCGACGATCTGCGCGACATCCAGGCAGGCACCGCCGCCGGCATGGCGACGATCGCCGCCGCCTACGGCTACTGCGGCGACGGCGCGCCGCCCGAGACGTGGCAGGCCCAGCACTTCGCCGCGACCACGGACGCGTTGCACGAGCTTCTGCGCAATGTTGCGCTATAATGTCAGGTCCGTGGGGGCGACCTGGTTTCGACAGGGGTTGCGAAGCGGCTAGGGCATGTCGAGGACCCGTCACCTCGTTAATCAATGGGAAAAACGTAACTGCAAACGACGATACGTTCGCACTGGCAGCCTAACGGCCGCCGTCCTCTGCCTAGTTCACTGACGGGCTAGTGTCGCAAGACCGGTAGCAATACCGCCAGAGGTCATATACGTCAGTTAAGCCCTGCCGGCGCCGCGACGGCAGGGTCGAAAACCTAGCGGATCGCCGTCCCGCAGCGTGTTCGTCCGCGACGTGGCGGTTAAATCAAAAGACTGAACTAAACATGTAGAACTGGTCGTGGACCGCTTCTGGACGCGGGTTCGATTCCCGCCGTCTCCACCACCCAACACCCGAGGCTGTACCGGCATCAACAGGAAACCCGCGACGGCGCAAAGCCCCGCGGGTTTTTTGTTGTCGGCGCCACGAACGCAGCGTTGTCGAACGCGGGGAGCCGGACCACCGCCCGGCCTGCGCGGCTGCCATCACTTCGCGCAATTCGTCTCGTCGCGATTCACGATCTTCAGCATCGCGCGATCCGAGATCATCGCCGAAAAGCGATGCTGCCTGATGTCGCGATTCAGCGTGACGAGCAGTTCGCCCCTGCGATAGATGTCGAGTTGCTCGTCGGTCGCGAGCGAGCGCCCCAGCAGGCCCGGATACTCCGCATTCGCCACGCGCACGAAGCCATCGGCGCGCAGGCGGCGGGCCGCCCGCTCACGCGCGTCATCGGCATCGGCCAGGAAATACAGCAGCGCGCCGTTGCTCAGCAGGCTCTTCGCCTGCGAATCCTCCATCCCGAACAACACCACGCCGATCGCCTCGTTATCGAAGATGCGACAGCTCGGGCCGGAACGCGACATCTGCAGGTAGCTGCCGTAGTGAGGCGTGCAAACGCTCTTGTTGGCGGGATTGGCGTCCTCGAAGTCGTGCGGCATCGCACGGACCTCCGTCATGACCTCGCCGACGTTGTGCGTCGGCGTGAAACGATCGAGACCGGGGCACGCCTGCGAGGCGGCGAGCGAGAAATCGTAGCCGGCCGCCGAGGCGCCCCGCATGACGCAGCCGAACAATACCGCGAGGATCCACTTGTCGAGTTTCATCTGGCCTGTGCCGGGCTGACGCGAGAGGGGGCGTATTGTCACGGATTGGCGGCCGTCTGTCGATCGGCCGATCTCGTCCCGCTGCACCGGCGATCCACGGCAACGCGCATGAAAGTCGGCTCAACGAATGGCCGGCGGCCGCACGGACTTCACAAGGTGCCGCCAGCGCGCCCTTCGCGTCATTCGCCGACCTTCCCCCTGCCCGCCTTGATCGCCCCGCGCCGGTTCTTCGCGTCGAGCCGGCGCTCCTTCGAGGCGCGCGTGGGGCGCGTCGCCACGCGCGCGCGCCGCACCACGGCGACGCTCGCGATCAGCGCGTCGAGCCGCGCCAGCGCCGCCACGCGGTTCTGCTCCTGGGTCCGGTATTCCTGCGACTTGAGCACGACGACGCCCTCGCGCGTGATCCGCTGATCGGACAGCGCGAGCAGGCGCTCTTTCAGCACCTCGGGCAAGGACGACGCGCGGATATCGAAGCGCAAATGGATCGCACTCGACACCTTGTTGACGTTCTGGCCGCCCGCGCCCTGCGCGCGCATCGCCGACAGCTCGACCTCGGCCAGATCAAGCGTGTAGCGGATCATGATGCGGCGCCGCCGCGCGCTGCCGTCGCGGTGCCTTTCTCGTACATGGGGATTTCCTCGTGGTCGTGCCGCCCCGGCAACCGCCCGGAAGGTCCGGCGACCGGGACGGGATGCCCGCAGCCAGCGCGGGCCGGGCTCGGCGCACGCAACTTTACACTATCGCCGCAGCCCGATTCCGGCCGCGCCGCACGCCGCGCACGAGGTGCCCCGGCGCCGGATGATCCCCGATGCCCGGAAGAGCAAAACCCCGCCGGGTTCGCCGCGCGGGGTTGCTGGTGGCCGAAAACGCTTACGCGTCCGACAGCACGATATTCGCCGTCTTGCTCGGGTCGCCGGCCAGGCCCATCGAGGCCGCGTCGTCGGTCGAGTACTGGTAGGCATGGATCGCGTCGCCGTCGCCGGCCGTGCGGCCATCCGACATCGTGACCGTCATGTTGGTCGCCTGGCCGCCGAAATCCTTGTTGCCGTCGACCTTGCTGATGTCGGGGTTGCCCGCGCCCGACGCCTGGCCGTTGTCGGCGCCGCCGTCCTCGTACAGCACCTCGTCCGGGTGCGTGTTGCCGCTCGCGTCCGACGGCGAGATCCGCACCCCGATGTCACCCGAGCCAGCCGTGAACGAACCGGTCTGCCCCGGCTCCAGCGTGATCGTCCCCTTGTTCTGCCCCTGCACCGAGTACGTGAACGACTGCTCGCGGTTCGTGTTGTTGGTTACGTTGAACGTCTTGTCGTCGCCAGTGCCGGTGTTCACGACCTTGACCGAATTGGGGCTGACGCCATTCGTCGCGGCGGCCTGCGCCACGCCGCCCGCGTTGTTGCTGAGGCCGGCGGCACCCGACGCGGCGGACGAGTCGGTCGTCGCCCCCGGCGTTGCGCCCGCGGGCGACGTGACAGCCAGCGTCGAGGCATTCGGCGTCGCGCCCGCCGGGGATCCCGCGGCGGGCGATCCCGCGGCGGGCGTGCCGGCGCTGGCGCCCGCCGGTTGCGCGGCCAGCTGCGGGAACCCGCCGCCCATGCCGCCACCACCGCCACCGGCGCCGGACGGGCCGCCGCCGATCTTGTTGTTGTCGTCGGAACTCATCTGGGCCAGCAGTTGATGAATCGCATTCTCGATCTGCTGCAGCAACTGGATCAACTGGCTCTGGGCCGAATTGGCGGCGCCGAGCGTGTCGATACCGTCGCTGCCGTTCACATTGCCGATCGCAAGGGACATGTCAAACCCCGATGAAAGTGAGAGCACGAAAAGCGTAAGGGGGCAGCGCATCAGCGTCCGGCACGGGCGGAAACGATGTACGCCGATGCGAAGCGCGCGGCCCAAATCGTTCCGCCACACGAAGAAAAAAGACACGGCGATGACTGCCGCACGCTATCGCGAAATAGTCGAACAATTACCCTGATTGACGTCAATTGCTGCGCCAATCAACCATCGGTCCCGCCCTTTCACTTGTCTATACAAGCTTTATAGTGAAGCGCGTCCTTCACTTTCATGGAGCGGAAAATGGGAAATGCACAGGTCATGTCGACCAAAAAGATGGGGCTCGTCGCGCTGACGCTCGTCACCGCCTCGAACATGATGGGCTCCGGGGTGTTCCTCCTCCCCACCAACCTCGCCAACGTCGGCTACATCTCGATGTGGGGATGGGCGCTGACGATCGTCGGGGTCATGGCGCTCGCGCTGGTGTTCGCCAAGACCAACCTGGTCCAGCAGCGCGCGGGCGGTATCGTGGCTTACGCCGGCGACGCGTTCGGGCCGTTCATCGGCTTCCAGTCCACGTTCTGCTACTGGATCAGCGCCTGGGTCGGCAACGTCGCGCTGCTGGTGGCGGGCGTCGGCTACCTGAGCTACTTTTTTCCGCAGATGAAGGACCCGATGATCGGCAGCGTGACGGCCATCGTCATTCTGTGGGCGTTCATCGGCCTGTCCTGTTTCGGCGCCAAGGTGGCCGGGCGGGCGCAATCTTTCACCGCCTCCTGCATGCTGATCGTCGTGCTCGGCATCGGGCTCGGCGGCTGGGGCTGGTTCAACCCCCACACCTTCACGGAGGTCTACAACGGCACGCCCCACGGCAGCGGCACGGCGATCATCACGGCGGCCTCGATCGCGCTCTGGGGGTTTCTCGGCGTCGAATCCGCCGTGGTGTCGACCGGCCAGGTCGAACGCCCCGAGTACACGGTGCCACGCGCCACCGTCATCGGCCTGCTGATCGCGGCGGTCTGCTACGTGGCGAGCTGCACGGTCATCATGGGGATCGTCCCGCATGAAGTGCTGATCAAGTCGGCCGCGCCGTTCGCCGATTCGGCACGCTACATGTTCGGTCCGCGCGCCGGCGAAATCGTCTCCGCGCTCAGCATCATCGCCTGCCTCGGCTCGATTTCGGGCTGGCTGATCCTGCAGAGCGAATCGGCCCGCTCGGGTGCCGAACGGGGCCTGTTCCCGCGCTTCTTCGCCGACACCAACCGCAACGACGTGACGGTCAAGGGGCTCGTCGTCACCGGCGTGCTGATGTCGGGCGTGCTGCTGCTGACGGCCTCCCCCGATCTGGCCGCGCAGTTCCAGGTGATCATCCTGATGTCGGTGTTCGCCTCGCTGCTGCCCTACATGTACGCGGTGGTGGCACTGCCCATCATCATGGCCTCGAAGAAGATGAACATCGGCCCGACCTTCAAGCTCTACGCCGTGCTGGCCCTGATCGGCGTGGTCTACAGCATCTTCGCGCTGCTCGGCTCGGGCTCCCGGTCGATTTTCTGGGGCACCGCGCTGATCATGGTAACGATCCCGCTCTACTCGCTCGTGGTCCGCAACAAGGCCGCCCGCGCCTGACGCGTCACACGCGGGCCAACCGGCCCGCATCCGGATTCATTTTTTAAGGAATGCGAACCATTCTGGCAAGGCCATGGCAACTTCCTTCGGAGAAATCTCATGAACCATCGTGACAACACGCACTTTCCCATCCTCGTCATCGGCTTCGACAAGGAATCGATGAGCAAGCCCGGCGCCGAGGAGGTCCGCAAGATCGGCCAGCTGCTGAAAGACAGCTACGGCTACTCGATCCTGCACGAAACGACGCTGAAACCGGGCCTGCTGACGAAGGAAGCGGAAAGCACGCTCGGCTGCATCGTGATCGATGCCGATCTCTGCGGCGACGAGCAGGACGGCCTGCACTACATTTCGATGATCGAGGAGATCCGGCGCCACAACACCGGCGTGCCGATCATCCTCGCGGCGGAACGCGCCGTGATGACCGACCTGCCGATCGGCATCCTCGGCGAGGTGCGCGAATACGTCCACCTGGGCCAGGACACCTCGACCTTCATCGCCGGCCGCGTCGATTTCGCCGTGAAGCAATACATGGATTCGCTGCTGCCGCCGTATTTCAAGGCGCTCAAGTCCTATGCCGAGGATCGCCCCTACTACTGGGACTGCCCCGGCCACCAGGGCGGCGTGGCCTACCTCAAGCATCCGGTCGGCCGCGAGTTCCTGCGCTTCTTCGGCGAGAACATCATGCGCGCCGACATCGGCATCGCGACGCCCGACCTCGGCAACTGGCTCGAACATCGCGGTGTGCCCGGCCAATCCGAACGCGAGGCGGCCCGCACCTTCGGCGCCGACGCCACCTACTACGTGGTCGGCGGCTCCTCGCAGTCGAACCAGATCGTCGGCCACGCGATGCTGCGGCCCGGCGAGATGGTGCTGGTGGACCGCAACTGCCACAAGTCGGTGAACCACGAGCTCACCATCACGGGCGCGCGGCCGATCTATTTCAAGCCGGCCCGCAACGGGTACGGGCTGATCGGGCTGATCCCGCCCGAACAGTTCGAGGCGGCGGCGATCCGCGACGAGATCGCGACGAGCCCGATGCATGAGGGCGCGCGCGGCAAGGCACCGGTCTACGCGGTGGTGACCAATTCCACCTACGACGGCCTGATCTACGACGTCGACCGCATCACGCGCCAGCTGGCAGGGGCGGTGCCGCGCATCAAGTTCGACGAGGCCTGGTATGCCTATGCGAAATTCCATCCGCTCTATGCGGGCCGCTACGCGATGGGCGTGCCGGAAGACCTGCCCGAGCGGCCGACGCTGATCGCGGTGCAGTCCACGCACAAGATGCTCGCGGCGTTCTCGTCGGCCTCGATGATCCACATCCGCAACAGCGAACGCGCGCCGATCGACCACGACGTGTTCAACCAGTCGTTCATGATGCACGGCACGACCTCGCCGTTCTACCCGATCATCGCGTCGATCGACGTCGCCACGTCGATGATGAAGGGCGAATCGGGCAAGGCGCTGCTGCGCGACGCGATCAACGACGCCGTCGACTTCCGCAAGACGATGCTGACGATGGCGGCCAAGCTCGGGAAGTCGGGCGACCACGGCTGGTGGTTCGGCGTCTGGCAGCCCGACGAGGTTCAGGTGGACGGCAAGCGCGTGCCGTTCCTCGACGTGCCCAACGCCACGCTCGAGCGCGACCCGACCTGCTGGTGGCTGCGCGCCAACGAGGCGTGGCACGGCTTCGGCGAGATCGAGGACGGCTACGCGATGCTCGATCCGATCAAGGTGACGATCACCTGCCCCGGCATCGACGCGCTCGGCCGCGAAACGGACTTCGGCATTCCCGCGCCGGTCGTCTCGCGCTTCCTCGGCACGCGCCGCACGATCCCGGCCCGCAACGGCGACTACAACCTGCTGATCCTCTATGCGCTCGGCTCGACGCAGGGCAAGTGGGGAACGCTGATCGAATCGCTGCTCGAGTTCAAGCGGCTGCACGACACCGACGCGAGCCTCGCCACGGCGCTGCCCGAGCTCGTCGCACTGGCGCCGCGCTACCGCGACATGACGCTGCGCGAACTCTGCGCGGCAATCCACCGGACCAAGCGCGAGCTGAAGATGACGCAGTTGTCCGACGCGGCCTGCACCGCCAAAGCATCGCCCGTGATGTCGCCGAGCGAGGCATACCAGCGGCTCATCAGCGACGGCACCGAGAAGGTACGCGTGCGCGACATGGTGGGGCGCACCGTCGGCGTGATGGTCACGCCCTATCCTCCGGGCATCCCGGTCATCATGCCCGGCGAACGCGTCGCGCCCGACGCGCACGCCATCGTCGACTACCTGCTCGCGATGGAACGGTTCAGCCGCCTGTTCCCCGGCTTCGAGTCGGAGCTGCAAGGCGTCGAGGTCGACGACGAAGGCAACTACTGGGTGCGCTGCCTGAAGCAGTAATACGGTAGCGGGCCAAGCACACGGGTCGCGACGGGCCAGCCCGCGCCGCAACCCGTGCCTTCACGCGCTCACCACTCGGTCCGCAACGGCCGGCCGCGCTCGAGCGCGGTCAGCCGGCCGCCCGCCCCCAGCTTCGCGAAACTGCCCTCGAGCTGCGCATGCGTCTCCTTCAAATGGACCCAGCCCTCGTTGTGGACCGCGACCAGCGTGGCGTCGGGAAACGCGCTCGCCGCCTCGAGCGCGTCCTCGCTGCCCATCGTCATGTGAAAGCGCCCGCGCGGCGCCGCGGCGCCGGTATGCCGCACCACCACGCGCGGCGCGAACCGCTCGGCCACCTCGGCCGTGCCGCGATACCGGACGGTGTCGCCCGTCACGTAGCGCAGGTCGCCCGGCTGCTCGATGCCGAGCGCGAAGCCGACCTCGTCGCCCGGCTAAGGCTCGATGCCGACCGGGCCGTGGCGCGCCGGCGTGGCGGTCACCAGCAGGCGCCGGCCGCCGCGTGTCGAGCATGCAGGTTTCGAACGGCGCGAGGCCGCGCGCATTGCCGCCGAGGCACCCCGCTCCGGCCTGCGTCGCCAGCACCACCGGCACGCCGGGCAGCATCGCGCGGCCCGCGTGATCGAGATTGTCGAAATGATGGTCGTGGCTCAGCAGCACCGCGTCGAGCGCGCCGATCGCCTCGACCGACAGGGCCGGCCCCGAGGTCTTCGCGAACCGAACGGGCGTTTCCCGGTAGAGCCCGGGCGGGTCGATGGTCGGATCGGTCGGCAGCCGCACGCCGTCGAATTCGATCAGCACGGTCGGGCCGCCGATCAGCGTCAGGGAGGGGTTCGAAGTCGTCATCGCAAATCCCGGTCGGCTATCGAGGCCCCATGCTAGGCTGCACCTAAATGTTCGAAAATTACCGAATTTCATACAATGGCTGATCAAATTCGCACACCCCTCGACTGGCAGGACGTTCGCGTATTCGTTGCGCTGGCGCGACATGGCAGCCTGTCGGCGGCGGCCCGCGCGCTGTCGGTCTCGCACGCCACGATCTCGCGGCGGATCCAGTCGCTCGAACACACGCTCGGCGAGCGGCTGGTCGAGCGCCGCCCCGACGGCTACGTGCTGACGCCTGCCGGGACCCGTGCGCTGGCGGGCGCGAGCGAGATGGAAACGGCGGCCGCGCGGCTGAGCCGAGGCGGTCGCGACGACAACCCGCGCGGGCTGGTCCGGCTCAACGCACCGCCGAGCCTCGTGCAGCACTTCCTGATCGCGCGGCTCGCGACGCTCGCCGCGCGGCATCCGTCGCTCGACATCGACGTGGCGTCGGACTTCCGGGCGGTCAGCCTCGATCGCCGCGAAGCCGATATCGCGCTGCGCTTCGGGCGCCCCGACGACGGCGACGTGATCGCGAAATCGGTGGCGACGCCGGGCTACGGGTTCTACGCGACGCCGCAATGGGCCGGGCGGATCGCGGCAGGCGAGGCGCCCGTGTTTGTCGGCTTCGACGAGGCAAACGCGCATCTGCCCGAAGCGGTCTGGCTCGCGCGGCATTTCCCGCAGGCACGGATCGCCATCCGCGGCGGCAGCCAGCTCGCGCAGGCCGCTGCCGCGCGCGCTGGCGCCGGCGTCGTGCTGCTGCTGAACTTCATCGGCCGCGGCGACGCGGCGCTCGTGCATTGCACGCTCGATCACGCGCCGCCGCCTCGCGAACTGTGGCTGCTGACGCGGCGGGAGGGCCGCAAGGATCTACCGACGCGGACCGTCGTCGATTTTCTGATCCGCACCTTCGCCGACGAGCACGATCATCTGGCGTGAATCGACGGCGGGATCAACGTGGAGGGGTGAGGTGGCAGGGGCTTGCCAAGGGACGGGAGCCGCGAGCCGGTGGAGCAACCTTCGGCTCGGCGGGAAAAGCGGGCGTAACGCGGAAGCGCAAGGGGAAACAAGCGAAGCAAGCAGGCGCTCGCCGGAACGACCCGCCGCTCCGGCATCGACGGGCGGGGGGTGAACCCGCGCGCCCGCTACCGGCCGGTGCTTACTGGTCGTCCGGGCACTGCAGGTTGCAGCCGTTCGGGTCGCCCATGTCGCCTTTCTTGCGCGCCTCGGAGCGCTTGCCGGTCTGGTACTTCTTCGACGGCGCCGACGCGGCGAACGGCATCTGCGGATGCTCGTTGAACTTGAACTGGTCAGTCAGGATGCCGCCCGGCACGCCCGGCGAATTCTGCGCGAACGAAACCGAGGCGACGGCGGACAGCACGCCCGCCGTCACGGCGACGGCGGCAAGATTGGCAAGGAGTTTCATGAAGTCGGGGCGCCGGGTTGCGGCGTGGTGGCTGGTAACGTTGGCTAAACGAAAAGCGTAGCGCAAATGGTCGCCGCGTGCAGCGATCTCGGCACCCGCGCCACGTTACCGGCAATTTCCGGGGCCGGATGCGCGTGCGTGCCGGTCCGGCATCCGCCCATGTCCTCGTTTCGTCACGGATTGCGCCACGGATCTCTGGCGACCGAGCAAGGCCGGGCGGCGCCGCGTCACGAGGCCCCCCCCGACAGCCCGTCGGCAACCGACAGCAGCGTGCCGCAGGCGCCCGGATCATAGCCGTCGAGCCGCGCGACGGTATCGCGATACGGCATCTCTCGCAGCAGCGCGAGCGCGCCGGCCAGCGGCGCCTCGCCGAGCCGGTCGCGGTCGCAGGCGAAGTAATAGTCCTCGTCGACCACCGGAATGAACGCCAGCCCGAAATGATGCGCGGCCGGCTCGACGCCGAAGCCGAGGTCCGCCATCCCGCTCGCGACGAACGCCGCGATCGCGGAATGCGTCAGTTCGGCCGAGGCGTAACCGTTGATCGCCTCGGGATCGACACCGATCTCGCGCAGGGCCAGATCGAGCAGCATCCGCGTGCCCGAACCGGGCTGGCGATTGACGAAACGCACGTCGTCGCGTGCCAGGTCGGCAAGCCCCACCACGCCCTTCGGATTGCCGCGCGGAATGAACAGGCCCTGCTTGCGCCGCGTCAGGTGGATCAGCACGTGGCGCGTGTCGTCGAGCCAGGGCCGGTAGATCTGCGCGCAGTTCGCGCGGAACGCCCCGTGCGGCAGATGGAAGCCGGCCAGATCGCACTCGCCGCGCGCGAGCGCCATCACCGCTTCGACGCTCTCGCGATACTTGATGTCCACCTGCGCGTGCCCGTCGACCAGCGACGACACCAGCGCCGCGACCGCGTAGCCGTGCGAGGCATGGATCCGCAGCGCGCCGGGATGCTGGGTCAGGCGCCGGTTCAGCTCGCTCGCGACCTCGGCGGCCAGCGCCCGCAGGTTGCCGCCCAGCCGTTCGCCGACCAGCCGCTGCGCGCCGACCACGGCCGCGCCCAACTCGGACAGCGAAGTACCCTTGCCGCGCGCGGTCTCGATCAGCACGCCGCCGACGCAGGCTTCCAGCGAGCGCAGCAGGCCCCAGGCGTGACGATAGGACAAACCCTTGGCCTCGGCGGCCTGGGCGATACTGCCCGTCGTCGCGACCAGTTCCAGCAGCGGCACCACGTCCGACAGGCTGGCCGTGCGCCCTTCGCTGTCGCGCACGATCAGATGTGCGTCGCATTCGACTCGAATCATTTATGCAACCTCGTTTCTTATTGCGACCTGGATTCTAACGGCTTATCGTCTCCAGCACTCGATCAAACAACAGCGTCAGTGCCCGGATATATGAAATTCCGAGCATATGGACCTGGAGGAGCTCAGGATGTCCCCATCCCCCGTTTCAGCGGACGCGCTTGTCTTGCGACATGCGCGCGCCGGTCAATCGCTCGTGGCAATTCTGCACGCGATTCAGGATGAAGCCGGCTACGTGCCCGAGGGCTGCGTGCCGCCGCTTGCGAAAGCGCTGAACCTGTCGCGCGCCGAAGTGCATGGCGTGCTCACCTATTACCACCATTTCCGCACCACGCCGCCCGCGCGCGTGACGATCCAGCTGTGTCGCGCCGAGGCCTGCCGCAGCCTCGGCGGCGAGGCGCTGGTCGAGCACGCGCAGGCGCGCACCGGTTGCCGGATCGATGCCGGGCACGACGGCGACGTCGCGCTCGAATCGGTCTACTGCCTCGGCTTCTGCGCGCAGTCGCCGTCCGCGATGATCAACGGCGAGCCGCACGCACGCCTGAACCCGGCGCGCTTCGACGCGCTGCTCGCCGCGGCCGTCGCCGACACCGCCGCCGACCAGAAGGAGCCCGCATGAGCCAGCCCGTCGTCCGCATTCATGTGCCGCGCGATTCCGCCGCGCTGGCGGTCGGCGCCGAGGCGCTGGCCCGCGCGATCGCGGCCGAGGCCGCCGCGCGCGGCATTGCCATCGATCTCGTGCGCAACGGCTCGCGCGGCCTGCTGTGGCTCGAACCGCTGGTCGAGATCGCCACGCCGGCCGGCCGCGTCGGTTACGCGAACCTGTCGGCCGCCGACGTCGGCGCGCTGTTCGACGCCGGCTGGCTCGAAGGCGGCGAGCACCCGTCGCGCGTCGGCCTCGTCGACGAGCTGCCCTGGCTCAAACGCCAGCAGCGCCTGACCTTCGCGCGAATCGGCATCACCGATCCGCTGTCGATCGACGATTATCTCTCGCACGGCGGCCTCGACGGCCTGAAACGCGCGCTCACGCTCGACGGCGCCGCGGCCTGCGAGGAACTGATCGAATCGGGCCTGCGCGGACGCGGCGGCGCCGCGTTCCCGGCCGGCATCAAGTGGCGCACGGTGCGCCAGGCGCGCGCCGCGCAGAAATACGTGGTCTGCAACGCCGACGAGGGCGATTCGGGCACGTTCTCGGACCGCCTGATCATGGAAAGCGATCCGTACTGCCTGATCGAAGGGATGATCATCGCCGGCGTGGTGACGGGCGCGACGCGCGGCCATATCTACGTGCGCAGCGAGTATCCGCACGCGATCGCGGCGCTCGACGAGGCGATCGCGCGGGCCCGCGCGGCCGGCTGGCTCGGCGAGAGCGTGCTCGGCTCGGGCCCCGCGTTCGAGCTCGAGGTCGCGAAAGGCGCCGGCGCCTACGTGTGCGGCGAGGAAACCGCGCTGCTCGAATCGCTCGAAGGCAAGCGCGGCGTGGTGCGCGCCAAGCCGCCGCTGCCGGCGCTCGAAGGCCTGCACGGCCAGCCGACCGTGATCAACAACGTGATCACGCTGGCCACCGCGCCGATCATCTTCGCGCGCGGCGCCGCGTTCTATCGCGACTACGGCATGGGCCGCTCGCGGGGCACGCTGCCGTTCCAGCTGGCCGGCAACATCCGCCAGGGCGGCCTTGTCGAGCTCGCGTTCGGCGTGACGCTGCGCGAACTGCTGTTCGAGTTCGGCGGCGGCACCGCGAGCGGCCGCCCGGCGCGCGCCGCGCAGGTGGGCGGCCCGCTCGGCACCTACCTGCCCGAGAGCCAGTGGGACATTCCGCTCGACTACGAAGCCTATGCGGCCGTCGGCGCGGTGGTCGGACACGGCGGCATCGTGCTGCACGACGACACCTCGAACCTGGCCGAACTCGCCGAATACGCGATGCAGTTCTGCGTCCTCGAATCGTGCGGCAAATGCACGCCGTGCCGGATCGGCTCGACGCGCGGCGTCGAGACCATCGCGCGCATCCGCGGCGGCGACACGTCCGAGAAGCAGGTCCACCTGCTGCGCGATCTGTGCGACACGATGATGGCCGGCTCGCTCTGCGCGATGGGCGGGATGACGCCGTACCCGGTGCTGTCCGCGCTCGATCATTTTCCGGAAGATTTCGGCCTCGCCGGCGCCCCCGTGGCGTCAAAAGCCGCGGCCTGACAGGAGACCACGATGTCCACCCAAGCATTCGACAGCAGCGCCCCCGCCGGCGGCTGCGGCTCCGGCAACTGCGCCTGCAAGAGCGCCGCGCAGGCACGCCGCGATCCGTTCGACGACACCGACTACGGCACGCCGTTCCGCCATTCGGATACCGACGTCACGCTCGAGATCGACGGCCAGGCCGTGACGGTGCCGGCCGGCACCTCGGTGATGCGCGCCTCGATCGAGGCCGGCGTGAACGTGCCGAAGCTCTGCGCGACCGACTCGCTCGAACCGTTCGGCTCGTGCCGGCTCTGCCTCGTCGAGATCGAGGGGCGGCGCGGCACGCCGGCTTCCTGCACCACGCCCGTCGAGGCGGGCATGAAGGTGCGCACCCAGAGCGACCGGCTGCAGAAGCTGCGCCGCAACGTGATGGAGCTCTACATCTCCGATCACCCGCTAGACTGCCTGACCTGCCCCGCCAACGGCGACTGCGAGCTGCAGGACATGGCCGGCGTGGTCGGGCTGCGCGAGGTGCGCTACGGCTTCGGCGGCGACAACCACCTGCAGGCGCAGAAGGACGAGTCGAACCCGTACTTCAGCTACGACCCGTCGAAGTGCATCGTCTGCAACCGCTGCGTGCGTGCCTGCGAGGAAACCCAGGGCACCTTCGCGCTGACGATCGCGGGGCGCGGCTTCGAATCGCGCGTCGCGGCCGGCGAGAGCGGCACGTTCATGGAATCGGAATGCGTGTCGTGCGGCGCCTGCGTGGCCGCCTGCCCGACCGCGACGCTGCAGGAGAAGAGCGTCACGTTCCTCGGCCAGGCCGAGCACTCGGTCGTGACCACCTGCGCCTATTGCGGCGTGGGCTGCTCGTTCAAGGCCGAGATGAAGGGCTCGCAGGTGGTGCGCATGACGCCGCACAAGAACGGCCTCGCCAACGAGGGGCACGCCTGCGTGAAGGGCCGCTTCGCCTGGGGCTACGCCACCCACAAGGACCGCATCACCAAGCCGATGATCCGCGAGAAGATCACCGACCCGTGGCGCGAGGTGAGCTGGGACGAGGCGATCGGCTACGCCGCCTCGCGCTTCCGCCAGCTGCAGCAGCAATACGGCCGCGACTCGATCGGCGGCATCACCTCGTCGCGCTGCACCAACGAGGAAACCTACCTCGTGCAGAAGCTGGTGCGTGCCGCGTTCGGCAACAACAACGTCGACACCTGCGCGCGCGTGTGCCACTCGCCGACCGGTTATGGCCTCAAGACGACGCTCGGCGAATCGGCCGGCACGCAGACCTTCGCCTCGATCTCGAAGGCCGACGTGATCGTCGTGATCGGCGCGAACCCGACCGACGGCCACCCGGTATTCGGCTCGCGCCTGAAGCGGCGTGTACGCGAAGGCGCGAAGCTGGTGGTGATCGACCCGCGCCGCATCGACATCGTCGACGGCGCGCACGTGAAGGCTTCGCATCACCTGCAGCTGCGGCCGGGCACCAACGTCGCGATGATCAACTCGCTCGCGCACGTGATCGTCACCGAGGGACTGCTCGACGAGGCCTACATCGCCGAGCGCTGCGAGTCGCGCGCATTCGAGCAATGGCGCGAGTTCGCCGCACGCGAGGAAAACTCGCCGGAAACCAACGAGGCGATCACCGGCGTGCCGGCCGAGCAGGTGCGCCTGGCCGCGCGGCTCTATGCGACGGGCGGCAACGCGGCGATCTACTACGGGCTCGGCGTGACCGAGCACGCGCAGGGCTCGACCATGGTGATGGGCATCGCGAACCTCGCGATGGCCACCGGCAACGTCGGCCGCGAGGGCGTGGGCGTCAACCCGCTGCGCGGCCAGAACAACGTGCAGGGTTCGTGCGACATGGGCTCGTTCCCGCACGAGCTGCCCGGCTACCGCCACATCGGCGATTCGACGGTGCGCGCGCAGTTCGAGGCGGCCTGGTCGGCGACGCTGCAGCCCGAGCCGGGCCTGCGGATTCCGAACATGTTCGACGCGGCGCTCGACGGCAGCTTCAAGGGCCTCTACTGCCAGGGCGAGGACATCGTGCAGTCGGACCCGAACACGCAGCACGTGGCGGCCGCGCTGTCGTCGATGGAATGCATCGTGGTGCAGGACATCTTCCTCAACGAAACCGCGAAATACGCGCACGTACTGTTGCCGGGCTCGACCTTCCTCGAGAAGGACGGCACGTTCACCAACGCGGAGCGCCGCATCTCGCGCGTGCGCCGCGTGATGCCGCCACTGGCCGGCTACGCGGACTGGGAGGTGACGCTGCTGCTGGCCCGCGCGCTCGGCTACGAGATGCACTACACGCATCCGTCCGAGATCATGGACGAGATCGCCTCGCTCACGCCGACCTTCTCGGGCGTCTCGTATGCGAAGCTCGACCAGCTCGGCAGCATCCAGTGGCCGTGCAACGACGACGCGCCGGAAGGCACGCCGACCATGCACATCGACAGCTTCGTGCGCGGCAAGGGCCGCTTCGTGATCACGCAGTTCGTGGCGTCGCCGGAGAAGGTCAACGCGCGCTATCCGCTGATCCTGACCACCGGGCGGATCCTCTCGCAATACAACGTCGGCGCGCAGACGCGGCGCACCGAGAACGTCCACTGGCACGACGAGGACCGCCTCGAGATCCATCCGCACGACGCCGAGGAGCGCGGCATCGACACCGGCGACTGGGTCGGCATCGAGTCGCGCGCGGGACAGACCGTGCTGCGCGCGCTGGTCTCCGACCGGATGCAACCGGGCGTGGTCTACACCACGTTCCACTTCCCCGAATCGGGCGCGAACGTGATCACGACCGACAGCTCGGACTGGGCCACCAACTGCCCCGAGTACAAGGTGACGGCGGTGCAGGTGCTGCCCGTCACGCAGCCGTCGGAATGGCAGCGCCAGTATTCGCGGTTCAACGCCGAGCAGATCGACCTGCTGCGGCAGCGCGATGCGACGGCCGTGCCGGTCGGCTCGGGCAAGTGAGTACGAGGACACGATGAAAGTCGATCACCTGATCACGATGGCGAACCAGATCGGCACGTTCTTCGGATCGATGCCGGACCACGACGAAGCAGTGAACGGCATCGCCGATCACATCCGGCGCTTCTGGGAACCGCGCATGCGCCGCACGCTGCTCGCGGCGCTCGACGACGCGGGCGGCGACGAGGCCGCCCGCGCCTTGCTGCCGGTCGTGCGCGAGGCGCTGCTCACGCATCGCACGGCGCTCGAGCCGATGGTGTCGCCGGCGGCTTGAGCTGAATCGCGGGTTGTCCCCGCGACGGGCTCGCCCGGCAACGGCTGGCCCGCTGCCTTCAGGGCGCAATGGCATGTACCGCGCGTAGCGCGGTGCGTGCCGTTCCGCGCGTTTCATTGCGGCGCTCGCCGCGCCATGACGTCGAGCGCCGCGCCGCCGCGGATGCCGCCGTCCACGCCCTCCTGTCGATACCGCCCCCCGCCGCCGGCAGCATCATCAGGCGTGCCGGTTCGCCGCCGCGAACCACATCTCGCAATGTCGCAGCAGCGCGTTCGCATCGGACGCGGGCCGCCCGCGCGCGGCGATATAGCCATCCGGGCGCAACAGATAGACGCTCGGCAGCGTATGGCCGTAGACGTCGCCGAGCGGCGGCGCGCCCGGCAAGTCGGCCTCGGTCACGCGCCAGTGACGAATCGCGCCCGGCATCAGGCGATCGAGCGCGGCCGCCAGTTCACGGTCGTCCGGGTCGCCTTCGGCCGCCTGCTCGGGCGCCTCGATCGTCAGCAGCGTGAAGTGCGCCGGGTCATGCAGGTCGAACAGGCGCGCGATGCCCGGGGCCTGCCCGAGCGGCCCGTCATGGACGCGCAGCAGCGCGTCGGGCGCGCGCTCGCCGGCGCGCGGACCGCCGTCGAGCACGCGTTCGAGCGTCAACGGGCTCTTCCGATACTGCACCGCGAGTTCGCTGACCGAGCGGCGCAGCGCGTCGCGCACCGGCCCGAGCGACGCGAGCACCGGCACCAGATGCTCGCGCAGCAGCTTCAGCGGGCCGCGATCGGCCTCGACGACTTGCGTGATGAAGCTCGTCTGGCGCAGTACGTCGCGCTCGATCGGGTGGCGCTCGGCGTGATAGCTGTCGAGCAGCCGCTCGGGCGCACCGGCCTTCAGCACGCGCGCGAGCTTCCAGCCGAGATTGAACGCCTCCTGGATGCCCGTGTTCATTCCCTGCGCGCCGGCCGGGCTGTGGACGTGAGCCGCGTCGCCCGCGAACAGCACGCGGCCGAGGCGCAGCTGCTCGACCATGCGGCTGTTCAGGTGGAAATACGAGGACCAGACGAGCTCGTCGATCGTCAGTTCGGCGTCGATGCGCGTGCGAACGATCTCGCGGCAAGTCTCGAGCGAAGGCGCAGCGGCCGCAGCCGTACCGGCATCGCCGGCATGGCCCGCGCGCCCGCCCGCATCGGGTTCGCCGCCGAGACCGTTGCCGCTGTCGCCGCTGCCCGGCGGCCGGTCCGCCACGAGCCGATAGCGGCCGCCGCCTAGCGGCAGCATTCCCGCGAGCCCGTCGTGCGTGGCGAACAGGTGGATCTCGTCGTCGGGCCAGTCCGGCGCGGCGGAGAAATCGGCGAGCAGGAAGGTCTGCTCGAACGCATGCCCGGCAAAACCGGCGCCGAGCTGATGGCGCACCGTGCTGTGCGCGCCGTCGGCGGCGATCAGGTAGGGCGGCTCGACCGCTTCCTCGCGCCCGTCGCCGTGCCGCAGCGAGACGCGCGTCATGTCGCCCTCCTGGCGGCAGCGCGTGAGCGTGACGCCGCGTTCGATCATGACGCCGAGCCCGGCCAGCTGCTCGGTGAGGATCCGCTCGGTCTCGGTCTGGTCGAGCATCAGCAGATACGGATAGCGCGTCTGCAGCGGGTCGAAATCGAGCGCGGCGATGCGCCGGCCACCCGAATGCAGATGCGCGAGACGCGCACGATGGCCGAGCGCGAGAAACGGCTCGACGATCCGGTGCTGCTCGAACAGTTCGAGCGTGCGCGCCTGGATGCCGATCGCGCGTGAAAAGCGGCCGGGCCGCGGCGCGGCGTCGATGATGCGCACGGGGACCTGCGCACGCGCGAGCGACAGCGCGGCGGCGAGGCCGGTCGGCCCGGCGCCGACCACCAGCACCGGCGCGAGATCGAGAGGAACAGCAAGCATGTGGCGGCCTCCGCGAAACACAACGGTCCCCAGTCTACGCCGGCCGCCGCGCCCGGACCATATGCCGAACGGCCGACCCGTAAATGGGCGGACCGGCGCCGCGGTTATGGGAAAATGCCGCTTTCCCGTCAGTCTTGCGTCATGGAAACCGTTTTCGATCGCGCGTTCGCGGCGCACCGCGCGGGGCGCCTGGCCGATGCCGAGCGCGACTACCGCGCAGCGCTCGCGGCCAACCCCGCCGATGCCGACGCGCTGCACCTGTTCGGCGTGCTGCGCCACCAGCAGGGGCAGAACCACGAGGCGGCCGAGCTGGTCGGCCGCGCCGTCGAGCTTCGCCCGAACGACGCCGCGCTGCAGCTCAACCTCGGCAACGCGCTGAAGGCGCTCGGCCGGCTCGACGACGCGATCGTGCGGTTCCGCAACGCGCTCTCGCTCGCGCCCGATTTCCCGCTCGCCCACTACAACCTCGGCAACGCTTACGCGGCGCAGGCGCGCCACGAGGACGCCGCGGCCGCGTTCGAGCGCGCGCTGCGGCTCACGCCCGGCGACGCGTCGATCCACAACAATCTCGGCAACGCGCTGAACGCGCTCGGCCGCCACGACGACGCGCTCGCCGCGTTCCGGCGCGCGCTCGAACTGCGCCCGGGCCATGCGGGCGCGCACAACAATCTGGGCATGGCGCTCTCGGCGCTCGGCCGCGTCGACGAGGCGGTCGGCCATTTCCGCGCCGCGCTCGCCGCCGAGCCGCGCTTCGTGGCCGCCCACTTCAACCTCGGCAACACGCTCGACGCGGTGGGCCGCCACGCCGAGGCCGTCCACGCGTTCGAGCAGGCGCTGGCGCTGCATCCGGCGTTCCCGGTCGCGCTGCTCGGGCTCGGCAACGCGCTCGCCGCGCTTGGCCGCCATGCCGAGGCGCGCGCGCGCTACGAGCGTGCAATCGGCCTCGACCCGTCGCTCGTGCTCGGCTGGCTGAACCTCGGCACTGCGCATCACGCGCTCGGCGCGCACGAACTGGCGCTGCGCGCGTTCGACCAGGCGCTGCGGCTGGTGCCCGGCCACACGCTGGCGCGCATGCATCGCGCGGTCACGTTGCTCACGCTCGGCGATTTCGCGCGCGGCCTGCCCGACTACGAGGCGCGGCACGCGCTGCCCGGCGCGCCCGACCCGGGCGGCCTGCCGATGTGGCGCGGCGAGCCGATCGAATCGCGCACGCTGTTCGTGCGCGCCGAACAGGGCTTCGGCGATACGCTGCAATTCGCGCGTTTCGTGCCGCTCGCTCGCGCGCGCTGCGCGCGGCTCGTGCTCGAGGTGCAGCCGGAACTGCTCTCGCTGATGGAGCCGCTCGCGCGAAGCTGGCGCGTGTCGGTGGTCGCGGCCGGCGCGTCGGCGCGCGCGCGGCAGGACGCCGATCTCGGCTGCACGCTGCTGAGCCTGCCCCACGCGCTCGGCATCGGCTTCGCCGAAATTCCGTCGCGCACGCCCTATCTCGCGGTGCCGGAAACCGCGCGGCGGCGCTTTCGCGGTTCGCTCGGCGGCCAGTCGAAGCGCAAGCTCGGCATCGTCTGGTCCGGCCGGCAGCAGGTGCAGGAGAATCGCGCGGTGCCGCTGGCTGCGCTCGCGCCGCTGTTCGCAATCGCCGGCGTCGACTGGATCGTGCTGCAGCCGAACCTGTCGGGCGCTGATCGCGCCGCGCTCGATGCGCATCCGCAGCGCGCGCGCATCCACACCGTGGACGGCCTCGACGAGTTCGCGTCCACCGCAGCGCTGATCGACCGGCTCGACGGCGTGGTGTCGATCGACACCGCCGTCGCGCACCTGGTCGGCGCGCTCGGCAAGCCGCTCTGGCTGATGCTGGCGTTCGCCGCCGACTGGCGCTGGTTCACCGGCGACGAGAGTCCCTGGTACCCGCGCGCCGAACTGTTTCGCCAGCCGGCGCCCGGCGCGTGGGACGCGGTGGTGGCGGCCGTGGCCCGGCGCGTCGAGGCGGGCTAGTTCCGCCGGATTTCCTGCCCCTTGCCGCAGCGCGCCGATGAAGCCAGGCGAAGTCGCTTGCCCTGCCTCATGCCCGGGTCGGTCGGGCCGAGCGTTCTCCGGCAGGCACAAGGCATGCCGCGGCGGCATTCGTCCCAAAACAAAAGGGAGCGCCACGGCGCTCCCCTTGCCTCACTTCCCGCCGCGGAAAATCGCGGCGCCTGTCGTCAAACCGCCTTGTACTGCCGGCGCGACTCCGGCGTGCGATACAGCACCAGCGTCGCGATCAGCCCGCAGATCGCGGCCACGCCGAGCCACAGCCCCGGTGCCGCCTTGTTGTGGGTCTCGTGGATCAGCAGCGTCGAGATCGCCGGCGTGAAGCCGCCGATCGTCGTCGCGAGGCTGTAGGCGAGCGAGAAGCCGGCGGTGCGCACGTCGGCCGGCATCACCTCGGTCAGCGCGACCACCATCGCGCCGTTGTACGAACCGTACAGGAACGACAGCCACAGCTCGACGATCAGCAGCCGCATGAACGACGGCTCGGCCACCAGCCACTGCACGGCCGGATAGGCGGTCAGCAGCGTCAGCACCGTGAACGTGATCAGCACCGGCCGGCGGCCGATGCGGTCCGACACGCTGCCCGACAGCGGCAGCCAGAGCAGGTTCGACAGGCCGACGCAGACCGTCACGATCAGCGCATCGACGGACGACAGGTGCAGTTCCTCCTTGCCGAAGGTCGGCGTATAGGCGGTGATCATGTAGAACGACACGGTGGTCATGATCACCATGCCCATCCCGGCCAGCACCACCCCCCAGTTCTGCGCCATCGACTGCATGATCTCGCCCATGCTCGGGCGGTGGCGCCTGGCGAGGAACTCGTCGGTTTCCTTCAGCGAGCGGCGGATCAGAAACAGGAACGGCACGATCAGGCAGCCGATCAGGAACGGCACGCGCCAGCCCCAGGCCGTCATCTGCTCGACGGGCAGCACGCTGTGCAGCAGCACGCCGACCAGCGCCGCGAACACCACCGCCACTTGCTGGCTGCCAGATTGCCACGACGTATAGAAGCCCTTGTTGCCCTTGGTCGCGATCTCCGACAGGTAGACCGACACGCCGCCGAGCTCGACCCCGGCCGAGAAGCCCTGCAACAGCCGCCCGAGCAGCACGAGGATCGGCGCGAGCACGCCGATGGTCGCGTAGCCGGGCACGGTCGCGACCGTGAGCGTACCCAGCGCCATCAGGCCCAGCGTGAGGATCAGCCCCTTGCGGCGGCCATGGTGGTCGATGTACGCACCGAGCACGATCGCGCCGATCGGGCGCACCAGGAAGCCGGCGCCGAACACCGACAGCGACAGCATCAGCGAGGCGAACGCGTCGCCGTTCGGGAAATAGGTCTTGGCGATCGCCGAGGCGTAGTAGCCGTAGACCATGAAGTCGTACATTTCCAGGAAGTTGCCGCTGACCACGCGGAACACGGTGCGGGCCTTGGATTCCTGGTTGACTTGCGTGTGAGTCGCAGTTGACATGATTGATCTCGATAGAGCATGGCGCGGCGCAGCGCGTGCGCCGCCGCGAGGTGGCCGAAGCTGGCACGGCGGCCGAATGCGGTGGCGGACCGGCATCGCGCCGCGCGACGAGCGTCGCCGCGCGGCCGGCCGGGGTCTGCCGACTGTACCGCAGTGTCGCGCAAAACGTCGCCGTGG
This sequence comes from Burkholderia plantarii, assembly GCF_001411805.1. Lineage (NCBI taxonomy): Bacteria > Pseudomonadati > Pseudomonadota > Betaproteobacteria > Burkholderiales > Burkholderiaceae > Burkholderia > Burkholderia plantarii. The sequence goes on along the minus strand of NZ_CP007212.1, from coordinate 987,420 downwards.
GATATGCGGGGAAGTGATGAGCGGCGCGGCGATGCTTTCGAATCGATTACGCGAATCGCAAACGGCGCCACGCATGAAACCGGATCGTCAGCTTTGGCCGCCGACTCACTGCGCGTCCGGCGCGAGCCCGTTCTCGTTCTGTTGCTGCAGCCGTCGCACGCGCCGCTGCAGTTCGTGCAGCCGCGCCGCCGAAGCACGCTCCTCGACCGCGAGCGCCTGCGCCTGATCCTGCGCCGCCTGCCGCCGCGCCTCGATCTGTGCCTGCTGCTCGCGCGCGATGCCAAGGTCGGCCCGCAGGCGCTTGGCATGATCCTCGGACAGGCCGATCACGCGCTCGAGAAACCGCTTCTGCGCGGCCAGCTCGGTGCGCCGCAGCTCGATGTCGGACAGCTGGACGGTCTGGTCCGCGAAGTTCTGGTAGATCATCTCCGCGCGCGGACGCTCCTGCGACTTGACCACGCGCCAGAAATGCTTGTCCTGGAACAGCGCGACGTAATAGGTCATCTCCTGCGGATAGAACAGCAGGCTCGCGCCGTAGCTGCCGTTGTAGGTCGTGCGCATCTCCGTGAGCTGGTGATCGCGCAACATCCGCATCAGCTCGGCCACGTCGCCCTGCGCGTCGCCGGCGGCGAGCGGCGACGGCGCGGCGCGGCCTTCGCCGTCACCGGCCGTCAGCGTCGTGACGTCGGGGCGCGTGCCGGCCACGGGCGGCGAGGAATCGGGCGGCGGCGTGGTATCGACGGCAGCGGACGCATCGGCGGCGGGCCGCGATGAAGCCGAAGACGCGGTGGCCGCCGTATCGGCATCCGCGGCATCCGTGGCCTCGGCGGCCAGCGCGTGCGCGCCGCAGATCGCGATCGCGGCCAGCGCGGCGCCCGGAAGCGTCCGTCCGATGAGGCGGGCAACCCTGCTGCGCGTACTCAAGCTGAGGCTCCTGAACGAGGAAAGAGGACGCGCGATTATCGCCCGAATCGCGCGCCGGCCGCCCGCGAACGCGGGTCGGCCGGCAAATTGCCGCGGCAGAACGCGGCAGGAAACGGCCGGGCCGCCGTTACAGCCGCGTCTCGCGAGCGGCGCGCAGGAACGTGTCGAGCAGCGGCGTGCAGTCGAGCAGCTCGGCGCCGCCCGCGCGATGGAACTCGGGGTGCCACTGCACGCCCACCACGAACGGCGCGCGGCGATAGCGAATGCTCTCGATGATGCCGTCCTCGGCCGACACGGCCTCGATGTTCAGGTCGCGGCCGAGATCGCGGATCGCCTGGTGGTGGATCGAGTTGACGATCGCCTCGCGGCGGCCCGGGAACATGTTCGCGAGCGTCGAGTTGTCGGGGAAGCGGATCGCGTGGCGGTGCTGGTCGTAATGCTCGCTGACGTGGATGCCGGCCGTCGGCACGTCGGTGGCGATGTCCTGGTAGAGCGAGCCGCCGAACGCGACGTTGATCAGCTGGCAGCCGCGGCAGACGCCGAGCACCGGTTTGCCGGACTCGACGAACTCGTGCAGCAGCTCGAGCTCGTACATGTCGCGCACGCGGTCGCCCGGCCATTCGGGGCGCGCGTCGGACTCCGCGTAGGTCTGCGGCGACACGTCGGCGCCGCCCTGCAGCAGCAGCCCGTCCAGATGCTTCGCGTAATCGCGCAGCCGGATGTTGCTCGGGTGCAGCATGCCCTGATGGCCGACGGTCGGGATCATGAACACGAGAACGTCGCGCGACATCACCCAGTGCGCGATCGATTCCTCGAGATATTGCAGCGTCTTGCCGCGCAGGCCGCTCGCGCCGGGCTCGGGGTGAAAGATCCGGGCCGAGACGCCGATCCGCAGCGTGCGCTGCGTGATCCGCTGGCCGGCCCGGTCGAACAGCCGCCGCGCGCGCGCGGCGATGATGCGGCCGAATACCGACCACGGCGTGTCGCTGCGCTTCAGGTAGGCAGGTGGGGCCGGCTGCGCCGAGGCGGGCGGCGGGCGGGCGGTTTCGAAATCGGGCGCGGCGCCGAAGCCGGGCGGCGGCGAGCCGGCACGGGCCTGGCCGGCCGCGGGCTCGCCGCCGGTGGCGGCACCAGCCTGCGCGGCGGCGCCTGCCACGCCGGTGGCCGCACCGGCGGCCGCGACACCAGCGGAAGTCACACCGGCCGCGCCGGCCGGCTGGCCGGCGTCGCCCGGCGCCGCCGCGACGGGCGTCTCGGGCAAGCTGGCCGCGAGCGGATCGGCGGGGACGAAGGCGGGTTCGACCGCAACGTCCTGCGCGGCGGGAATCTGCGCGGCGAACACGGCCGGCGACAGTTTCGGTGGCTCGGGCGCGGGTGTGGAGGCGGCAATCGAATCGGCCATGTCGGTGGCCGTGGGGGATTCCGGACGAACGCCGGAAGACGGAGCGGGAGGCGTGTTTTCGCTCATGACGATGGTCTGGCGCGTCTGTCACGCGAATGTTCGACGAGGATTCATTATCCGTCAGTAGAGGATCAGCGGCAAACCGGCTCACATTCCGCAACATTGTTGCAACGGCTGCCGGAACTGCATCGAACCCGCGGCGGCCGGCGCGAAGCGCGCCGGCGCGCAGGCTGGACGCCCGCGATCGATCCCCCTACCATCGTCAGTCAGCCCGCGGGCCGGCACACCGCGCAAGCCGCGCGACGCCGGCCGACTCCATCCACCCTTCGCCCACCTTTCATCCCGCCGCCATGACCACTTTCGCCCCCTTCCCGCCGCTCGCCACGCTGGCCGCCGATCTCGCGGCCGGCCGCACGACCAGCCGCGCGCTCGTCGACGCCGCGCTCGACCGCATCGCCGCGCCCGACGGCCAGGGCGCGATCGCGTTCACCAGCGTCGACGCCGACACGGCGCGTGCGGCGGCCGACGCGCACGACCGCCTGCGCGCGGCCGGCACGGTGCTGTCGCCGCTGGCCGGTATCCCGGTGTCGGTCAAGGATCTGTTCGACATCGTCGGCCAGGTCACGCGGGCCGGCTCGCGCGCGCTCGACGACGCACCGCCGGCCACGGCCGACGCGCCGGCCGTCGCGCGGCTGCGCCGGGCCGGCGCGGTGCTGGTCGGGCGCACCAACATGAGCGAATTCGCGTTCTCGGGGCTCGGCCTGAACCCGCACTACGGCACGCCGCGCTCGCCATACCGGCGCGAGGCGGCCGGCGACGCGCGCGTGGCCGGCGGCTCGTCGTCGGGCGCCGCCGCCTCGGTGGCCGACGGCATGGCGGCCGTCGCGCTGGGCACCGACACCGGCGGTTCGCTCCGGATTCCGGCCGCGCTGTGCGGGCTGACCGGCTTCAAGCCGACCGCGAGCCGGGTGCCGAAGGACGGCGGCGTGCCGCTGTCGTCGACGCTCGACTCGTTCGGCCCGATCGGCGTGTCGGTCGCCTGCTGCGCGCTGGTCGACCGGATTCTCGCCGGGCTCGCGCCGCGCGTGCCGGCCGCGCGCCCGCTCGAAGGCGTGCGGCTCGGCGTGCTCAATCATTATGTGACGGACGGCATGGACGCCGAGGTGGCGGCCGCGTTCAGCGCCGCGCTCGAGCATCTGGCGGCGGCCGGCGCGATCCTGTCGGATCTGCGCTTCGCCCCGCTCGAGCGGCTCGCCGACATCAACCGCTTCGGCTTCCCGTCGATCGAGGCCTACGCCTGGCACCGGCCGCTGCTCGAACACCGCCGCGACAGCTACGACCCGCGCGTGCTGGTGCGCATCATGAAGGGCCAGCCCGCCTCGGCCGCCGATTATCTCGACCTGCTCGCCGCCCGCGCGGCCATGCTCGACGAGGCCGACCGCACGCTCTGGTCGGGCGTGGACGCGGTGCTCGCGCCGACCGTGCCGGTCGTGCCGCCGCGCATGGCCGAACTCGAACACGACGACGCCGCGTTCGCGCGCACCAACGCGCTGATCCTGCGCAATCCGAGCGCGTTCAACTTCCTCGACGCCTGCGCGCTGTCGGTACCATGCCATCCGCGTGACGGCGCGCCGGTCGGCCTGATGGTCGCGGCCGCGCCCCATCGCGACGATGCGCTGCTCGCGATCGGCCAGTCGATCGAAGCAGTGCTCGCGGCGATCCGCTGATCCGCCGCCGCGGCGGCGAAAGCCGGCGAGCCACCCGGACGGCGCCGCGCGGGCCACGCGTCGAAAGCGCACCCGACTCGCCGATGCACGCGAAATCGCCACCGGGTTCGCGCTAGAATCCGACGACTCCATTTTCGGGACCGACCACCGATGAACGACTTCTCGCTGTCGCTGCGCCACGAGCGCCGCCTCCTGACGCTGCTCGGCGTCGTCTGCGTCGGCCTGCTGGCCGGGGCGCTGTACCTGCAGTTCGTGAAGGGCGAGGACCCGTGCCCGCTCTGCATCATCCAGCGTTATTTCTTCGCGCTGATCGCGATCTTCTCGTTCCTCGGCACCGGCCTGCGCAGCCGCCGCAGCCTCGCCGTGATCGAATTGCTGATCGTGATCTCGGCGCTCGGCGGCGCCGGCACCGCGGCGCGCCACCTGCAGATCCAGTTGCACCCGGGCTTCAGCTGCGGGTTCGACACGCTGCAGCCGATCGTCGACAGCCTGCCGCCCGCGCAATGGCTGCCGAGCGTGTTCAAGGTCGGCGGCCTCTGCGAGACCGTCTATCCGCCGATCCTCGGCATCCTGCTGCCGGGCTGGGCACTGATCGGCTTCGTGCTGATCTTCGTGCTGGTCGGCACGAGCCTGCTGCGCAAGCGCCGCCGCTCGATCTGAGCCCGGCCGCGGCGCGCTTCGTGCCTGGCTTCCCGCCGTGCCGCGAACGTGCCGCGCGTTCCGTCGCGCATCCGTTCCGGCTGCCGTGGCCTCGTGCCCGACGCCCGCCGTCGCGCCGCTTGCCCGACCACCACGCCGTTCGGCGTAAACACCTAAGCCCGACCCCAGCCCCGGCGCGGCGTGCTGCAGCCTGTCCGCCACCACCCGGGCACCCGCCCGCCGCGCCCCGCTGACACCGGTCCGGCAGCCCTCACGCCCGCCGTCGTCGACGCCTTCGCGCGCGTCGTACTACGATCGACATGATCGCCACCGAATAGCCCGCATCAGCCAGGATAAATATTTCCTGAAATTGACGGTGCTATCTTGAAAAACGGATGGCGATCTACGTGCGCGACGGGCCGGTTGGCCCAGCGTAACGCGCGCCTGATCCGCAATGTCCTGTTGGTTGAACCATGACAACGCAAACCATCCGTATCCGCCCTCGTGGCGCCACGTCCGTCGTGCGCACCGCGCATCGACTTCCCGCGCCGCGGCCGCCCCGGCCGCGCAGCGCCGTTCGCGAGTCCGCGCGGGCCGACGCCCGTGCGGCTCACGCGATGTCCGCCCCCGCGACAGGCACCGTGCCGGACAGCGCGCCTCGTCCGGCCGGCTCGTCGTCCGGCCCGGGCCGTCCCGGCCTCCATGCGCGGCGAGCACGCCCATCGCGCGCCCTCCACCTGCCGCCCGCCGCCCGCGCGGCGGCGCCCTGAGCGCGGAGGCGAACCATGGAAACCTGGCTCACCGATGCCCAGCAACTGATCGCGCACGGCGAAGCGGCCGTGCTCGTGACCGTCGCGCGCGCCGAAGGCTCGGTGCCGCGCGAGGCCGGCACCAAAATGCTCGTCACGCGCGACACCGCCCGCCACACGATCGGCGGCGGCCATCTGGAATGGAAGGCGATCGAGATCGCGCGGCAACTGCTGAAGGACGGCTCGCACCTGCCGCACGCGCGCCGGCTCGAACGGATGGCGCTCGGGCCGAGTCTCGGCCAGTGCTGCGGCGGCGCCGTGACGCTCGGCTTCGAGCGGCTCGACATCGCCGATCTCGGCTGGATCACCTCGCTCGCCAAACGCGTGGCCGCCGGCAACGCCACCGTGCGCAGCGTCTCGTTCGGCCCCGCGGCCGATCCGGTGACGCTGAGCGAACCCGAGGCCGACGTGACGCGCGCAGACTGCCTGCTATGGTCCACCGGCGACGTCTCGCTGATGACCGAGACGATCGCGCCGCACACCTTCGCCGTGATGCTGTTCGGCGCGAGCCACGCCTCGGCCGCGCTGGTGCGCGTGCTCGCGACGCTGCCGTGCCGGGTGCGCTGGATCGACGGGCGCGACGCGCCGTTCCCGCCCGCCGCGGCGCTCTCCGGCATCCACAACCTGACGGTGGACGCGCTCGACGCCCCCGAGCTCGCCATCGCCGACGCCGCGCCGCACACCTACTTCGTGGTGATGACGCACGACCACGCGTTCGACTTCGTGCTGGCCCAGCACATCCTGCGGCGCGGCGACTACGCCTACTTCGGCATGATCGGCTCGCGCAGCAAGCGCATCCAGTTCGATCAGCGCCTCGCCGCGAGCGGCATCGATCCCGCGCAGACCGCGCGGATGCGCTGCCCGATCGGCGTGGAAGGCATCGTCGACAAGGCCCCCGAGACGATCGCGATCGCGGTGGCCGCGCAACTGCTGCAGGTGGTCGACTCGCACGCCGCCCCGGCCCGGGCGGACGGCGACGCGGCCTCCCCCCATATCTGACCGACCTACAAACAAGCCATGACCCCTGACTTCCGCAACAAGATCGCGCTCGCCCCGAAGGCCGAGCTGCACATCCACATCGAAGGCTCGCTGGAGCCGGAACTGATCTTCAAGCTCGCCGAGCGCAACGGCGTGAAGCTCGCCTACGACTCGATCGAGGCGCTGCGCGCGGCCTACGCGTTCACCGATCTGCAGTCGTTCCTCGACATCTACTACGCCGGCGCGAGCGTGCTGCTGCACGAGCAGGACTTCTACGACATGACGACCGCCTACGTCGAGCGCGCGCTGGCCGACAACGTGATCCACACCGAGATCTTCTTCGATCCGCAGACCCACACGGAGCGCGGCGTGTCGATCGAGACGGTGGTGGCCGGAATCGACCGCGCGCTGGCCGACGCCGAACGGCGCGGCCTGTCGAGCCGGTTGATCCTCTGCTTCCTGCGCCACCTCTCCGAGGACGACGCGCTCGCCACCTACGAAGCCGCGCTGCCGCTGTTCGACCGGTATTCGCACCGGCTGATCGGCGTCGGGCTCGATTCGTCCGAGCGCGGCCATCCGCCCTCCAAGTTCGAGCGCGTGTTCGCGAAGGCGCGCGAGCGCGGCCTGAAGCTGGTCGCGCATGCCGGCGAGGAAGGCCCGCCCGCCTACGTGGTCGAGGCGCTCGACCTGCTCAAGGTGGACCGCGTCGATCACGGCGTGCGCAGCATCGAGGACGCCGCGCTGATCGCGCGGCTCGCCGATTCGCGCATCGCGCTGACGGTCTGCCCGCTGTCGAACCTGAAGCTGCGCGTGTTCGACGACATGACCAAGCACACGCTGAAGCTGCTGCTCGACAGCGGCGTGGCCGTCACGATCAACTCCGACGATCCGGCCTACTTCGGCGGCTACGTCAATGACAATTACTTCGCCACCGTCGCGGCGCTCGGCCTCGACGAACGCGAGGTCTACAACGTGATCCGCAACGGCTTCGAGGCCTCGTTCGTCGATGCGCCCGCACGCGCCGCGCTGATCGCGCAACTCGATTCGCACTGGCATCCGGCATGACGCCCACGTCCTGCCGAGGAGGCCGGTGCATCCGTTCCGCGCGGCATCGCGCGGACGCACCGTCGTCCCCATAACAGAGACTGAGGAGAGCTTTTTCGATGGACACGTACAACGGCAGCAAGGCCCCGGCCACGAGTTCGTGGCTCGACCGATTCTTCGGCATCCGCGAGTCCGGCTCGCGGCTGCGCACCGAAATCGTCGCGGGCATCACGACGTTCCTGACGGCGATGTACATCATCGTCGTCAATCCCGGCATCCTGGCCCAGGCGGGCGTGCCGTTCGCGTCGGCGCTGACCGCCACCGTGATCGTCAGCTTCCTCGGCAGTTGCGCGATGGGCCTGTACGCGCGCAACCCGGTGCTGGTCGCGCCGGGCATGGGCATGAACGCGCTGTTCACGTTCGTGATGGTCCACGGCGGGAAGATGCCGTGGCAGACCGCGCTCGGCTGCGTGTTCTGGGCAGGCGTGATCTTCGCCGTGCTGGCCGCGTTCAACGCGCGCAAGCTGGTGGTGGACGCGATCCCGCCGAACCTGCGGCACGCCGTGTCGTGCGGCATTGGCCTGTTCATCTGCCTGATCGGGCTCGTCAACGCGAAATTCGTGGTGGGCGACCCGGTGACGGTCGTGCATGCGGCGTCGCTGAACCCGGTGATCGTGACGTTCCTCGTCGGGCTCGCGATCACCACCGTGCTGGTGGTGCGCCGCGTGACGGGCGCGCTGATGATCGGCATCGTCGCCACCACGCTGCTCGCGGTGCCGATCGGCCGGATCTGGGGCGACGGCAGCACCTACTGGCCCGCCGCGATCGCCACCCGGACGCTCGTCAACTGGAACGGCCTGGTGGCCGCGCCCGACTTCTCCGGGATCGGCCAGCTCGACCTGCTCGGCGCGCTGAAGGTGGTCTACTGGCCGTTCATCTTCGTGATGCTGTTCACGGCCTTCTTCGACGCGCTGTCCACCTTCATGGCGATCTCGGAGGCCGGCAACCTCGTCGATCGCGACGGCAACCCGCGCAACATCCGCCAGTCGATGATGGTCGACGCGTTCTCGGCGGTGGTGTCGGCACCGCTCGGCACGAGCCCCGCGAACGCCTACATCGAATCGGCCGCCGGCATCTCGGCGGGCGGGCGCACCGGCCTGGTGGCGGTGGTGGCCGGGCTCTGCTTCCTGCCGTTCCTGGTGCTCTCGCCGCTGCTCTCGCTGGTGCCCGCGATCGCCACGGCGCCGGCGCTGATCCTGGTGGGCGTGTTCATGATGGAATCGATCACGAAGATCGAATGGCACCGCTTCGACGAGGCGATTCCCGCGTTCATCGCGATGGTGCTGATCCCGCTCACCTATTCGATCACCGACGGCATCGCCTACGGCTTTCTCACCTTCGTGGTGCTGAAGCTGTTCACCGGGCGCCGCCGCGAGATCAAGCCGGCGATGTGGATCGTCGCCGCGCTCTCGGGCGTGCTGCTCGCGCAGCTGTGAGGCCGCCGATGCGCCCCGTTCCCCTGCCGCAGGAGTTTCGTTCATGACCCAAACCGCCTTTCGCGCCCGGCTGCTGACGTTTCGCGACGACCCCGCGCACGCGGACGAGGCCGCCGTCTTCGAGGAGGACGGCCTGCTGATCGTCGACGCGGCGGGCCGGGTGGTCGCGGCCGGCGCCTACGCCGCGCTGGCCGGCCGCCTCGCGCCCGACGCGCGCGTCACCACGCTCGGCGACAAGCTGATCGTGCCGGGCTTCATCGACACGCACATCCACTATCCGCAGACCGACATGATCGCCTCGCCGGCGCCGGGCCTGCTGCCGTGGCTCGACACCTATACGTTCCCGACCGAGCGGCGCTTCGAGGACATCGAGCACGCGCGCGAAGTGGCGTCGTTCTTCATCGACACGCTGCTGGCGAGCGGCACCACCACCGCGCTCGTCTACTGCACGGTCCATCGGCAATCGGCCGAGGCGCTGTTCGAGGCGAGCGAGGCGAGGAACCTGCGGATGATCGCGGGCAAGGTGCTGATGGATCGCAACTGCCCCGAGTTCCTGCGCGACACGGCGCAGTCGGGCCACGACGACAGCGCCGCGCTGATCGCGCGCTGGCACGGCCGCGGCCGGCAGATGTACGCGCTCACGCCACGCTTCGCGCCGACCTCGACGCCGGCCCAGCTCGAGGCCTGCGCCGCGCTCGCGCGCCGCCATCCCGACGTGTTCGTGCAGAGTCACGTGGCCGAGAACGTCGACGAGGTGAAATGGGCCGCCGAGCTGTTCCCGGGCCACCGCAGCTACCTCGACATCTACGATCGCCACGGCCTGCTGCGCCCGCGCGCCGTGTACGGCCACTGCATCCATCTCGACGACGAGGACCGGCGCCGGATCGCCGAGACCGGCACGGTGATCGCGCACTGCCCGACCTCGAACTTCTTCCTCGGCAGCGGCCTGTTCGACTTCGACCGCGCCACCGCGCAGCGCGTACACCTTTCGCTCGCGACCGACGTGGGCGGCGGCACCTCGTTCTCGATGCTGCAGACCATGAACGAAGCGCACAAGGTCGCGCGGCTGTCGGGCTACCACCTCGGCGCGACGCGGATGTTCTGGCTCGCCACGGCGGGCGCGGCGCGCGCGCTCGCGCTCGACACGCAGATCGGCACGCTCGCGCCGCGCGCCGAGGCCGACTTCGTCGTGCTCGATCCGCGCGCCACGCCGCTGCTCGCGCGCCGCACCGCGCGCGCCGCCTCGCTCGAGGAACTGCTGTTCGCGTTCGCGATGCTCGGCGACGACCGCGCCGTCCACAGCACCTGGGCCGCCGGCCGCTGCGTGCATCGACGCGACGAGGCGAGGGCCGCGGCGGCCTGAACGGCGGCTCGACGGCACCGCGACGGCATCCACCCCGCCGGCACGGCCTCCGGGCCCAGACCGCCGGCCGGATGTGAAAAAGGCCCGATGCGAAACATCGCACCGGGCCTTTCATTCGCTCGGACCTTTCATTCATTTGCCGCCACCCGCGCGGGGGCGGCGGCGCTTCCGGCCCGCCCCGGCGACAACCTCCGTCGCTACCGGGCCGGACCGGCCATGTCCGACTCTAGTGCGCGCCGGCCGCGGCCGGCGCAGCCGAAGCCGGCGCCGCCGGCACCGCGCGCTCATTCGACGCAGGCGCCGCAGCCCCGCCGCTGCGCGCCACCGGCAGCCGCACGACGCGCGTCGCGCCGTTGCCGAGCGGGAAATCGGCCAGCGCCGAACGCGCCAGGTACGGCATCGCCGCGACAAGCGAATCGCCGCTGCCGGTATTGCGCGCGCTGACGTTATAGACCTCGCGCCCGGTCGTCCGCTCGGTGATGCGCAGGTTCAGCGTGCGTTGATAGACCTGATAGGTCTGGTTCACGTAGCCGGCCGGGAACGGGCCGCCCCACGGCCCGAACGGCCCCCACGGGCCACCGCGCCAGTATGGCCCCGGGCCGAACCACGGATCGTAGTAGACTGGCTGCGGCACCGACACCAGGTCGCCCTTGACGCCGTAGGTCAACTTGACCAGATAGCGCGCGTCGGCCTGCGGCACACGGCGGAACGACAGCGTGGACAGCTCGTTCGCCACGATCTGCTCGTAGGTCGCCTGTTCCAGGCTGTTCTGCTCGTCGGGCGCGCGCGTGAACGCGTAGGTGCGCGTCGCGTCGCTGCCGCTCCAGTCGGAAAATGCCGTGACCTGCGTGTTCACGTAGCTCGCGCACCCCGACAGCAGCACGACGCAGGCAGCCGCGAGCCACGTGGCGGCGCGGAACATTCGATTCGCTTTCATGATCCTCTTCCTCGATTCCCTTTCTGTATGCCCCGGCTGTTGCCCGGGTAGTGCCGGAACGCCGCCGACACCCCGGCGGGCGCCTCGCGATCATACGCTGCGCGCCGCGCTCCGCAACCACTAGGCAGACCGCCGGCAGGTCCGAAAGTTCGGTCCGCGCGACTTGCCAAGCCTTTGTACAATGGACCCACGCCGCCCGCCACGAACGGGCTCACGAACTCATCACCGACCGACCGACATGTCCGATACCGCCGCCCCTTCCACCGTGATCCGCCGCGCCGACTACACCCCGCCCGCGTTCCTCATCGACAGCGTCGCCCTCGAATTCGATCTGGTGCCCGAGCGCACGGTCGTGCGCAACACGATGCGCCTGCGCCGCAACCCCGACGCCGCGCCCGCGCCGCATCTCGAACTGCTCGGCGAGTCGCTCGAATTCATCGCGGCGCAAATCAACGGCCAGCCGGCCGCGGCGGTGCGCGCGCACGAACACGGCCTGAGCGTCGAGAACGTGCCCGACGCGTTCGAGCTCGTGATCGACAGCGCCTGCGCGCCGGCCGCCAACACCACGCTGTCCGGCCTCTACGTGTCGGGTGGCAATTTCTTTACGCAGTGCGAAGCGGAAGGCTTTCGCCACATCACCTATTTCCTCGACCGGCCCGACGTGATGTCGACCTACACGGTCACGCTGCGCGCCGACCGCGAGGCTTGCCCGGTGCTGCTGTCGAACGGCAACCTCGTCGATTCCGGCCTGCTGCCCGATGGCCGCCACTTCGCGAAGTGGGAGGACCCGTTTCGCAAGCCGAGCTACCTGTTCGCCCTGGTCGCGGGCAAGCTGGTCTCGATCGAGGAGACCATCACCACCGGCTCCGGCGCGAGCAAGCTGCTGCAGGTATGGGTCGAACCCGCCGACCTCGACAAGACGCGCCACGCGATGGATTCGCTGATCCACTCGATCCGCTGGGACGAAAAGCGCTTCGGCCTCGAGCTCGATCTCGACCGCTTCATGATCGTCGCCGTCAGCGACTTCAACATGGGCGCGATGGAGAACAAGGGGCTCAACATCTTCAACACGAAGTACGTGCTGGCGAACCCGGAAACGGCCACCGACGTCGATTTCTCGAATATCGAGGCAGTGGTCGGCCACGAGTATTTCCATAACTGGACCGGCAACCGCGTGACCTGCCGCGACTGGTTCCAGCTGAGCCTGAAGGAAGGGCTGACGGTGTTCCGCGACCAGGAATTCTCGGCCGACATGGCGGCCGGCGAAGGCGACGACGCGGGCGCGCGCGCCGTCAAGCGCATCGAGGACGTGCGCGTGCTGCGCCAGTTGCAGTTCGCCGAGGACGCCGGCCCGATGGCGCACCCGGTGCGCCCCGAGAGCTACGTCGAGATCAACAACTTCTACACGATGACGGTCTACGAGAAGGGCTCGGAAGTCGTGCGGATGTACCAGACGCTGCTCGGCCGCGACGGCTTCCGGCGCGGCATGGATCTCTATTTCAAGCGCCACGACGGCCAGGCCGTGACCTGCGACGACTTCCGCCACGCGATGGCCGACGCGAACGGCCGCGATCTCGCGCAGTTCGAGCGCTGGTACAGCCAGGCCGGCACGCCGCGCGTGGCCGTGAAGACCGCCTACGACGCGGCGGCGAAACGCTACACGGTCACGCTGAGCCAGGCTTACGGCGAGGGTTCGCCGGCCGCGCGCGAGACCCAGCAGGGCCCGCTGCTGATCCCGTTCGCGATCGGCCTGATCGGCCCCGACGGCCAGGACCTGCCGCTGCGCCTGGACGGCGAGGCCGAGGCCGGCGCCACCACGCGCGTGCTCGAGCTGACCGGGACGCAGGCCAGCTATACCTTCGTCGACGTCGCGGCCGAGCCGCTGCCGTCGCTGCTGCGCAACTTCTCGGCGCCGGTGATCGTCGACTACGACTATCGCGAGGACCAGCTCGCGTTCCTGCTCGCGCACGACAGCGATCCGTTCAACCGCTGGGAGGCGGGCCAGCGGCTCGCCACGCGCGCGCTGCTGACGCTCGCCGACACGGCCGCCGCGGACGGCGAGCTGACGCTCGACGACGCGTTCGTCAATGCATTCCACCGCGTGCTGGTGGACGATTCGCTGTCGCCGGCGTTCCGCGAGCTGGCGCTGACGATGCCGTCCGAGGCCTATCTGGCCGACCAGATGCGCGAGGCGAACCCGGCCGCGGTCCACCGCGCGCGCCAGTTCGTGCGCGGCCGGCTGGCCGCCGCGCTGCGCGCCGACTGGCTCGCGATCCACGAACGGCACCGCACCCCGGGCGCCTACGCGCCGACGCCCGAGGACGCCGGCCATCGCGCGCTGAAGAATCTCGCGCTCGCCTACCTCGCCGAACTCGACGAGCCGGCCGAAGCCGTGCGCCTCGCCACCGCCCAATACGACGTGGCCGACAACATGACCGACCGCGCCGCCGCGCTCGGCGCGCTGCTGTCGGCCTCGGCCGCCTCGGACGCGGCCGAGGCGCCGGCGCGCAAGGCGCTCGCCGACTTCTACGCGCGCTTCGAGAAGGAGGCGCTGGTGATCGACAAGTGGTTCTCGATGCAGGCCACGCGGCGTGGCACGGCCGACCATCCGACGCTCGACACGGTGCGCGAACTGCTCTCGCACCCGGCCTTCAACCTGAAGAATCCGAACCGCGCGCGCTCGCTGATCTTCGGCTTCTGCGCCGCGAATCCGGCGCAGTTCCACGCCGCCGACGGCTCCGGCTACGCGTTCTGGGCCGATCAAGTGCTGGCGCTCGACGCGATCAACCCGCAGGTCGCCGCGCGGCTGTCGCGTTCGCTCGAAAACTGGCGGCGCTTCACGCCGGCGCTGCGCGAGCCGATGCGCGCCGCGCTTGAACGCGTCGCGGCCGGCGCGAAGTCGCGCGACGTTCGCGAGATCGTCGGGAAAGCGCTGGCGTAAGCGCGCCGGACGATCCAGGCAAACCCAAGCCGCTGAAACGGCCGGCCCGCTCACGCGGCGCCGGCCGTTTTTTCATGATCGCGGGCCACGGGCCGCCGCGCGCTCAACCGGGCGCCGCACCGGCCAGCGCCCGCTCGCGATCGCGCAGCCCGCGGTCCCGATCGGCCCACCGGCGGGCGGCCGGCCCCCATTCGAATGCGCCGCCGGCCTTCTCGCGGCCGTCCCTGCCTCGCCGATTTCGTGCGTACCATGTGCGCGGCCGGCGCCGCATCGCGGCCCGAAATCGGGCTGGCGCGACCGCGCCGTGACGCGCGCGCCCGTGATCCGGAACAAAAAGGCGGCGGTGCGTCAGGGCAGCGCGGGTAAAATTGCAAAAAACAGATATTTTCCTGCCTCCCGGAGCTCAGCATGTCCCTTTCCCGACGTACCACGCTGTCGAAGTATCTGATCGAGCAACAACGCGAGAACCACAACCTTCCCGCCGACCTGCGCCTGCTGATCGAAGTCGTCGCGCGCGCCTGCAAGGCAATCAGCTTCCACGTCTCGAAGGGCGCGCTCGGCGATGCGCTTGGCACGGCCGGCAGCGAGAACGTGCAGGGCGAAGTGCAGAAGAAGCTCGACATCCTGTCGAACGAAATCCTGCTCGACGCGAACGAATGGGGCGGCAACCTCGCCGCGATGGCCTCGGAGGAAATGGAAACGTTCTTCCCGATCCCCGAGAACTACCCGCGCGGCGAATACCTGCTGGTGTTCGATCCGCTCGACGGTTCGTCGAACATCGACGTGAACGTCTCGATCGGCACGATCTTCTCCGTGCTGCGCTGCCCGGACGGCCAGCAGGCCACCGAACAGTCGTTCCTGCAGCCGGGCGTGAAGCAGGTGGCCGCCGGCTACGCCGTGTACGGCCCGCAGACGGTGCTGGTGCTGACCACCGGCCACGGCGTGAACTGCTTCACGCTCGATCGCGAACTCGGCTCGTGGGTGCTGACGCAGAGCAACATGCAGATTCCGGCCGACACGCGCGAATACGCGATCAACGCCTCGAACGCGCGCCACTGGTACGAGCCGGTCAAGCGCTATGTCGACGAGCTGAACGCCGGCGTCGACGGCCCGCGCGGCGAGAACTTCAACATGCGCTGGATCGCCTCGATGGTGGCCGACGTCCACCGCATCCTGAACCGCGGCGGCGTGTTCATGTATCCGGCCGACGCGCGCACCCCCGATCGCCCCGGCAAGCTGCGCCTGATGTACGAGGCCAACCCGATGTCGTTCATCGTCGAGCAGGCGGGCGGCGCCGCGTCGACCGGCACCGAGCGCATCCTCGAGGTGCAGCCGACCGGCCTGCACCAGCGCGTGCCGGTGATCCTCGGCTCGAAGAACGAGGTCGAACGCGTCGCACGCTATCACCAGGAAGCGGCCGCGAAGTAAAGCCCGCGCGGCCGTTGCGGCGGCGCCGCAAGAAAGTCCCCGCGACGGCGAGAAAGGCCTTCCTCCCCCGTGTTTTTCATCGTAGAATTCGGGCCGTTGAAAGACGCGGGGACAGATGATCGGCAACGGTCGTCGAGGATGCGGAGCCGGTCGGGTCGGCGCGAATGCTTGAAATTTTTTCGCCGGACCTATTGCCAGCTTCGCAGAAATCACCCTATAATTTCATTTCTTTGTTGCCGGTGTAGCTCAGTTGGTAGAGCAGCGCATTCGTAATGCGAAGGTCGTAGGTTCGACTCCTATCTCCGGCACCATCCGAATCAAGCAAAAAGCCCGATCCTCGTGATCGGGCTTTTTGCTTTGCAGCATCGGCGGCTTTCCTGTCGCTCCTCTCGCTGCTCCTCCTCCGTCTTTTCGGCGCGCCGCCGGAAAGCCCCGCGAAAGCTCCGCGACGTCATGCCTGCCGGCCCGAGAAAACCATTGGAAAAGCACTCCGGCGCTGCCTAACATTACTTAACGCTCCTGACCCGGCTATTGCAGTACATTGCGTGGGCACCGGGCCGGGGCGGACAGTTCGCCCTGTCGATGCGCATCTCGATGCCCACGGCCGGTTCGTTACGCAGCAACCCAACCTGGAGAGAACCACCATGGCTCATGGCTTGATTATGTGGCTCATCATCGGCGCCATCGCCGGCTGGCTGGCCGGCCTGCTCGTGAAGGGCGGCGGCTTCGGCCTGATCGTCGACATCATCGTCGGCATCGTCGGCGCCATCATCGGCGGCTGGCTCGCGGGCGTGCTCGGCATCACGATCGGCAGCGGCTTCTTCGCGTCGATCATCGTCGCTGTAATCGGCGCGGTCATCCTGCTGTTCATCATCCGGCTGTTCCGGCGCGCCTGACTGCGCGCCGATCGCGGCCCGGCGCCCGCCCGAAGCGGCACGCCGGGCCGCTCGCCGCCGCGGCCGCCGCGGCACCGCCTCCCCCTCTCCCGCCCTTCCGCTCCCCGCACACGTCGGACGAATGCCCCCCCCGGCGAGAAAGGTGCGTGCGCATCCATTTTCCGCGCGCCGCCGATCCGGCCAGCCACGACAAAAACCGCCCAGCTGTGCGGTTTAAGCAACATCGACAAATTGAAACGATTCCCTGCTGGAAAAATTGAAGATAGGCGGCTGATAATCGATACACCGCAAGGAGAATGATCATGGACGAAAAGCCGACTCGCATGCCACCTCCCGAGAAAGTGATGAGCCCGGACCCGGAGCCGGTGGCCGTCGAGTTCCTCGCGGAGCTGCCCGACCACGTGCGTGCGTTCTTCGACGAGCAGCACAAGCTGGGCGCGCCGAAGTAACGGCCGGCTGAACGTCGCGAACCACCGCGTCACCGCGCTCGACTCCTTGCGTCCGCCCCCCTCCCCGCTGCAGCAGGCCACCAGGCTCCCGAGTCGGGTCGGCTGCGCGCGCTAAGCTTCGTCTCCGGCGCCCGCGTGCGCGGAGTATTCGTTTATCCTCCTCGTTTTCCCTATGCCCGGCCCCCCCCACCGGCGCCTGCTGATCCACCATGACTCTCCCGATCCGCCCGACCCTCGCGTTTGCGTCGCTCGCCGCCGCCCTGCTCGCCCTGCCGCTGCCGGCCTCGGCCGACGGCGACGACACCCCGCTCACCAACCTCGTCGCGCTCGCCTCGCAGCGCATCGCGCTGGCCGAGCCGGTGGCCCGCTGGAAGTGGGCCAATCACAAGCCGATCGAGGACAAGCCGCGCGAAGCGCAACTGCTCGCCGACGTCGAACGCCGCGCGGTGGCGAGCGGGGTCGATCGCGATTACGCGCATGCGTTTTTCTCGGACCAGATCGAGGCGAGCAAGATCATGCAGAACGCGCTGTTCGCGAAGTGGCGCGCCACGCGGGCCCCCGACGGCACGCCACCCGACCTCGCCACCACCACGCGCCCGCAGTTCGACCGGCTCACCCAGTCGATGATCGGCGCGCTCACGCGCGTCGCGCCGCTGCGCAACGCGCCCGACTGCCAGTCGCGCATGGCGCGCAGCATCGCCGATTGGAAGTCGATGACGCGCTACGACTCGAGCCAGTCGCCCGCGCTCGACGCAGCGCTCGCGCATGTCTGCGCCGGCGGCGGCGCCAGCGCGATCGGCTGACGCGACACCCGCTATCGAATCGGGGAATCGATCTTGTCGGGCACCGCCCGCGCGGTGCAGGTCGAACGCGCCGGTGCGGCGGCCGTCGCGTAAACCCGAAGCGGACGCCGCTTGCTTACTGCGGTGCCACCGGCACAGGGGCCTGCAATGCAAGCTCGATGGTCGGCACGCCGCGCGCGAGATGGGTCTGCAGAATCCGGAACACGGTGGCATTGAACCGGCCGTCGCTCCCGGCCGCGGCGGCCAGCGCACGCGCGGCCTCGATGCCGGCGACAGTGCCCAGATAGCGCCAGCGATCGACCACGTGATATGTCGCCGGTGCGCCGCCGTCGACGATCGCCACCGGGCCGTCGAACGGCCAGGGCTCGCCGGCGGTGCCGCGCCGCGCGTCGCCGGCTTTGCGGTTGAAGGCCGGGGCGAGTTCGGCGATCCAGTTCGCCTCGGCCAGCATCGCACCGAGTTCGCCGCCGGTCTCGCGCCATTCCAGGCGCCGCACCTGCTCCGCGAGCCGCCGCTCCCTCGCCGAGCGCCGCTCGCCCGTGAGCAGCGCGCGCAGGCGGTTGCGCACCCGAACGCTGCGCCCGACGTAGAGCGGCGCGTCGCCCTCCCCGAACAGCGCATAGGCGCCAAAGCCGGCTGGCGCGCGCTCGAGGTCGTCCTCGGTCAGGTCGCCCGCCAGCCGGTAGCGGCGCGTCGTCTGCGCGATCTGCTCGACAAGCTGCTCGGCCGGAATCGCGTCGTGCAGGTGTCGCCAGAACTGCCAGACGAGATCGGCGTCGGCCAGCGCGCGGTGACGCGCGTTCGGCACCAACGCGTGGCGTGCGATCAGCGCATCGAGCCCATGGCGCGATTCGCGCGGGAAAAGCGCGCGCGACAGGCGCACCGTGCAGAGCACGTCGGGATTGAAGGCATAGCCGGCGCGCTCGAATTCGGCGCGCAGGAAGCCGCGGTCGAAACTCGCGTTGTGCGCGATGAAGAGCCGCCCGTCGAGCCGCGCGTAAAGCTCGGCCGCGATCGAGGCGAAGCTCGGCGCGCCGCGCACCATCGCATCGGTGATGCCGGTCAGCTGCTGGATGAAGGCCGGGATCGGCTGGTGGGGATCGATCAGCGAGTTCCAGGTCGAGACGCCGTCGGGACCGACCTCGACGACACCGATCTCGGTAATCCGGTGTTCGGCCGCGGAGCCGCCGGTCGTCTCGAGGTCGACGAAAGCGAGCGGGCCACCGGAGGCCTGGAAAAACGAAGACAACGACGAAGACGAATCAGACATGTCAGCAGTAAGCGATACCGGGTGGAGTGCGCGAAAAACCATGCACGATGCCGATTCTACCCGCCAAAAACAAAGCCCCCGCCAAAGCGGGGGCTGGACATCCGGTTCAACCCGGATTACAGCGCCTGGATGTTCGCCGCCTGCTTGCCTTTCGGCCCGGTCTTCACGTCGAACGACACGCGCTGATTTTCCTTCAGCGTCTTGAAGCCGTCCATGCGGATTTCCGAGAAGTGCGCGAACAGGTCTTCGCCACCGTTGTCCGACGTAATAAAGCCAAAGCCCTTAGCATCGTTAAACCATTTCACGATACCGGTATCCATATTCCTGATTCCCCAAACGATTATAAATAAAACGAGCAACTCGTGAGTGCCGTCACCGAAAGCCTCGGCCCCGCTAAACCTTATGGACGATGAGCAGTAAGCACCGCAGACTTCGTGGTGCTTTTATAAATGGGAGGCTCCGGGCTCGTCAAGAAAATTCTTCACATCTTCTTATCAGACTTGACCTCGATCGCGATGGAAACGGTACATCGCCAACAAAATGGACCATTTAGTCACGCGCGACCTGTCATTATTACTAGGGAATATCCGTTTCAATTAACGAAAATGCAAAAAATACCGACCGGGTAAAAAATAGCGATTACTTGGTATTTGTCCGGGTTGTCGTGGACAGCCGGTTTTGCGATGCTGAATCAGGCCGTGTACAAGGGGGCGGATATGCTGCTCGACAGATTCAAACGTTTCGCGCACCGACTCGGCATGCTGCGCCGCCATAAAAAGATCAAGGCGGTGCCCACGATCTACGCACTCGATGCCGAATTCGACACGACCTGGCATGGCGACCACTGGCAGAACCTGCTCGCCTCGCCACTCGATGCACGCCATTATGTGATGGAAGACTGGGCGCAGCCGGCCGGCATGCCGTCGGCACGCGAAGTCACGGACGCAAAACCGACGAAACAGCGCCGCCGCGGCTGAACCCGGCCGGCGCGCCATCGAGAAAAGACGGAAAAAGCAAAAAAAAGCGCGACTGGGAAGTCGCGCCGACAAAGGTTTGGAGATCTTTTCCGTCAACGAAAAAGTCTGCTTCGGAAAGCAGAGACACCAGTATAACGATTGCGCCGTGCAGCATTAGCGGTGGTCCTCACAAACGTCTATTGTCGAAGACTCAACAATCCTCCGCACTTCCCACGTTCCCGATCCGCCCCGCTTCCCTGCTCCCTTTTGTCGCCGCCGCGCAACGGCGGACGACCATTCGCGATCCCGATCAAATCTCACCGAACGGCGCTTTCCCTTGCCTGACAAAGGTTTCCGGGCGATTTCCGATCATTTCCGAAACTTAAATTCATTATTGCTTAAAGTGCGAGCCACGAACACGGCCGGCTCCCTCTTACACTGCGCTCGGGTTTGGAGATTTGCGGCGCCCTGTGGCGCCACCCCTATCACGCCACACTACGCCCCACCCGGTGCTGGCCGACTATCCCGAATTGCGGGGGACCCGTTCCTCCTCCTGATGGAGACGAAACAATGAAAAAGACTCTACTCGTGGCCGCGCTCTCGGGCGTCTTCGCAACGGCCGCACACGCTCAGAGCAGCGTGACGCTGTACGGCCTGATCGACGCCGGCATCACTTATACGAACAACCAGGGCGGCCA
This sequence comes from Burkholderia plantarii, assembly GCF_001411805.1. Lineage (NCBI taxonomy): Bacteria > Pseudomonadati > Pseudomonadota > Betaproteobacteria > Burkholderiales > Burkholderiaceae > Burkholderia > Burkholderia plantarii. The sequence continues at coordinate 966,660 of NZ_CP007212.1, read as the reverse complement.
CAGTTCATGGTCGGAAACGAGCGGCTCGATCAACGGTAGCCGCTGGGGCCTGCGTGGCAATGAAGACCTGGGCGGCGGCCTGAAGGCGATCTTCGTGCTCGAAAACGGTTTCGGCATCAACAACGGCACGCTCAAGCAGAACAGCCGCGAATTCGGCCGCCAGGCTTACGTCGGCCTTGGCCACAACCAGTTCGGTTCGGTCACGCTCGGCCGCCAGTACGACAGCGTCGTCGACTTCCTGGCCCCGCTGTCGCTGACGGGCACGCAGTACGGCGGCACGCAGTTCGCCCACCCGTTCGACAACGACAACCTGAACAACTCGTTCCGGATCAACAACTCGGTCAAGTACACGAGCGTCAACTACGGCGGCCTGAAGTTCGGTGGCTTGTACGGCTTCTCGAACAGCGACCAGTTCTCGAACAACCGTGCGTTCAGCGGCGGCGTGTCGTACTCGTATCTCGGCTTCAACATCGCGGCCGGCTACCTGCAGCTCGACAACAACATCACCGGCCTCACGTCGGCGACGCTGTCGAACACGGGCGGCGCGGTGGCGGGCGACAACACGTTCGTCGGCAAGCGCCAGCGCGTGTTCGGCGGCGGTCTGACCTACACGTTCGGTCCGGCCACGGCGGGCTTCGTGTTCACGCAGACGCGCGTGAACCGCGCGCTCGGCATCGCGGCCAGCCCGTCGGGCGTGTCGACCGGCCTTGCGCTGGACGGCACCTTCGCGCGCTTCAACAACTACGAAGTCAACGCCCGCTACGCGCTGACGCCGGCCCTGTCGGTCGCCGGTTCCTGGACGTACACGGCCGGCTTCCTCGACGGCCGTCACCCGGGCTGGAACCAGTTCAACCTGCAGACCTCGTATGCACTGTCCAAGCGCACCGACGTCTACCTGCAGGGCGAATACCAGCACGTCAGCAACGACGGCCTGGCGATCGGTGCCTATGTGAACGGTCTCGGCGGCGCTTCGTCGACGAACAAGCAGATCGCCGTCACGGCCGGCCTGCGTCACCGCTTCTGATCGACCGCGTCCTGACGCGCCGCGGCAATCCGGCGGCGATCATGACAAAAGCGCCCCTTGGGGCGCTTTTTTTGTTTTCGGGCGAGGCGACGAGATTGCCGGTGTAGTCGGCGACGGGCTGCTACGCGGCGGGCGCCGGGTAACGGACGTCGAGCACGTCCACGGGCTGCGGGCCGCCCGGCGTCACAAGCGTGACCGTGTCGCCGATGCGCGCCTTCAGCAGCGCGCGCGCGATCGGCGAGACCCAGCTGACGTGGCCGCGATCCAGGTCGACCTCGTCGACGCCGACGATCGTGATGGTGTGCTCGTCGCCGTCCTCGGTCGCGTAATCGACGGTCGCGCCGAAGAACACCTGGTCGGCACTCTCCTGCCGGCTCGCGTCGACCACCTCGGCCAGATCGAGCCGCTTGGTCAGGAAGCGGATCCGCCGGTCGATCTCGCGCAGCCTGCGCTTGCCGTAGATGTAATCGCCGTTCTCGGAGCGGTCGCCGTTCGAGGCGGCCCACGACACCAGCTTGACCACCTCGGGACGCTCCTCGTCGATCAGGTGCAGCAGCTCGTCGCGCAGCCGCTTGTGACCGGCCGGCGTGATGTAGTTCTTCGCACCGGGCGGAATCGGCGGCAAGGCCGCATCGAGCTCGTCATCGTCGCCGTCCGACTCCTTCACAAACGCCTTGTTCATTCCGTTCCAGACTACCCATGAGATGCCCCAAGGGTACACGAATGGCCTTCCTGAAGAAATCGGCGTCAAACACTTCCCTTTTCAAAAAACCTTGCTATAATCTCACTTCTGCGTGCGGCTGTAGCTCAGTTGGATAGAGTACTTGGCTACGAACCAAGGGGTCGTGGGTTCGAATCCTGCCAGCCGCGCCATTTTTTAACGGGTTGTCCTACGGGATCTCCCGGCAGTACGATGCAGTATCGTTTTGCGTGCGGCTGTAGCTCAGTTGGATAGAGTACTTGGCTACGAACCAAGGGGTCGTGGGTTCGAATCCTGCCAGCCGCGCCATCTTTTGAAGGGCCTTCCTCCGGGAAGGCCCTTTTGTTTTGTCGGTCCAATTCGCACGCCCGATGCAACCGCATCGGCATCGCCCGCTCCCCGTCATGAAAAAAAGCGGCACGCCGCTTTCGCGCGTGCCGCTTTTCCAGGGCGACGCCCTGCGCCGCCGGCCCGTCAGTAGTCCTGCCGCTCGCGGTCGATCCGCATCCCGCCGTCGTGGCGCGTATGGGCCGTGTCGTCGCTCGAACGCTCGCGCATGATCCGCATCACGTCCGGGTTGGTCCGCACGCGCCGCATCACGTTCGCGAGATGGACGCGGTCGCTCACCTGGATCACGAAGCGCAGCACCGTCGATTCGTGCGCCAGATCCTCGTCCATCGCGATGTGGACGATGTTCGCGTCGGCCGAGGTGATGTCGGCCGCGACGCGCGCGAAGATGCCCTTGGTGTTCTTCACCAGCACCTTCACCGTCACGTCGAACAGGCGGCCCGGCTGCGGCGCCCAGGCGACGTCGATCCAGCGGCCCGGATCGCGCCGGTGGATGCGCTGCGCCACCCGGCAATCCGTCGTATGGATCGCCATGCCCAGACCGATGCCGATGTAGCCCATGATGCTGTCGCCCGGAATCGGCCGGCAGCAGGCCGAGAGCTGCACCGACATGCCCTCGGTGCCGGTGATCGCGACGGGCGGCGCGTTGTGCGCCGGACGGTCGGCACGCGGCATGTCGTCGTCGGCGTCCCGCCCGCTCATCAGCACCTCGATGCGCTTGGCCATCACCGCCGGCACGCGCCGGCCGAGGCCGATGTCCGCGAAGATCTCCTGACGGCTCTTGTTGCCGGTCCACTGCACGAGCTTTTCCCACACGTCGGGCTGCACGTCGGCCAGCGCGAGACCGTAGCCCTTGAGGCTCTGGTCGACGAGCCGCTCGCCCAACTGCACCGATTCATTCAGGCGCATCGTCTTCAGATAGTGGCGGATCGCCGAACGCGCCTTGCCGGTGCGCACGAAGCCGAGCCAGACCGGATTCGGCTTCGAGTACGGTGCCGTGATCACCTCGACGATGTCGCCGCTCTTGAGCTCGGTGCGCAGCGGCAGCAACTCGTTGTTGATCTTCACGGCCACGCACTGGTTGCCGAGATCGCTATGCACGGCGTAGGCGAAGTCGAGCGCCGTCGCGCCGCGCGGCAGCGCCATGATCTTCGACTTCGGCGTAAACACGTAGACGGCGTCCGGGAACAGGTCGATCTTGACGTGTTCGAGGAACTCGCTCGAGTCGCCCGCCTCGCTCTGGATGTCGAGCAGCGACTTGAGCCACTGGTGCGCGCGCATCTGCACGTCGTTGAGATCGGCGCCGCCGTTCTTGTAGAGCCAGTGCGCGGCCACGCCGGCCTCGGCGATCTCGTGCATCTTGCGGGTGCGGACCTGGAACTCGATCGGCGCGCCGAACGGGCCGACCACGGTGGTGTGCAGCGACTGGTAGCCGTTCACCTTCGGGATCGCGATGTAGTCCTTGAACTTGCCCGGCACGGGCTTGTAGAGCGCATGCAGCGCACCGATGCAGGTGTAGCACTCGAGCGGATGCTCGACCACCACGCGGAAGCCATACACGTCGAGCACCTGCGAGAACGACAATTGCTTGTCGCGCATCTTGCGGTAGATGCTGTAGATGGTCTTCTCGCGGCCGGTGATCTCGGCGTCGAGCTTCGCGTCCACCACCGTGCGCTGCGCGGCCTCGAGGATCTTGCCGACCACTTCGCGGCGGTTGCCGCGCGCGGCCTTCACGGCCTTCTCGAGCGTTGCGTAGCGATGCGGGTTGAAGTTCGCGAAGCTCATCTCCTGCAGTTCGCGATAGGTGTTGTTCAGGCCGAGCCGGTGCGCGATCGGCGCGTAGATGTCGAGCGTCTCGCGCGCCACACGGCGGCGCTTCTCCATCGGCACCGCGCCGAGCGTGCGCATGTTGTGCAGACGGTCGGCCAGCTTAACGAGGATCACGCGCACGTCGCGCGCCATCGCGAGCAGCATCTTGCGGAAGTTTTCCGCCTGCGCTTCCTCGCGGCTGCGGAACTCCATCTTGTCGAGCTTGGACAGCCCGTCGACGAGCTCGGCCACCTTCGGACCGAAGCGCTCGGCGAGCTCGCTCTTCATGACGCCCTGGTCTTCCATCACGTCGTGCAGCAGCGCGGCCATCACCGCCTGCGCGTCGAGCTTCCAGCCGGCGCAGATTTCGGCGACGGCGACGGGATGGGTAATGTAGGGTTCGCCGCTCTGGCGATATTGACCGAGGTGGGCTTCGTCACTGAAGTGGAACGCCGCCTTCACCTCCTTGATCTCCTCCGGGGGCAGATACTCGGCAAGCGCGGCCGTCAGTTTCGCGATCGAAACGACGCCGTGCTTGCGAGGTTGCTCCGGAGTGGCGGTCGGCCCGAACAGATGGCGAAACGACTGTTCGAGGACCGCATCGATGTACTGCCGCGCCGGCGAGGTGACCGTCGCTTCCGTGCTTTCGGCCGGGCCGGTTTCCGCGGAGGCGGACGATGGTGAGTTGCTCATATTCGCCTCCTCAGGTTGGCACGTCGGGTTGCGCGGGACTACATGACTCGAGTGACCGAGTGTGCCTTAAACCGGCACTTTCTTCAGCATCTCGATGCCGACCTGGCCCGCCGCGATCTCGCGCAGCGCAACCACGGTGGGCTTGTCGCGGCTTTCGATCTTCGGCGTATGGCCTTGCGCGAGCTGCCGCGCGCGGTAGGTGGCGGCGAGCGCCAGTTCGAAGCGATTCGGGATTTGCTTCAGGCAGTCTTCGACGGTAATGCGAGCCATGTTGGTGTTCCTTCTGAATATGTTGCCTATTCTACCTTATGTCCCTCATCCCTCGCCTTCACTCGGCGTGCGGGAGATGGATGCCGAGCTCGATGAAAAGCTCGGCGTGGCGTGCGTATTGCGAAGCGAAGCGCAGCCGCGTGGCGGCCACGATGCGCTGCAGCTCGGCGAGCGCCGTGTCGAAGTGTTCGTTGATCACCACGTACTCGGCCTCGGAGGCGTGTGCGATCTCGCTGCCGGCCGCCAGCAGCCGCCGCGTAATCACGTTCGGCTCGTCCTGGCCGCGTTTCTTCAGACGCTCCTCGAGCGCCGCGAGCGAGGGAGGCAGGATGAAGATGCCGACCGCGTTGCGGAACTGCTTCTTGACCTGCTGCGCGCCCTGCCAGTCGATCTCGAGCAGCACGTCGCGCCCGCTCGCCATCTGCTCCTCGATCCAGACGCGCGAGGTGCCGTAGTAGTTGCCATGCACCTCGGCGCTTTCGAGGAATTCATGCGCCGCGTGGCGCGTGCGGAAATCCTCGACGCTCGTGAAGTGATAGTGTTCGCCGTCCTGCTCGCCCGGACGCGGCTTGCGCGTCGTGTACGAGATCGACAGGCGGATCTCGTCGTCCTTGGCGAGCAGCGCGTTCACGAGCGTCGACTTGCCCGCGCCCGACGGCGCCACCACCATGAACAGGTTGCCGGGATACGCGCCGGCATGCAGCGCGTGCGCGTCTCGGTTCGATTCGGTCATCTTGCCTTACTCCAGGTTTTGCACTTGCTCGCGCATCTGCTCGATCAGCAGCTTGAGCGCCATCGACGCATCGGCCAGCTCCTTGGCCGCGGCCTTCGAGCCGAGCGTGTTCGCCTCGCGGTTCAGTTCCTGCATCATGAAGTCGAGCCGCTTGCCCACGCGCCCGCCCTTCTCGATCACGTGGCGCGTCTCGTTCAGATGCGCGGTCAGCCGCGACAGCTCTTCCGCGATGTCGATGCGGATGCCGTACATCGTCACTTCCTGACGGATCCGCTCCGCCGCTTCCTCGCGCGTGACCACCGTCTGCGCGCCCTCGGGCGCCGCGATGCCGAGCGCTTCCTGCAGGCGTTCGACGATCTTCTGCTGGTGTTTCGTGATCAGCTCCGGCACGAGCGGCGTGATGCGCGCGACGATCGCCTCCATCTCGGTGGCGTTCGCGAGCAGCATCGTGGCCAGTTGCGCGCCTTCGCGCGAGCGCACCACCACGAGTTCGCCGATCGCTTCCTTGCCACAGGCCAGCACCGCGTCGCGCAGCGCCTCGGCCGACACGCCGCTCTCGGCGAGCACGCCGGGCCAGCGCAGGATCTCACCCGCGCGCAGCCGGCCCGCGCCGGGGAACGCGTCGAGCACCGAGCGCTCGAGCTCGGCGAGCTGGCCGAGCGCGGTGCCGTTCAGCGCGCCCGCCTGGGCGGTCTGCTCGCTGCGCTGCAGGTTGATGCGCACGTCGACCTTGCCGCGCGAGAGCTTGTTCATCAACATCTCGCGCAGCGCCGGTTCGCAGACACGCACGTCGTCCGGCATCCGGAAATTGAGGTCCAGGAAGCGCGAATTCACCGTGCGCAGTTCGACCGACACGCTGGTGGTGCCATTGCCCGAAGTGGCCACGAGTTCGCGCGTCGCGCTCGCGTAGCCCGTCATGCTGTAGATCATGGTTGGTCTCGCCGGTGAATGGGCCGCAATGGCCCGGGATTCCAGAGGCGCCCGGCGCGGTCGAAGCACGGGGCGCGAAACCCGCATTATCCCATTTTTGACGACGCCCCCGCCCGCGGGTACCCGCGCACGCGCGCCCGCCATGCGCCGCGCGAGCGCGACCGATGCGCGGCGGCCTTGCGCGGTAAAATCGCGGTTTCCCTCCGGATGCCCCACCCCACCATGACGAATCCCTCCCTGCGCCCGAGCGGCCGCCAAGCCGACCAGCTCCGCGAGGTGCGCCTGACCCGCCAATACACGAAGCATGCCGAAGGATCGGTGCTCGTCGAATTCGGCGACACCAAGGTGATCTGCACGGCCAGCGTGGCCGAGCGCGTGCCCGAGTTCCTGCGCGACCGCGGTCAGGGCTGGCTCACCGCCGAATACGGCATGCTGCCGCGCGCCACCCACACGCGCAGCGACCGCGAGGCCGCGCGCGGCAAGCAGACCGGCCGCACCCAGGAGATCCAGCGCCTGATCGGCCGCGCGCTGCGCGCCGTGGTCGATCTCGAACAGCTCGGCCCGCGCACCATCCATATCGACTGCGACGTGATCCAGGCCGACGGCGGCACGCGCACGGCCAGCATCACCGGCGCGTTCGTCGCCGTGCAGGACGCGATCGAGAAGCTCGTCGCCGCCGGCAAGCTCGAACGCTCGCCGATCAACGATTCGGTCGCCGCGATCTCGGTGGGCGTCTACCAAGGCACGCCGCTGCTCGATCTCGACTACGCCGAGGATTCGCGCTGCGACACCGACATGAACGTCGTGATGACGGGCGCGGGCGGCCTCGTCGAGGTGCAGGGCACGGCCGAGGGCGCGCCGTTCACGCGCGCCGAGATGAACGCGCTGCTCGACCTCGCGCAGAAGGGCATCGGCGAACTGATCGCGCTGCAGAAAGCGGCGCGGGAAGCGTGACATGAGCGACCACATCGACCCGGCACGCGGCGGCGAACCCGCGCCGCTCACGCGCATCGTGCTTGCCTCGAACAACGCCGGCAAGCTGCGTGAATTCGCGGCGCTGTTCGAGACGGTCGGCATCGAGATCGTCCCGCAGGGCAAGCTCGACGTACACGAAGCCGAGGAGCCGTACCTGACCTTCATCGAGAACGCGCTGACCAAGGCGCGCCACGCCTCGCGCGCGACCGGCCTGCCCGCGATCGCCGACGATTCGGGCCTCTGCGTGCGTGCGCTGCGCGGCGCGCCCGGCGTGCATTCGGCGCGCTACGCGCAGCTCGCCGGGCTGGAAAAGAGCGACGCGGCCAACAATGCGCATCTGGTCGCGCAACTGCGGGGCGTAGACGACCGGCGCGCCTATTATTACTGCGTGCTCGCACTGGTTCGACATCCCGACGATCCCGAGCCGTTGTTCGCCGAAGGCCGCTGGCAGGGCGAGGTGATCGACACGCCGCGCGGCGCGAACGGCTTCGGCTACGATCCGCATTTCCTGCTGCCGACGCTGGACGCGACCGTCGCCGAACTCGAGCCGGCCGCGAAGAACGACATCAGCCATCGTGCGATCGCGCTGCGCGCGCTGCTCGCGCGCCTCGGAGAAGACGCGTGAGCCAGGCCGCCGACACCGGGCAACGGATCGTCGCGACGTTCGCGTCGCCGGGCAGGATCCGCCTCACCTCGCTGCCGCCGCTCGCGCTCTACGTCCATTTCCCGTGGTGCGTGCGCAAGTGCCCGTACTGCGATTTCAACTCGCATGAATGGAAGGGCGAGCGGTTTCCCGAGAAGGAATACCTCGACGCGCTGCGCGCCGACCTCGAACAGGCGCTGCCGTTCGTCTGGGGCCGTCAGGTGCATACCATCTTCATCGGCGGCGGCACGCCGAGCCTGCTGTCGGCGGGCGGGCTCGACCGGCTGCTGTCCGACGTGCGCGCGCTGCTGCCGCTCGACGCCGATGCCGAGATCACGCTCGAGGCCAACCCGGGCACGTTCGAGGCCGCCAAGTTCGCGCAGTTCCGCGCGAGCGGCGTGAACCGGCTGTCGATCGGCATCCAGAGCTTCAACGAAGGTCATCTGAAGGCGCTCGGCCGCATCCACGACACCGCGCAGGCGCGCGCGGCCGTCGAGATCGCCGCGAACACATTCGACAATTTCAATCTCGACCTGATGTTCGCGCTGCCGAACCAGAGCCTCGACGAATGCCGCGCCGACATCGAGACCGCGCTCGCCTACGCGCCGCCGCACCTGTCGCTCTATCACCTGACGCTCGAACCGAACACGACGTTCGCGAAGTTCCCGCCGGCGGTGCCCGACGACGACGCGTCGGCCGACATGCAGGACTGGATCCACGAGCGCACGGCCGAGGCCGGCTACGGGCGCTACGAGGTGTCGGCCTATGCGCAGCCGCACCGCCAGTGCAGGCACAACCTCAATTACTGGCGCTTCGGCGACTATCTCGGCATCGGCGCGGGCGCGCATACGAAGCTGTCGCTCCCGAACCGGATCCTGCGGCAGGCGCGCTACAAGCATCCGGCCACGTTCATCGAGCAGGCGATGGCCGGCACGCCGGTGCAGGAAGAGCGCGAGGTGGGGCCGCGCGATCTGCCGTTCGAATTCATGCTGAACACGCTGCGGCTGGTGGAGGGGTTCCCGGTGGCGAGCTATGCCGAGCGCACCGGGCTGCCGTTCTCGACGATCGAGTCGGCGCTGGTGGAAGCGGAACGGCGCGGGCTGATCCAGCGCGACTTCGAACGGATCTCGCCGACGCCGCTCGGCCAGCGCTTTCTCAACGATCTCCAGGAACTGTTCCTGCGCGACGACGAAGCGTGAATCGCGCGGGATGTTCGCCCGGCGTAAGGAACGTTAAAAGGAACCGGTGCCGGGGGCGGACAGCGCCGGCATTTCGGTTACAATGCCGGCCGTGGAAGCGTGGCCGAGTGGTTTAAGGCACCGGTCTTGAAAACCGGCGACGGGCAACCGTCCGTGAGTTCGAATCTCACCGCTTCCGCCAGAAAGCCTTATCTGACAAGGCTTTCCTGGAGACCAACCGGCGATACCCGCCAAGCAACCCACCCTAAACAAAAGTCGTATTTCTGCCACTAGGAGGCCGAAATGCCGACCTTCACGCTGACCGCTCGCGTCGTGCTGCACAAAGACGATGCGCGGACCGAAGAGCACTCTCCTGACGCTGACGAGTACAAAACGCTGCATGCGGAAATGCACCGGCGTGACTACCGGCGCTACTTCATCAACCGGGACGACAAGGTGAAGAAGTTGCCGGCAGGTTTGTACTTCATCGAACTCAAAGCCGATTCGTGATTACTGGCGGCAACGGCGTGCGCGGGGCTGGCCTCGAAACGATCACCGAAGATCCCGACAAAGATACGTTGATCGACCCTTGATTTCAATTTCTTCAACGTAGGAACAACGTGACCGTCTTGCGCAACGCACTGGCGCCGCTACAATCTGCGTTGCACGTCGGAGGTTCAAACTAGCCCGCCCTGGCAGCGGGAGGTACCTTACTCAAACGGCGGGCACGAGCCCCGGACGTTAAAACCATCCCGCCCCGGCAGCGTGCGAGGTACGTTACTCAGACGGGGCTCCCTCATTCCCCGCAGCACCAATGAGAAAGCCCTCGGCGTGGCCGAGGGCTCGCGCGCTTCTGCACGGCCGGTCACGCGACCGGCGCCGGCCTGGTTCGGCTGACCGACTCGCTGTCGGCCAGCGGCTCGCCGCGGATAGGAGTGAGACTTTCGTCTCTAGCCAGCATCTCCGAGCAGATGCAAATCGCGCCGGTATGCACGTCTCGACCTTTGGTCCCAGGCCCCTGGATGTCCGTGACCCAGTCGTAGCCGTCCTCGAAACATCTCTCCACGACTCGAACGATCAGCCCGATACGCTCGGGCACCCGGCATCGCGTGACAATCGCAAGATCCCCCGGACGGCAACACAGTCGATCACCCAACGCAGGCAATCTGAACGGCCTTGCCGAAAATCGCTCTCGGCTGAGAAATCTGGCCGATGCGTCGCAGATGGTGCCGTACAGCCTGGCGCTGGACGACGGGAAAACCGTCATCACCCTGCCGAACCTGAGCCAATCCGCCATCCGCCTGGACCCGCCCGGCAACATGTGTTTCTAGCCGACATCCCGGATCTTCGTCGAGCCGGCCTCGAAGGGCGGCAATTACCACGACATGCTCATATTCACGGTGATGGCGAAGGCGTGATTGACCGCCGCAGGTAATTCGCGGCGGCCCCCTCGCGATCGTTTCTCCTGATGGTTTTCTCCGGCGTGCGGGCTATGCTGGAGACGACCCGATCGCTCCCGGACGGCCGCCGCCATGTCGCCAACACTCCGCCCTGCTTCGCCTCGGGCGCTCGCACGCCTTGCACGCCTCGCCGCGTGGCTCGCCGGCGCGCTCGTCGTCGCCGGCTGCACGATCACGCTGCCGCAGCGCGCGCTGGTGCTGCCGTCCTCTCCGGCCGCGGGCGGCACAACACAGGCCCAATATCGCGACGCGGTCGCGCAACGGATTCTCGACGCGAACGCCTCGAGCGTCCTTCACGGCACGCCGCAGGCGATGCTGCGCTCGCTCGTGGTGGTCGCCTTCACGGTCGATCGCGACGGCCGGCTGCTGCGCTCCTCGGTCTATCGCAGCAACGGCGACGACGGGGCCGAGGCGATCGCGCTGCAATCGCTGCGCCGCGCGGCGCCGCTGCCGAAGCCACCGGCGCCCCTGCTCGATGGACACGGCCAGCTGGACATGATGGAA